>JBJEJN010000146.1:0-40168 GCA_051878085.1 Aristaeellaceae bacterium | reverse complement strand
GACGGTCGGGACGCTTTTCAATCGCATTGGTGACGAGCACCGCTGCAACCCAGAAGCCTGTGACAAGCAAGGCCATACAGACGCCCGCCGTACCCATTTCATGCAGCATCTCAGCCGCATCCGCCGGATTGGACGCGGCGGTCAGGAAGGGGAACCAGGGCGTGACCTCGCCGTGCCACACATGCTCGAAGGCCAGAAGGAAGGAGCCGCCCCACAGGAATTTGGGAAGCCAGTTGAGCTTCTTGACAAACGGATTCTTGGATTTCTCCGTCGTTCCCTTTTTCTTCTGAGCCGCATTCACTGCGGAAACAACAGCCGCCTCAGCAACGGTTACCAGAAAACATGCCATAATCTTATCCTCCTTTATTTTATCCCCGTATGGAGAGGCCACCCCATTGGCGTCTCCGGTTGTCACGGTGCGCGTTTGGCGTACCCACACACCGTTATGATAGGATTATAAAGCCTGCATATCAGTGATACAAGCCCCCTACGGGGATATGTTAATTAACAGTTAACATCTTGATATATATTTTTATCCCCCTCGGGAGGTTGTGGGAACGCACCGGTTTTGCTACAATCATCATGTGGCGGAAACACTCCTCTGTCACGCTCTGGATGGGCGGAGGCGCATTGTCCTTGAACGGCGGTGCGCCTCATGTCTGCCATCGCCATGATTTTTGGGGAATCGGGAGAAGATGCACATGACGCGGGATTATCGCTTTACCTATTTGAGCTGTCAGGCGTGTACGCAGCGCGTGCACTGCGAACAATGCCAGATGCAGATTACCGAGATGCTGATGCGGCTCAAGGGCGTGCAGTCAGTAGAAATCAACATTGTCATGAAGACAATGCGCGTTGCCTTTGAAGGAATCCGTGCGGACGACATTGAAGAAGTCCTTGAAAACGCGGGCATCTTTGTGGACTGAAGATCGCGCATTGCTATGCATGGAAGATGAAAAGGGGAGCGCTCTGGTTTCAGAGGGCTCCCCGGATCTTTACTGTAAATCCTGCAGCACTTCAGCGAGATGCTCGTTTCCGTGCCGGAACAGTTCAACCGCGTGCTGGATGCGGTCGTAGGCGTTTGTCTCGCCGATGGTGTCCAACTGCTTGGCCAGCTCCGCCAGCTCGTCGATGTGCGCGGCGTTATGGCCGACCATGTACTTCATCAACGCCACCAGCTCGTCCTTCGGGGAAACCTCGGGCGCACTGTGGTCATGGTGATGGGCATGTTCCGCGTCGTGCAGATGCTCATGTGTGTGGTCGTGGCTGTGACCTGCCTCGTGCAGATGCTCGTGCGCATGCGGATGGTCATGGGCATGCTCATGCTCGTGCATGTGTTCGTGGGAGTGGGCGTGGGCATGCGGATGGCTGTGCGCTTCGCCGTCCTCGTGGACATGCGCGTGCGTATGTTCGTGGGTGTGGACGTGCTCGTGTTCATGCTCGTGCAGATGCTCGTGTTCCTCGTGTCCCATGACAAATAACCTCCGAATAAGAATCAGTATTTGGCCTTCGACCCGCAGGGTAGGACGCCATAGGCAACCATCGGGCCTTTTTCCAGCACATTGAGTGAAGATGTCTGATACAGCATCAGTCCATCTGTCTTTGCAATGACTTCGTGCAGCTTCTTTCCCAGGTAATCACAAATGACGCCGAGCCGGTCGCCTCTGTGAAACCGACTGCCCGTCTGAATGTCGGGATACCAGAGACCGGTCGCGGGCGCGTCCTCGTAGACGACCTCCTCAAAGATGAAATCCTTGGGATAAAGTGCGGGTTTTCCCTCGATCATACCCGCAACGCGCAGCAGGTTGATCACGTCGGCCTTGTCCGCATCCACTTCATCACGGCTCCACATTCCCATACAGCCGCGCTCAATGAGTACGGATGGAATGCCTGCAACAGAAGCGACATTGTAAGCACCGCCGCTGTGACAGGATGAGCGCACGGCGCAGGGCACGGCCACCGCTTCTGCGAGACGCCGGGATTCTTCCTCTGAGGGAGTATCTCCCACGAAATAGACATAGGGCGTGAGCGTTTCATAGCCATCGCCGCAGTGAAGATCGATGAACAAATCTGCGCAGCGAATGAAATCATTCATGACGGAAAAGGCCAGTCTCTCTGCCACACTTCCGCATGAATTACCGGGAAAGACCCGGTTCAGATTCTTGCCATCCTCCCATACCATGCTCATGGTACGGTTTTCAAAGCCCGACCGATTTACCAGAGGCAGCAGGATCACCTTTCCCTGAAGCATCTCCGGGTTTAATTCGTCTCTCAGCTCCATGAGCGCTTGAATACCAACATACTCGGCGCTGTGTATTCCAGCGGTCACCAACGCCGTCCTTCCCGGCGCGCCCTCCAGAACTGTGCATGGAATGGAAAGCTGTGTCCCGGGAACCGGATGAAACCCATGAATCTTCTGTGGCATACGATATTCTCTTTCAGCGCTTCCGGGCAGAGACCATAAACATGGGCGTTGCGCGGAAGTTGATCTTTTCCTCGCGGGACCAGACTCTTTCCCAGATGCGCGCATCGGCAACAGGCTCAACCGCTCCCAGAGAGCGCAGGCAGTTCAGATCCCATTCAGGCCGGAGTATGCGGCTCAGCGGCACCCTGCGCGCAATGCCTTCCATGGCGTCGATGTCCGTACAGGCGTACTCGTCCTTGACCTGCGCCAGCTCTGTGTGTCGGCGATCCTCATCGTAGGCAGCACGGGCAGCAGGATTGTAGAGGTGCGTGTACCAATTCGCATCAAAGTTGACCAGCAGTCCGCCCGGCTTCAGCACCCGCAGCCATTCCGCATAGGCCGCTTCGGGCTCCGGCAGATTCCAAGTCAGGTTGCGGGTAAAGATTGCGTCGAAGCTGTTGGTTTCAAAGAGCAGGTGGGCGGCGTCCATTTCAGCAAAGCGAATCCGCTCCGCCAGTGCGCCGGCATTTCTGCGCGCCTCCGCCAGCATCGCCGGGGTGTAATCCACGGCGGTCACGCGGCAACCCAGCTCCGTGAGGATGATTGCAAAGAAGCCGGGGCCGGTGCCCACGTCCAGAACATTCAGCTCCTCCATTGCGCGTCCGGGGAAGGCGCGCTGAAGCTGCTCCAGCAGCGTCTCCTCCCAGATCTCCCGCTGCGGCGTATTCAATTCCACCTGGTTGACCTCGGAATAGCCCGGGGCGCGATTTGTCCAGTAGGTTTGGTTCTCCTCTTTCAGCATGTCGTTGTTCTCCTGTCTTGGAATCGTCCGGATCATTTCACAGCGCTGAGCGCAAACATGGGCGTTGGATTGAAAAAGGCGTCGGCTTGGGCATAGAGCCGCTCGGACAGGGCGTTGTCCACACGGATTTCCGAAAAACCGATCTGTTTCAGCAGCGTGCAGTCCCATTCCGGGCGAGGATGCTGCGTCGGACGCAGTTCCGATTTCAGGTGTTCGTATTCTGCCGCCTGATCTGCGGTGATTGCATTGTGCGCATGGTATGCGGGGAGCGCTCGCGCAGTCTGTTCGCGGCAATAGTCTGCGTCGAAGTTGATCAACACACCGCCGGGCTTCAGCATGCGATGCCACTGGCGATAGGCCGCTTCCAGATGCGGCAGACTCCAGGTCAGGTTGCGCGTAACCACCGCATCAAAGGCTTCGTCGGGAAAAGCCGGGTTTTCAGCATCCATCACCAGAAAGGTTGCCGGCAGATTCCGCCGAACGCTCTCCTCCCGCGCGCGAAGGATCATGGATTCGGTCAGATCAATTCCCGTGACCTCGTGCCCCATGGCTGCAAGGATCAGCGCGAAGAACCCCGTACCCGTGCCTACATCCAGAATGTGCAGGCCGTCGCGCCGGGGCAGGAGGTGCAGAAGCTCCGCTTCCCATTGGGCGCGCTTGGCGCTGTCAAATTCATCTCTTCGTAGCTGCGCAAAGGAATCGGTTCTCCCCGTCCAGTATGCCGAGATCTCGGATTTCAGGCTGGATGCCATGATCAAATCACCTCTCCGAAAATTTTAGCAGTTCAAAACCCGCTCCACAAGCCCCCACGGGGGATACGGAGAGAGAAATTTCTATCCCCTACCGGGGCTTGCGGAGGCACATAGGAGGATTTATAATTTTTCCATCGTGATTTGATAACGCAGGCTCCATGTATGACCGCAGATCTCTTCAGGAAGTGAAAGCGCATGCTCAAATATATATTGAAACGCCTTTTGCAACTGATTCCGATTCTGATTGGAATCACTTTTCTATCCTTCGGTATGATGCGTCTGGCAGGCGGCGACGCGGTAACGTATATGTATGACCGTGCGGGCGCGAACGTATCTCAGGAAATCATCGACGCAACAAAGGCGGAATATGGTCTCGACCAGCCGTTTCTCGTTCAATACGGAAAGTGGTTCGCAGGCATGATCACCGGCGATATGGGAACCAGCTATGTGTCAAAGCGGGATGTATATACAACCTTCGTCTCCAAACTTCCTGCGACGATTCTGCTGACGGCCTCTTCCATATTGCTGACGGTGGCGGTGGCACTCCCGCTGGGCGTGCTTTCTGCAATCCGGCACAATCGCTTCATTGATTATGTCATTCGCGTTCTGAGCTTTATCGGAAATTCCATGCCGAACTTCTTCGCGGCGCTGGTGCTGATGTACTTCTTTTCAATCCGGCTCGGATGGCTCCCCGTGATCACCACAAAGAATCTGCTGCAGAGTCTGGTGCTGCCAACCCTGACCCTGACGGTTTCCATGGCTTCAAAGTATACCCGTCAGGTGCGCGCTACGGTGCTGGAGGAGCTGAACAAGGACTATGTTGCCGGAGCCCGGTCGCGGGGCGTGCGCGGTCGTGTGATCATCTGGAAGAACGTGATGAAGTCCTCCATGCTGACGATCATCACGCTGCTGGCGCTGTCCATTGGCTCGCTGCTGGGCGGCACAGCCATCGTGGAGACCATCTTCATGTGGGACGGCGTGGGCAAGCTGGCGGTGGACGCCATCACCATGCGCGATTATCCCATTATCCAGGCATATGTGGCGTGGATGGCGATCATCTATGTGGCGGTCAATCTTCTGACCGACATCATTCACCACTGTCTGGATCCGCGGGTTCGGCTGGGAGGTGCAAGCGAATGATGGGTGCAAAACCGACCACCCTCCGCGTGAAGCGGGTGAAAAAGAATCACATTCGCGCAAAACTGACGGTGTTTGCAGCGTTGGCCGCGTTGCTTCTGCTGGTTGCGATCTTTTCCGAGCAGCTCTGTCCCTACGATCCCTATGCGCAGGATCTGTCCATTGCACAGCAGGCGCCAAGCAGCGCGCACCTGATGGGCACAGATCGCTACGGACGGGACATGTTCTCGCGCGTGCTGGTGGGCAGCCGGACGAGCATCTATGCCACGCTGGTGCTCGTTGCAGTGGTGACGGCGTTCGGCTCTGCCGTGGGCATCGCATGCGGATGGTACGGCGGAAAGCTTGATACGACGCTGATGCGCATCTCCGATCTGTTTCTGGCGTTTCCCAGCCTTGTGTTTGCGCTGGCGGTTGCCGGCGTATTGGGAGGCGGCATCCAGAATGCGATTCTGGCGCTTGCCTTCATTGGCTGGCCGAAGTTCGCGCGCCTGGCCCGGGGGCTGACGCTTCAGCAGAAGAGTTCCTCCTATCTGATGGCGGCGCGTCTGTCGGGCAGCAGCGGGCCAAAGCTGCTGGTGAAGCACATCCTGCCCAACATTGCGGGGCCAATTCTCGTCACGGCGGTGCTGGACATCGGTACGATGATGATGGAGCTGGCGGGCCTGTCCTTCCTGGGACTGGGCGTAAAGCCGCCCATGGCGGAGTGGGGCAGCATGATCAACGATGGCCGCAGCATGCTGCAGATCTCGCCGTGGATGGTGCTCTCACCGGGTCTGGCCATTTTTGTAACGGTGATGATCTTCAACCTGCTGGGCGATACGCTTCGGGATTTCATGGATCCCAAGGAGCGAAATCTGAAATGACCGGCTTTCCTAGGGGCCGTGCTCATAATACTACAAAACGGGAAGGTGCTTGATATGAAGAAGATTCTTGCATTGTTGCTGACCTGCGTGCTGCTGGCTGCAGCGATGCCCGCCGCGCTTGCGGAGAGCACGTTTGTGTACGGAACCACCGGCTATGGCGAGTCCATGGGCGATGCGGGCCTGAATCCCCACGACAACTACTCCGGCTGGAGCGCCCTGCGCTACGGCGTGGGCGAGACGCTGTTCAAGTACAACGACAACATGGAGGTCGAGCCCTGGCTGGCCACCGAGTATGCGTTCCTCGACGAGACCACGGTACAGATTCAGCTGCGCGAGGGCGTGCAGTTCTCCTCCGGCCGCGTGATGGATGCGCAGGCCGTCAAGGAGTGCCTGGAGCATCTGGTTGAGGTGCATGACCGCGCACCCTACGATCTGATGATCGAATCCATCGAGGCTGATGGCTTGACCCTGACCATCCACACCACCGAGCCCTGCCCGGCCATCATCAACTATCTGGGCGATCCCTACGGTGCGATCATCGACATGGAGTACGGCATTCAGGGCGAGGGCGGAAACGCCAACGTCGCCGGAACCGGCCCCTATGTGGCCACCGCCGTTTCCCCCACGGAGATCACGCTGGTGCGCAACGAGCACTACTGGGGCGGTGAGGTTCCGGTGGAGAACGTCATCGTGAAGTCCTTCGAGGACGCCAGCGCACTGACCGCTGCGCTGCAGACCGGCGACATTCAGGGCTCCTACGGACTTCAGTACGACAACTACGCGCTGTTTGAGAACCCGAACTATACCATTCATTCCGTTGCGACCAGCCGCTGCTTCTTCGGCCAGTTCAACTTTGAATCCGAGCTGATGCAGGATCAGAACATCCGCCGCGCCATCGAGATGGGCATCGACAAGGAGGGCTTCTGCAACGTCATCATGCAGGGCCGCGGCATTCCCGCCGTTGCTGCCTTCCCCAGCAGCTTCTCCTACGGCAACGAAGCCGTGACCCAGGTGGGCTATGATCCCGAGGGCGCGAAGGCACTGCTGGCGGAGTCCGGCTGGACGGATACCGATGGCGACGGTTATGCAGACAAGGATGGACAGAAGCTGACGATCACCTGGCTGACCTATCCCACCCGTCTGGAGCAGCCGAAGCTGGCGGAGTACGCTCAGGCGACGCTGAAGGCGATCGGCATCGACGTGGAGGTCAACGACACCACCGATCATCGCACCTACGCAGGCAACGGCGAGTTTGACGTCTATGTCAGCTCCACCACCACCGCGCCCACCGGCGATCCGGAGTACTTCTTCACCAGCACCGTCGTGGGCTCCAAGAACTACGGCAAGTACGAAAATCCTACCGTGACCGCCCTCGTGGAGGAGCTGCATCAGAGCTTCGATCCCGAGGTGCGCGCCGAGCTGGCCGTGCAGCTCCAGCAGGCAATCCTGGATGACGACGCGTTCTTCTTCGTGTCCCATCTGAACATGGGCATCGTAACTGCGGCCAACGTCACCGGCCTCGAGGCCCATCCCTGCGATTACTATGAAATCACTGCCGACCTGAACATCGAATAAATCCGGAGGAATACGATGGCTCCTTTGCTTCGCGTTGAGAATGTCACCGTTTGTTACAACGGCACGCCCGTTGTGACGGACGTCAGTTTTGATCTGAATGAGGGGGAAATCCTGGGCGTCGTGGGTGAATCCGGCTCCGGCAAGAGCACCCTCATCCGTGCCGCTATGGGACTTCTGGGAAGTGCTGGCATGGTGACGCGGGGTGACATTCTCTATCGCGGAGAAAACCTGACAGACATGTCGGAAAAGCAGCTGTGCAGTCTGCGCGGCCGGGAAATCAGCATGGTATTTCAGGATTGCAAGGCAGCCCTGTGTCCGGTGCGCACGGTGGGCGCGCAGATTCATGAAGCCATGTGCGCCCATCGGCGTGTACCCCGCAGGCAGAGTGATGCCGCTGCAGCGGAAATCATGCGCAAGATTGGCCTGGAGGATGTTCAGCGCATTCTGAACAGCTACCCCTTTGAGCTGTCCGGCGGCATGAACCAGCGCGTGGGCATTTGCATGGCAATGCTGCTTCGACCGAAGCTGCTGCTGGCGGACGAGCCCACCAGCGCGCTGGACGTCACCGTGCAGAAGCAGGTGGTGGAGGAGCTGATGCTCATGCGCCGGGAATACGGCACGGCCATCATTCTCGTGACCCACAACATCGGCGTCGTGCGTAGGATGGCGGATCGGATTCTGGTGCTCAAGGACGGAAAAATGATGGATTATGGCGAACGCGACCGCGTGCTGGATGCGCCCGAGGGCGAATACACACAGCAGCTGATGGATTCCGTGCTTCATCTGAAGCGCGCATGAGCGGAGGTGAGGGCTTTGGGCGAAACGCTGCTCGAGGTGGAGGGTCTGAAGAAGGTCTTTCGCACCCACAAGAATGAATTTGTCGCTGTGAACGATGTGAGCTTCCGATTGGAAAGGGGCGAATGTCTTGGCATCGTGGGTGAATCCGGCTCTGGCAAGAGCACCATCGCAAGGATGATCGCCCGCCTGACCGAGCCCACCGAGGGCACGATCCGACTCATAAGCCGCGATATAACCCATGCAAAGGGAAAGGAGCTGCGGGAGATTTACCGCAGTATTCAGATGGTGTTTCAGATGCCGACGGAGTCCTTTGACCCCCGGCGGACGCTGGGCGACGGCATCGGCGAGAGCCTGCGAAACCAGGGCATATCCCGCAGGGAAACCCGTGCGCGGGTGGAGGCGCTGCTGGCGCGCTGTGGACTGGATGCAGAGTTTGCGAAGCGTTATCCCCATCAGGTCAGCGGCGGACAATGCCAGCGCGCAGCCATTGCGCGGTCCCTTGCGGTCAATCCAGCCATTCTGATCTGTGATGAAGCCACCAGTGCGCTGGACGTCACCGTGCAGAAGCAGATTCTGTCTCTGCTGATCGAACTCAAGGCACAGGAGAACCTCTCCTTTCTCCTGATCTGCCACGATCTGGCGCTGGTGCAGGCTTTCTGCGACCGGGTGCTGGTGCTGTATCAGGGCAGAGTCGTCGAGTCCGGAACGCCGGATGAAATCATTCACCATCCCCAGACCGATTATACCCAAAGGCTCATTGATTCCGTGCTGTAACCCCTGCACCAGCAGGAGAACCAACAGTGTATTGGCATTATAAATCAGGTCGGCATCCCCTTGCGCAAGCTCTGCAAAGGGATGCCTTTTTCTTGATGTCCGCGTGTAGCTCTATTGGCTTCAGCTTGTACACAGGCTATCCCATGCCCCGGCACGGGATCTGGAGGAATTTCTTGTGGGAAATTCATGAAGTTTTCCCTGATTAAGTATAGAAATTGTCTGAATATTGGAGCGAAACAGACGGTTGAGGATGCTATTTGGGGCAAAAAAGGGTCAGGGGGGATTCCCGAAATGCAAAAATCGTATCCCCCACGGGAGCTTGTGCGAAGTTGTTTCCGCAGGTATAATGCACTTGTGATGAACGGAACCCTTGATTCATTCCATCTATGTTGATTCCATCCATGGCGGTGGAGGCGCGCTGCGTGGTGAACGGCGCGCCTCTTCTCGTTTCAGGGCATCGGGAGGACGATAGGAGGCTGCATATGTCAATCATCAGACCGCACAATCCATGGGAAAGCGGCGATCCGTTTGCTACGTCGGAGCGTCTGGAAAACGGCGAAGGATTCAGGCTGCTGCAATGGCCCATCAAGCTGTGGAAGATTTCAGAGACCGCGCCCTTCTTTCATGGAGCGCACCTTCTGGTGGCCGCAGACTGCGCCGCGTTCTGCCATGTCAATCTTCATGACCGACTGACACCTGGGCGGATTCCGCTGCTGTGCTGTCCGGAGACCGATTTCGACATCAGTACCAAGCTGGCCAAGATCATCTCCATCAATGACATCCGCAGCGTCACGGTCATCCGCATGGATACACCCTGCTGCACGAATCTGACGACGATGGTGCAGGATGCCATCAAGCTGAGCCGAAAGCCCCTGCCCTTCCAGACGGTCTCCGTCTTTGTGGATGCGGAGGAAGTCGATTGAACCGGATTCCCTGAAAGCTGCGTTTTCAACTATAATTTCCATCCCCCAGGGAGGCTTAAAACGCAGAATAAACTGTGGTAGAATCGAGCCGATGAAGGCCACTACGAACATTTGAAACCATGAAAGGAAGGAACAAAGGACAATGAAAAAACTGCTTTCTATTCTGCTGGCCCTGTCGATGGTTTTCGCAATGGCAACCTGCGCCCTTGCGGAGGCCACACCTGAAACGCGCACAGTCGTTGACGTATGGAACCGTGAGGTGGAGATTCCCTACGAAGTGAACTCCATCGTCTGCCTGGGCTCCATGGGACCGCGCTTCGCCGCGTATCTGGACGTGGTGGACATGATGGTCGGCGCAGAGGACATGGACATCGAAAAAATGTCCGTCCGCTTCGATTACAGCCCCGTCTACCATGAACAGCTCAAAACCCTGCCCAGCGTCGGCCCCGGCGGCGGCTCCGGAGAGAACAACGGCTATGCCGAGGCGATCATTCAGGCGCAGCCGGACGTCATCATCGCCGGTTACAACGAGGACGACTGCAATGAGCTGCAGGCGCAGACCGGCATCCCGGTCGTCAGCATCCGCTATCGCACCAAGGGCTTCATTGATGAGGGCTTCTATCGTTCCATGCGCGTGTTCGCAGAGGTTGTCGGTGCACAGGATCGCTGCGAAGAAGTTCTCTCCTATGTGGACGCCTGCAAAGCAGACCTGAACGATCACACGAAGGACGTGCCTGACGAGGACAAGCCGAGGGCCTACACCGGTGCAGTGACCTTCAATGGCAGACACGGCTTTGCGTTCACCTATGTCAACTTCCCCGCCTTCACCGCCGTGAACGCCCTGAATGTGGCCGACGTGCTGCTGGAGGAGCGCACCGGCGAAGCAGCTGCCGAGGCTGCCGCGAGCGGCAAGGCATACATCGGCAACGATGGCTTTGAGGTGGATCTGGAGCAGATCATCGCATGGGATCCCGACATCGTGTTCCTCGATCCCGGCAACATGGATCTGGTCAACGACGAGTATGCCAACAATCCTGGTTTCTTTGATTCCCTGCGCGCGATTCAGGAAGGACAGGTTTACACCATGCCCTCCACCAACGCAGCCGGCCCCAATGTCACCTACCTCCTGATCAACGCCTATTACGCCGGAACGGTACTCTATCCCGAGCAATTCGCTGACATCACCCTCGAAGAGAAGGCTGGCGAGATCATGGAGCTCATGCTGGGCGAGGACTTCTTCGACCAGATGCAGGAGGGCGGCCTCTACTACGGCACGATCACCATCGGCGCATAATCGAAGATGAGCAGACAACAGATCAAAGAGCTTCAGGGCGGAAATTATCGCCAGTACATCCGGCGCAAGTGGATGGTGCTGATCACGATGATTGTCCTGACGGTAGCAGCCGGCCTCACATCGCTGATGGCCGGCTCTGCCGGTCTTTCCCTGAAGGAGGTTGTGCTGGGCGTGCTGAAGCTCGGCAGCAAACAGACGAACACCATCGTATGGAACGTGCGCATGCCGAGAATCGCCGCTGCGCTGGTGGTGGGCGTCGCTCTGGCCATGTGCGGCTGTATCATGCAGAATGTACTGCGAAATCCGCTGGCCTCCGCCTCCACATTGGGCGTCTCTCAGGGCGCGTCCTTTGGCGCGGCGGTTTCCATCATCTGGCTGGGCGCGGGTTCGCAGTTGAACACCGGCTCCGGCTCTGCGGCGGCGCTGACCATCAGCAATCCCGCGCTGGTCACGCTCTGCGCGTTTCTGGGCGGCGTTGCGACCACGCTGGTGATTCTGGGTCTTTCCCGCGTGCGGGGTGTCACGCCCTCGGTGATGGTTCTGGCGGGTGTCGCCATCAGCTCCATGTTTAGCGGCGGCACGACGCTGGTGCAGTATTTTGCTGACGACGTGATGGTGGCGACCGTCGTTCACTGGACGTTTGGCAATCTGGGGAGGGCTGGTTGGAACGAAATCGCGCTCATCGGCGCACTGGGACTTGCCGCGTTTCTGTTTTTCTATTACCATCGCTGGAATTACAACGCCATGGAGAGCGGCCCGCACACGGCGAAGAGTCTGGGCGTGCCGGTGGACTTTCTGGTTCCCGCAAGTATGATCGTCTGCGCACTGATCTCGTCCGTGTCCGTGGCATTTGTTGGCTGCATCAATTTCATCGGGTTGATCGCTGCACACATCATGCGCCGCTTCGTGGGCAATGATTTTCGCTTTCTGATTCCGTGTACGGCGCTCTGCGGCGCTGTGCTGCTGCTGGCCTCGGACATCTGCTGCCGCATGCTGGTGCCGCCCACAGTGCTGCCCATCGGCGCGCTGACCTCCTTCCTCGGCGCACCGCTGTTCCTGTGGCTGATCATGCGAAGGAGGAGCGTCAAATGATTGAAATCAGGGACATCGCCTTCTCCTATGGCAGACAGAAAATTCTGAACGGCGTGAGCTTCACGGCCCAGCCCGGCGAGTGCGTGGGCATACTGGGCAACAACGGGGCGGGCAAGAGCACCCTGATCACCTGCATCAACCGCATCCGCACGCCCGAACGCGGCGAAGTAATCATTGACGGAAAATCCGTGCGCGACATGAGCCGCAATGAAATGGCGTGCACCATCGCATATGTGGCACAGAAAAACGAAATGAGCCATGCGACCGTCTTTGATTGCGTGCTGCTGGGACGCAAGCCCTATATCAAGTGGAGTGTGAGCCAGGAGGACATCGACCTGTGTGAAGCGATGATTCGCCGCGTCGGTATGGAGCAGTTTCAGGTGCGCGGTCTGGACGAGCTTTCTGGTGGAGAGCTTCAGAAGGTCATGCTTGCGCGTGCGCTGGTACAGCAGCCGAAGCTGCTGCTTCTGGACGAACCCACCAGCAACCTCGACCCCCGGAATCAGTATGAGATGATGGCGCTGGTACGCCAGATCGCCCGGGAGCAGGGGATTGCCGTTTTCATCGTAATTCACGACCTGAATCTCGCCCTGCGCTATTGCGACCGCTTTTACTTTCTCAAGGACGGAACGGGTTACAGCTACGGCGGCGTGGAAACCGTCACCGCAGAAACCATTCAGACCGTCTATGGAATCAAAGCCGAGATTGCACAGATCAACGGCAAGCAGGTCGTCGTGCTGGACTGACGGCATAAGGAGATGAATTATGAAAATCAGCATCATTTACTACAGTGAAACCGGAACCACCGAGCAGGTAGCCAACTGGATCGCAGAGGGCGCACGTGTGGTTGCCGGTGTGGAAGTCCGCCTGTTCAATCTGGCGGAGAACGATTCGCCGGACAAGGCTTTCGTCGAGGCCAGCGATGCGGTAATCTTTGGAACGCCGACCTATGTGGCCAATATGTGCTGGCAGATGAAGAAATTCTTCGATACACGCCTGAATTACAACCTTGCGGGCAAGCTGGGCTCCGCATTCTCGACGGAGGGAAGTCCTCACGGCGGCGGAGGCGAGCTGGCCATCATGACGATCATCAACCACATGCTGGTAAAGGGCATGCTGATCTATTCCAGCGGTGCCGGCTGCGGACGGCCGTTCATCCACATCGGCCCGACGGTCGTTCAGGCACAGATGCAGGAGCGCGAGGAAATCTGCAGGCTCTTTGGTACGAGAATTGCGCAAAAGGCAAGCGAATTATTTGACAAATAAAGAATAGAATGGAGCAATCATCATGGACGAAAACAAGGTGTTGTGGGAAAAGTGCGCCGCATTTCACGGACATGTGTGCGGAGGTCTGACCATTGGTTACAAGGCGGCGCTGTATGCCATTGAGCTGCTGGATCTGAGCTTCTCAGAGGACGAGCAGGTGGTCTGCATCACGGAAAACGATGCCTGCGGCGTGGACGCCATACAGGTGATTCTGGGCTGCAGCGTGGGCAAGGGCAATCTCCTGTTCCACATGCGCGGCAAGCAGGCGTTCTCCTTTTATAACCGGAAGAACGGAAAATCTGTGCGTCTGGTTCTCAAGCCCAGAGACAGGGAGATGTCCCGCGAGGAGTCCTTTGCCTATTACCAGTCCTGCGAACCCCGCGATCTGTTCGACGTGAAGGAAGCCACCATTGCGCTGCCGGAACGGGCGCGCCTGTTTGATTCCTACGTCTGCAATTGCTGTGGTGAAACGACAGGTGCAAACTGGATTCGCATCGCGGACGGCAAGAAGCTGTGCCTGGATTGCTACAAGTCCTACGACCGCTTCAATGTCTGAAGAAGGATATAAGCATGCACTCTTTACCTTGTTTCTCAAAGATGCTATAATTCCTCCAGGCGATTCAAAATAAATGCCATGGGGCAGACAAGGAGATCATTATGGAAACAGGTATTCAGGGAGAACAGAAGATTATCGTTACGGAGCAGCAGACTGCGAAATACCTGGGCAGCGGTGAATTGGCGGTGTTTGCCACGCCATGCATGATTGCTCTCATGGAGAATACTGCTTACAAAAGCGTACAGCCCTTCCTCGATCCCGGACAGGGCACGGTGGGCACGCTGCTGAATGTGAAGCATCTGGCGGCGACGCCCGTGGGCATGGAGGTGCGCTGCGAAACAAAGCTCATCGAGATTGATCGCAAGCGTTTGGTCTTCGAGGTAAAGGCATTCGACGCATGCGGCCTGATCGGCGAGGGTACGCATGAACGATTCATCATCGACAATCAGAAATTCATGCAAAAGGCCAATGGCAAGCTGAATTAAAGGAATGACCGTAACTGTATAAGCAGGAGAGCGCGGCAATCTATGGCTGTGCTCTCCTGCTTGTTCTGTTTGTCTGGGCAAATCGGAAGCTGTTCGCGTAAAATCCCGTGACACAGCTTGACAACCGATTTCACAGGTGATATGATTACACCAATTGAATAGACGGGTCTTTTCGCAGAGCAAGTGCAGTCCTTCGGCTGCTTAAATGGGAAACAGGTGAGAATCCTGTACAGTGCCGCTGCTGTATGGAGCTGGCGCGCTTTCACGATGCCACTGGGAAACTGGGAAGGCGAAAGCGGGCAATGAGCTCCGAGTCAGAATATCAGCTTGTTTTGTAGGTTTCCGGCTGCGAGCCATGGCTGGGGAAATCAATGGAAAAGGCCGTGGTTTTGTTTGCGTTGGCTCCGTGATTGCGGAGCTTTTTTGTTGACGTGCAATGGCTCGATTCCGAGCCATTTTTTGTGGAATGGAGCAGTGAAACATGCTGCGTATTGATCAGCTGAGTGTGGATTTTCCGGTACAGGGCGGCAGCATACGACCCGTGGATCACATCTGTCTGGAGGTTCTGGAGAACCGGCGGCACGTGATCGTGGGCGAGACCGGAAGCGGCAAGAGCGTGCTGCTGGCGACGATTCTGGGCCTTGGCGGCGGCAGGGTGCAGGGAAGCATTCATTGGAACGGCCGCGAACTGGTGGGCCTCGGTGCGCGGGAGTTTGCCCGGCTGCGGGGCAGCGAAATCGCATACATCCCTCAGGGCAACGCCAGTGGCATGAACCCGCTGATCCGGAACGGACATCAGATCGGGGAACCGCTGATCGTGCACCGGGGTGTGAAGCGCCGCGCAGCCTTCAGAGAGGCGGTGGAGGCCATGCGTCGGCTGGACTTCTTACGCCCGGAGCACTGGGCGCGGCACTATCCCCACAACTTGAGCGGCGGTATGAAGCAGCGCGCGCTGGTCGCCATGGGCACCATCGCGGGCAGCCGCCTGCTGCTGGCGGACGAGCCGACCAAGGGGCTGGACGAGGCGCGGAGGGCGGAGGTGGAGACGCTGTTCTGCGGGCTCGAAGGCACGACGCTGCTGTGCGTGTCCCACGACCTGCGCTTTACCCGGCGCATCGCCCACAGCGTATCGGTGATGTACGCAGGACAGCTGCTGGAGACCTGCAGCTGCGAGGCGCTGTTTCGGGAGCCGCTGCATCCCTATTCGCAGATGCTGATCGCCTCCATGCCGGAAAACGGCTTTCACTTTCCCGAGGGCTTCGCGCCCTCCCATCGGGACTACGCGCGCCTCGGATGCCGGTTCGCGGACCGCTGCCCCCACGCGGGCCCGCGCTGCGGCGATCCGCCGCCCGTGGTTCAGCTTTCAGAAAGGCAGGTACAATGCTGGCGCTATGCTGACCGTACATGATCTGAGCAAGACCTTCTCCTCTGGCATGGTAGTGCGGCGGCGCACCGCGGCGCTCCGGAGAGTCAATCTGCACATTGAAGCCGGCGAATCCGTGGGGCTGTTCGGCCCCAGCGGCAGTGGCAAGACCACGCTGGCCAACCTGATCGCAGGCGTGCTGAAGCCCACCGCCGGCGAGATCCGCTTTCACGGCCAGCCGATTCAGACGCCCTATCGCGGCGCGGTGCGGCGGGCCATTCAGGTGCTCTACCAGCACCCGGAGAGCGCCTTTGATCCCGGCTGGAGCCTGAAAAGGAGCATCCTGGAGCCCCTGCGTGTACATAAGATTCCCTATACAGAGGAGCACTTGCGCGCACTGCTGGCGCAGGTCGGCCTGTACGATGAGCACCTCACCCGCGGACTGCACGCGCTCAGCGGCGGCGAGCTACAGCGGGCGGCACTGGCGCGAGTGATGGTGCTGGAGCCGGAGCTGATCCTGCTGGACGAGCCGACCAGCATGCTGGATTCCATCTCGCAGGCGCAGGTGCTGGGCATTCTGAAGCGCTATCAGCGGGAGCACGGCACGGCCTATCTGCTGATCTCCCACGACGCGCAGGTGATCCGCAGCATGTGCGGCCGCTGCTATACCATCGATCAGGGCGAGCTGATCCGGGAGGAGCGTTTTGAAGATGAATAGCCGAACCCTTTCCCGCCTCGGCGGCAAGCTGGCGGTGGCGTTGCTGACGGTCTGGGTGATCGCCACGTTCAATTTCTTTCTGATCCGCTTCATGCCCGGGGATCCGCTGGAGCATCTGGTGGGCGAGGAGGACTATCTGTACCTGATGTCCTCCCATCCGGAAGTGCTGGAGGAACTGCGGGCGGAGTACGGTCTGGACGGTTCGCTGGGCGCGCAGTATCTGGCCTATCTGAGCCGGTTGGCCCGCTTTGATCTGGGCCAGTCCTACAAGAACAAGGTGGCCGTGCTGGATCTGATCCTGCTGCGGCTGGGGCGGACGTTCCGGCTGATTCTGCCCGCGGTGGCGATCTCCTCGGTGCTGGGCATTCTGCTGGGTGCAGTCATCGGCTGGCAGGAGGGCTCGCGTCTGGACCGGTGGGTTTCGGGGCTGTCGCTGCTGCTGTACTCCGTGCCCGGCTACTGTCTGGGCATGATCGGCCTGATGATCTTTTGCTTCTATCTGGGCGCGGCGCCCTCGGGCGGCATGACCAGCGGCGGGCTGACCGGCGGAGCCTATGTCCGGGATCTGCTGTGGCACATGGCGCTTCCGGTGAGCGTGCTGACGCTGAGCAAGCTCAGCTACAACATCCAGATGATGCGCAGCAGCATGATCGAGGCAAAGAAGGAGGACTTCGTGCTGGTGGCGCAGACGAAGGGCCTTTCCCAGCGTAGAATCCTGTTTCGCCATGTGCTGCCCAACGCCGCGCTGCCCATGGTGACGATCATCACCATGCAGATGGGCTTCATCGTATCCGGCTCCATGATGATCGAGCGGCTGTTCAACTGGGACGGCATGGGACTGCTGGTGTACAAGGCCATTGCGGCCAACGACTATCCGGTGCTGCAGGGCAGCCTGCTGGTGCTCACGCTGTGCGTGGTGCTGGCCAACCTGCTGTCGGACCTGCTGTGCATGCTGATCGACCCAAGGATCAAGGACGGTGTGTTTCATGAAGGCTGAGAAGATCCGGCGGATTCTGCCGCGGCTGATTCCGCTGATGCTCCTGATCCTGATCGCCCTGCTCGCGCCGGTGATCGCACCCCACGATCCATGGGAGATGACCGCGCCGTTTCTGCCGCCCTCGGCGGAGCACTGGCTGGGCACCAACGACCTCGGGCAGGACATCTTCAGCGAGCTGGTCTACGGCACGCGGGTGTCGCTGCTGGTGGGCGTGGTTTCGGCTGTGGTGATCACCTGCTTCGGCAGCGCCGTGGGCGCGATGGCGGCCTACTACGGCGGCATGGTGGACCGGCTGATCATGGTGTTCATCAATGTGAGCCTCGCAATTCCGTCGCTGCCGCTGATCATCGTGCTGTCCTCGTTCATGAAGCGCAGCATCGCCAACATTATCCTGTGCATCTGCCTGACGGGATGGGTGGGCACGGCGCGCATCGTGCGGGCGCGGGCCATGCAGCTTCGGGATCTGGGCTTTGTGCGCAACTGCCGCACCATGGGCTGCAGCTCCGTCTACATCATCTTCCGGCACCTGATCCCCAACCTGAAGGAGATCATCCTGACCAAGGGCCTGCTCAGCGTGGCTTCGGCCATGCTCACGGAGACCAGCGTCAGCTATCTGGGCCTCGGGCCGATGAACGTCAAGAGCTGGGGCTCCATCCTCAACGACGCATTCCGCGTGGGCGGCATCTTCAACGGCTATTGGTGGTGGTATGTGCCGCCGATTCTCTGCATCACGCTGACGATCTTCTGCTTTCTTTCGCTGAAGGGGCGAATCCGAACCGACGAAGGATTGGGAAGCGGGGAATGATTCCGCGCTTGCCTTCCAGATATACAAGGAGGGAAATACTCATGAAGAAACTCATTGCCGCACTGCTTGCGGCCCTGCTCGCCCTGACGCTGCTCACTGGCGCGTCGCTGGCCGAAGCGGGGGACCGGGACGTGGAACTGCTCAACGTCGGCTGCATCTATGAATTCGACGTCGAGAGCCCCTACTGCGACCTGATCAAGTATCTGAGCTACGACAGCTTCATGTACGCCAACCTCGTCCGCTACGGCTCGAACAACGAGGTCGTGCCCTGCCTCTGCGACCACTTCGAGATCGCCGGGGACGGCTGCTCCGTGACCTTCTTCTTCAAGGAGGGCATCACCTGGCACGACGGCACGCCGCTGACCATGGAGGACATCGAATTCAGCCTGAACCTGTGGCTGAACGTGCTCAAGCCCTCCGTGGCGCTGCGCTACATGGAGAGCGTCGAGGTGCTGGACGACACCAGCATCCGCGTGAATATGCAGTCCTCCTGCGCCTACGTGTTCCTTCGCCACATGATCATGTCCAGCGCGGGCTGCGTGATCTATCCCAAGCACATCTGGGAGGGCGTTGAGGACCTGAAGTCCTTCACTGGCCTCGAAGCCATGATCGGCTGCGGCCCGTTCGTCTACGATTCCTACGATGAGGAGGCCAAGACCGTCTACTTCAACCGCTTCGAGGACTATCACGAGGGTGCGCCGACCATCAAGCGCATCGCCTTCAAGCTCTACGACAGCCCCGAAAGTGTCGTGCTGGCCTACAAGAACGGCGAGATCGACTGCATGTATCAGTATGCGGCGGGCCTGAGCGGCACCTATATGCAGGCGCTGAGCAACGTCGAGGGTCTGGACATGGGCGCAGAGACCAATCTGGGCGGTCCCGACCTGGAGTTCAATTTCAAGGACCCGGTCATGAGCGATCCCGACCTGCGCAATGCCGTCTATTACGCGCTGGACTATGAGCTGATCGCCTCCACCGCCGGCGGCGAATACTGCAAGCCCGGCTACAAGGGCGTCATCACCCCCGGCAACATCGGCTTTGCGGACGATCTGCCCCTGAATGCGCAGAACATCGATGAGGCGACGCGCATTCTGGACGAGGCGGGCTATGTGGACGTCAATGACGACGGTCTGCGGGAAAACCGCGACGGCGAGGCGCTGCGCATCATGGTCAGCCCCGCGTACAGCGCCAGCAAGGGCACGCTGTATGAGCGTCTGGCGCAGGTGGTGGTGCGCGACCTGAAGAATGTCGGCATCGACGCATTCGTGGACGAGGAGGTCTCCAACTCCGACGCGTGGAAGCTGCGCAAGAGCCAGAACAAGGACTTCCAGATCTGCATCACGGCCTGCTCTCAGGGCGTTGCGATCATCGACACCGTCAATCAGGGCATCGTGGAAAAGGCCGGCTCCGACGGCACGCTCACCTGGAACGGCACCAACAACACGCCCGAGTATGTGGAAATCTTCTCCCGCATCATCGATTCCAAGAGCGAGGAGGAGTACGCCGCCGCGGCCTACGCAAGCCAGCACTACCTCGCGGACAACATGGTGGCGATCACCCTGGGCGTCGAGGACATGTTCTACCCCTACAACACCGGAGATTACACGAACTGGTCCTTCCGCAGCGGCAACGGCGCGTTCTCCTACGACACCTGGTTTACGCTGCAGGCGAAGTAAATAAAAGCTGTTTAGGGCAGAGCCTTGGAATTCCGGGTCTCTGCCCCGCAGAAATATACTTATGATGGAAAGGATTTGATTCTGTGAAACGCTGTATTTCTCTGATTCTGGTTCTCGTCTTGATGACGCTGTCCGTCGGCGTGCTGGCGGAGGGCCACTATCCGGTGACCATTTCCAATTACGACGGCTACATTGAGAGTAACAAGGGCGCTGTGGTGGAGCAGACCTTTGAATCCTGCCCGGAGCGCATCGTGAGCATTTCTCAGGCAAACACCGAACTGCTGATCATGCTGGGTCTGGGTGACAGGATTGTCGCCACTGCGCATCGCCGCAGCCCGGTCTATGAACCTGTAGCTGAGGAATACAACGCGCTGGTGCAGCTGACGGATGACAATGAATATCCCAGCAAGGAGGTTGTCGTGGAGGCAGATCCCGACATCATCGTTGGATGGGGTTCTCTGTTTGAAGGTGAATATCTGGGCAGCGTGGTGGAATGGCACGAAAAGGGCATTCACACCTACGTGATGAACAATACGGTGCCGGGTCTGGGAGATCGCAAAGTGTCCTGGATTCTGGATGACATCGAGAAGCTCGGAAAGATCTTTGACGTTGAGGATCGCGCAAACGAGCTGATCGATGAAATTCAGACCCGTCTGGATGCCGTGGCTGCCCGCACCGCCGATATTCCCGAGGAGGAGCGTCCCCGGGTGGCGACCGTGCAGTTCATGTATGAAAACGAGTACGGCGGACGTGCCTCCACCGACCTCACCGCAGACATCATCACCCTGTCCGGCGGCATTTCTCTGGACGATGCGGGCGGACGCATGAGCCTTGAGACGCTGATCGAGCTCAATCCCGACATCATCCTCGTGGTCAATCAGTTCACCTCTCCGGCGGAGGACACGATTGCAGCCATGAAGGCCAACGAGAGCCTGCAGCGGGTAGAGGCTGTCAAAAATGACCGTTTCCTCGTCATCGAGCATGCGGCATTCTATTGCGGAGGCATGCGCACCATCGAAGCCATCGAGGCGCTGTCCGATATCATGGCAAATATGTAAGCGACAATTTTTCTCCGGCGGATGGAAAACCATCCGCCGGAAGCAAGTGAGGACAAGAAATTGAACATTCAAAAGCGATTTCCGCTGATCCCCATTCTGATTGTGCTGATCGCGCTGCTTGTATTGTCGGTCATATTCTCCATTACCTTTGGCGCTGTATCCATTCCAGCAGAGGACGTGGCGCGGATCGTATGGTACCGGATCATCGGCGCAAACAGCCCGGAAGCTGTGGAGATGCTCGCGTCCAACCGTGCTGAAATCATCTGGAACATCCGCATGCCGCGGGTGCTGATGGCCGTGGTTGTCGGCGCAGGTCTGGCGCTGTCGGGCGTGGTGATGCAGGCGGTGGTGAAGAATCCCCTGGCAAATCCCTATATTCTCGGTATCTCCTCCGGCGCGTCGCTGGGTGCGACGGCCGGCATTCTCATTGGACTGTTTTCCATGTTTGGACAGTATGGTGTGTCAGTGGGCGCATTTCTGGGCGCATTGCTGACTTCTCTTCTGGTTTTCTCCATCGCATTCTCAGGCGCAGGGAGAGGCAATACCATCAAACTGCTGCTGGCAGGCATGGCGATCAACGCCATGTGCGCGGCTTTTACGAATTTCATCATCTATACGGCGAAGGACACTGAGGGCATCCGCTCGGTGTCGTTCTGGACGATGGGCAGTCTCACCAGCTCGTCGTGGACAATGCTTCCCATTCCCTCAGCAATACTGGCAGTTGCGCTGGCCTTTTTCCTCACGCAGTTCCGCAAGCTGAACGTCATGCTGCTGGGAGAGGAATCCGCAATGACGCTGGGCGTCAACGTAACGCTGTACCGCAAGATCTATCTTGTGCTCTCTGCCTGTGTGACGGGCGTTGTGGTGGCGGTGTCCGGCACGATCGGGTTCGTGGGCCTGATTGTACCCCATGTGGTCAGGATGCTGGTCGGGTCGGATCACAAGCGCGTCACATCCATCTCCGTGCTGTGCGGAAGTATCTTTCTGGTCTGGTGCGATGTGTTTGCGCGCACCTATCTGCACAACAGCGAACTTCCCATCGGCATTGTGACCTCGATGATCGGCGGCCCGTTCTTCATCTATCTCATGCTCACAAAGAACTATGGCTTTGGAGGTGATTGACGGTGAAGCTGTCCACAGAGCATCTGAATGTGAAAATTGGCGGCGCGCAGATTCTGAACGACGTGAGCATCTGCGTGGACAACCGTGAATTCGTGGGCATCATCGGCCCGAACGGCAGCGGAAAATCGACGTTGCTCAAAACCATCTATCGCGCGCTGAAGCCCAGCGGGGGCGTGGTTCGGCTGGATGATATGCCGCTCCAGAAGATTTCCCTGCGCGAATCCGCCCGCAAGCTGGGCGTCATGACCCAGATGAATGCCTTCAGCTTTGATTTTACCGTGCTTGAAGTGACGATGATGGGCCGAACGCCGCACAAGCGCGCATTGGAATCAGACGGCGATGAGGATTATCGCATCGCATGGGAAGCCCTTGAGCGAGTAGGTATGCGAACGCTTGCGGAGCGAAAGATCAACACCCTGTCCGGCGGCGAACGCCAGCGTGTTCTCATGGCCCGGGCGCTCACTGCCCAGCCGAAGGCGCTCATTTTGGATGAACCGACCAATCATCTGGATATTCAGTATCAGATCAGCCTACTGGAGTTGGTAAAGGAACTGAAGATTGAAGTATTCGCGGCCATGCACGACCTCAACCTGGCAGCGGCCTATTGCGACCGACTGTATGTCATGAAGGGTGGCAGGCTGTTCGCCGCAGGTACGCCACAGGAGGTGCTGACGCCGGAGATGCTGGCGGAGGTGTTTCGCGTCCGCGCAGAGCTTCAGACGCTGCCGTCCGGTCGGCTGAACATCATCTACCATGGCGGAATATGAATATGCGGAAAGGCAGGACGATTCCTCAGAAATTCAAATAACGGGCCGGAAGCAAGCGTAAGTAAAGACGGATCGCAGACGTCAAAGCGGGAGAACGCGGCAGGATGTGGCTGAGCGTTTCTGCTTGCTATAATTTTTGTAGAAAGCAGGCAAAAATTTGGGAGCATACTCACGTTTGCAGGAAATGCATCCCTGCAAAACCTGCTTATGGTCAATCGTGAAGTCTACTGAACTTCTTGACTTTCAATCCTGCCAGGAATATAATATATACGATTACAATTTCATAGCCTGTCGATAAATTTTGCGTCTTGGAGACGCAGGAAGTCGGGTGAGAATCCCGCACAGGACCGCTGCTGTATTGGCGGAGCGGCTTTCATGGTTTGAACAAAACCGGTCACTGGAGCAATCCGGGAAGGCGAAAGCGCTGCGATGATGCCTGAGTCAGAACACATTGGTCGATGGGTTTTGCAGGTGCTCCTCGAGTTCAGGATGCGCGGTGTTTTTGTGCTTGCCTTTCTTGCCGCATTGGTTCCCGTAGGAGCGATGCGGCTTTTTTGCGCGATTCCGCAAAGAGCGGATGCGAATACAAAGGAGGTAAGTTCTCATGATGAAACGGCTTCTCACCCTGATCCTGGCACTGCTTGTGGCGCTCTCCGCGCTGGCGGGCATTGCGGAGGCCTATCCCGTAACCATCCCGACCTTCAATTACAACAAGGAACCCATCGAAGTAACCGTCGAGCAGGCGCCCGAGCGCGTGGTCGTTGCCTATCAGGACAACATTGAGATCATGCTGCGCCTTGGTCTGGCCGACCGCATCGTCTGCGCCTTCGGTCTGGACGAGGAGATAACCGGCGAACTGGCCGATGAGTTTGCGAAGATTCCCTACTACGATGCACGTCCCTCCCAGGAGGAGGTTATCGCGCTGGAGCCCGACGCAATCATCGGCTGGCGCTCCCTGTTTGCCGACGACCGCCTGGGAGACACGAGCTTCTGGAATGAGCGCGGCGTGGCCACCTACATGGCCAACAACAGCGGCGGCAACATGAAGGGCCTCGAGGATGGCCAGACCGTCGAAAACGAGATGGAGGACATCTTGAACATCGGCGCGATGTTCGGCAAGACTGCCGAGGCGCAGGCCATCGTGGACGAGATGTACGCCGAGATCGACAAGGTCGCGGCCTACATGGAGGAGAAGGGTCTGGAGCCCATGACCGTGGCGATTCTGGAGGATGAGAGCGATTCCTACCGCGTGTACGGCACGACCACCATCGGCGGCAACATCGCCGAAGCCGTGGGTGCAAAGCTGGCTGTGGGCGCGGAGGACAGCGCGAACATCGGCGCGGAGGATCTGATCGCCGCCGATCCCGACAAGCTCTTCATGATCTGGTACGAGGGTTGGATCACACCTGAGGAGGCCGTGGCTTCCATCGTGGACAATCCCGCCTTTGCAAGCCTGAAGGCCGTTCAGAACGGCGACGTCTATGCGCTGAACCTGGTGCAGGTCTACTGCCCCGGACTGCACATGATGGACGCCATCCAGACCTTCGGCGCGGGTCTGTATCCTGATCTGTACGAATAAGCAGAATCCGGTTCCGACCTGACGGTCGGAACCGGCTCTATGAGGAGAACGACCATGAAAACCCCAAGGATCGATTTGAAGAGCGGCCTGTTCCACGGCAGGCCAATTTATGTCGTAGCGATACTGGTTCTGCTCGCCGCGCTGGTCGTGTCGGTGCTGGCAGCGGTGACCTTCGGCAGCGTTCCGCTCAGCGTGGGCGAGGTCTACGGCGTGATCCTCCACAAGCTGCTGGGCGTGGGAGATCCGCAGGTCTTTGGCTCCGGAAAGCTCTACGACATCGTCTGGTTCATTCGCCTGCCGAGGGTCATCATGGCCGTGGGCGTGGGCATGGCGCTGGCGGTGTCCGGCTGCGTCATGCAGGCGATCGTCCGCAATCCCCTGGCGGACCCGTACATCCTGGGCATCTCCTCCGGCGCGACCCTGGGCGCAACGGTGGCGGCGCTGCTGGGCGTGGTCACCGCATTCGGTGCCAACGCCATGGGCATCTGCGCGTTTCTGGGCGCGCTGGCGGTGTCGATCCTCGTGCAGATTGTGGCCAATATCGGCGGGCGCTCCAGCTCTATCCGGCTCCTGCTGGCGGGCACCGCGCTGTCATCGGTGTGCTCGGCGATTTCAAACTTCATCGTCTACATCGCGGATGACAGCGAGGGCATGCAGTCCATCACCTTCTGGCTGATGGGCAGCCTTGCCGGCTCCAAGTGGGAGAACATCGCCTTTGTCCTGCCGGTCATCCTGATCATCACGCTGTTCTTCATCACGCAGAGCCGGGTACTCAATCTGATGCTGCTGGGGGACGACGTGGCGGTGACCCTTGGAACGGATCTGCTGCGCTACCGCCACCTGTATCTGGTGCTCTCGGCGATGCTGGTGGGACTGACGGTGTACTGCACGGGCATGATCGGCTTCGTGGGTCTGATGATTCCCCATGTGGTGCGCATGCTCTTCGGCACGGATCACAAGCGGCTGCTGCCGCTCTCCGCGCTGCTCGGCTCGGTGTTCCTGATCTGGTCGGACGTGGCCTGCCGCATCATCATCCCCAAGAGCGAGCTGCCGCTGGGCATCCTGGTCGCGGCCATCGGCGCGCCCTGTTTCGTCTACCTGCTGGTGCGCAAGTCCTACGGCTTCGGGGAGGGAAAATCGTGAACATTCATGCGGAAAACGTGGAGCTCTCCTTTGGCGGCACGCAGATTCTCAATCAGATCGGCATCGACGTGCGGAGCCGGGAGTTTGTGGGCGTGATCGGGCCCAACGGCAGCGGAAAGAGCACGTTTCTCAAGTGCATCTATCGCGTGCTGAAGCCCGACGGCGGCGACATCCTCCTGGACGATGCACCGATCAGCGCATTTTCCGTGCGGGAGACTGCAAAGCGGCTGGCCGTGCTCTCCCAGCACAATTACTACAACTTTGAATTTACCGTCCGGGACATCGTGCTCATGGGCCGATCTCCCCACAAGCGGATGATGGAGCGGGACACAAAGGCGGATTTCGACATCGTGGAGGATTCGCTTCGCCGCGTGGGGATGCTGGGCTTCATCGACCGGATCTTCTCCACGCTGTCCGGCGGCGAGCAGCAGCGAATCATCCTGGCGCGCGCCCTCGCCCAGCAGACGGAGTGCCTGATCCTGGATGAGCCGACCAATCATCTGGACATCAAGTATCAGCTTCAGATACTGGACGTGGTAAAAAAGCTGGGGGTGACGGTGCTGGCCGCATTTCACGACCTGAACATCGCCGCCATGTACTGCGACCGCATCTTTGCAGTCGACGGCGGGCAGGTGGTCGCCAGCGGCACGCCCCGCGAGGTGCTCACGCCCGCGCTCATCCGCAGGCTCTACGAGGTGGATGCGGATGTGCGCTCCGAGCCGGACGGGCAGATCAATATCGTCTATCATCCGATGCGTTAGGGAGCATTGTTTCAAATGGAATCCCCGTTTTGATTGCAGCCGGACAAAGGATGTTTGTGCCGGCTGTATTTGTCAGATCGTGGGGATTCAAACTGGGCGCATTCCGTCGGATGAACGCCGTTGGACGCAGACAGGCAGAAAGGCAGGGCGATTCCTTGGAAAATTTCTACGAATACGAGCGCGACCGGGTGCTGATGGGCATTCACATGGCTGCGGTGAACCACATGCAGGGCGTGAACGGCAAGGTGGCGGGCAATCTGGCGGCGTTTTCCCAGATCAAGGACGCGGCGATCCTTCTTCACGGGCCGAAGGGCTGCGCGTACCACTACCGCTATTTCGCCCGGCGGCGCTATCTGCCCGCGTACAATGTCGAATCCAGCGACCTGACCGAGGCCGACGTGGTGACCAGCGGCGAGGACAAACTGATGGTGCTGGCGCGGCACATCATTGCCGAACGGAAACCGGGCTGCGTGATCCTGATTCCCACGGTGACCAGCGACGTGATGCAGTGCGACCTGACGGGTCTCGCACGCCAGCTGCGCGCGGAGACGGGCTGTCCGGTGCTGGCGGTGGAATCCGAGGTGTTTTCCCACATTGACAAGACGGTCATGCGCGCCGGGCGAAAGGACATGCTCAAGAGTTGGGGCAAGGCCTGCGCACCGGCGTCGTCGGATTACAAGGGTTGCGGCTTCTCCGAGGCGATGCTGACGCTGGCCGAGCAGCTGATGGAGCCGCAGGAGCCGCTGCCCGGAACGGTCAATGTGGAGGGCTATGCCTGGGGCTACGGCGGGCGCGCACTGCTGGAGGGCATGGACGGCATGCTGCGGCAGATGAATCTGCGGCTGCTGAACTGCCTGCCCAACTGCACGGCGGCGGAGATCGTCCGCGCACCCGCGGCCCAGCTGAACATCGCGCGGCGCGTGCGCTGGGCGAAGGCGCTGAACCAGCGCTTCGGCACGCCGTACATGCACATCCACGGCTTCGCCCGCTACACGGGGCTGGACGGCATACTCCAGTTCTATCGTGAGATTGCACAGACGCTGGAGCTGAACCTCGATGTGGATAAAGTCTTTGCGCGGCAGGTCGAGCGCGCACGGGAGCGGCTCGCCGCCTGTTCGGAGGCGTACCGGGGACTGCGCGTGCTGCTGATGCCGAGGATGTTCAACCAGCTGCCGAACCTGCTGGTGCAGGCGGCGAAGGGCGCGGGCATTCCCGTCGCCCATGTGGTGGCCCGGATGGAGCCCAAGCGCCTGGCGCTCAGCGACATGGACGACGAGATGGCCCGGAGCGCGCTGGACAACGTCCGCAAGGCCATGGAGCTGTGCGATCTGCGCTGCGGGCTCACTGTAAACCCGGACGAGGCGCAGCTCAGGGAGATTCTCCGGGAAACCGATCTGGTGATTGGCGACGAGTTCGTCCACGGGCTGTGCCCGGACAAGCCGGTGATGGCCGACGATCTGTTCATCACTGCGCTGGATTTCGAGAACCTCTGCCGGGGCGCGGAGATGCTGGCGGCGAATCTGGGAAAATATCCCACCGGCGGCAGGCTGCTGATCCACCGCGCGGAATTTGAACCGGAGCTCTACCCGCACCTCGCCGCGGACAGCGCAGCCGCGTCGCGGGAGCTGTGGCAGAGGCTCTGGCAGAACAGGGGGCGAAGCGCATGAAACCGTTTCAGGGATGCTACTATCTGGGCGCGTACCGCGCGCTGTCCAGCGTGCAGGACGCGTTTCTGCTGATCCACTCGGTGTCGGGCTGCTCCTGGGGCGCGCTGGCGCTGCACCAGATGGGCCGCGCCGACGACGTGCGTCAGGCCTGCACGATGATGCACGAAAACGAGATCGTGTTTGGCGGCGAGGACAAGCTGCGCGAGGCGCTGGAGATTCTGAAAGCGCACGCGCCGGGCCGGGTGTTCGTGCTCAACGGCTGTCCGTCGGACATGATTCACGACGACATTCAGGGCTGCATCGATGCGGCGGACTGTCCGTTTCCCGTGCGCTGGATGAACACGGCGGGCTACTGCGGCAGCATGCGCCAGGGCTACATCGACGCCATGCGCTTCCTCGCCGGGGAACTTCCGACGTGCGCGGAGAAAACATTGGAGCCGTCGGTCAACCTGATCGGCATCGCGGAGGACGACTTCCGATCTGAAGCCGACGCGGAGTCGATCCGGCGGATGCTTGAGCCAAAGGTCCGGCTCAACGCCATGCTGCCGGTGCTGACGGAGGAGACCATGCACCGCTTCGGCGCGGCGTGGCTGAACGTGGTGTTCCGGGGCTTTGAGGCTGTGGGCGAGGCACTGAAGACCCGCCTGGGCATGGATTACATTGCCGTGGACTATCCCTACGGCGCGGAGGGCAGTCGGAGCTTCCTTGCGAAGATCGATGCGGCGCTGGGTACGGATCACGGCCCGGAGATCGAAGCGGGTCTCGCCCATGCGGCGAAATCGGCGAAGAAGGCGCTGCATCCGCTGCGGCTGATCTATCAGGCCGAGGCTGCGGTGGCGGGCGACTTCATGCGCGCGCAGGCGATGACCGTGTTTCTGAGAAGCGAGCTGGGCCTGCGGATCTCCGCGGAGATGGATGACCGTGACCCGTCCGCCGACGCGGGCGATTGGATGGAGCAGGTGCGGCGCTCGGGAACGGTGCTGGCCTTCGGCTCCAGCTTTCAGCGGCAGGTGGAGGACGAGATCCCCGCGCGGCTGATCCGCTTTGCCTATCCTGTGATGGACGCGGTTGCGCTGGGGTATCAGCCCTACGCGGGCTTCGACGGACTGGACTTTCTGCTGTCCGACATCCTCAACGCGCTGCTGACGCTGCCCTACCGCCGCCACGGGCGGTTCAATCCCTGAAGGAGGTCGCCATGAGAAAGGTTTGCATATATGGAAAGGGCGGCATCGGCAAGTCCACGGTGGTGGCCAACGCTGCCGCAGCCGCCGCGAAGGCCGGGAACCGGGTGATGGTGGTGGGCTGCGATCCCAAGGCGGACACCACGCGGGTGCTGATGCACGGGCGAATCGAGACGATCCTTGACGTTCACGCCCGTCTGGGCGGCAGGCTGACCCGTGCGGATGCGGCGCACGAGGGCGCGTTCGGCGTGCTGTGCATGGAGTCCGGCGGACCGCGCGCCGGCGAGGGCTGTGCGGGCAAGGGCATTGCGCTGGCGCTGAAGGACATTCAGGAGCTGCGCATCGTCGAGGAATTTGCGCCGGATCTGATCCTCTACGACGTGCTGGGCGACGTGGTCTGCGGCGGCTTCAGCACGCCGCTGCGGGAGAAGGTCGCCGAGGCGGCCTACATCGTCACCACCTCGGATTACATGTCGCTGTACGCGGCGAACGGCATCTGCCGCTGTATCCGCAAGTACGCTGACCGGGGTGGATGCCGGCTGGGCGGGCTGATCTACAACGAGCGCAGCGCCGTGGGCAACGAATCCGCCGCGTCGGACTTCGCCCGCGCGGTGGGAACGCGCATCGCCGGGCGCGTGCCGCTGGATCGGGCCATCTCCCGCGCGGAGATGCGCCGCAGCACGGTCATCGAGTGCGAACCGGATTCCGCCGCAGCGAGGGCCTTTGAGGTCATCGCGGACGAAATGCTGCACGACGCGGAGACCACCGTGCCCGAGCCGCTCTCTACCGAGGCGCTGGAGGCCATCGGTGAGCGAATCGCGGCGCAGTTCGCCCAATCGGAGGAGGGATTTGCGCGATGAAGCTCAGCGAGCATCCCTGCTTCTCCGAATCGGCCCACCTGCGCTTCGGTCGGCTGCACATTCCCTGCGCGCCCCGCTGCAACTTCGACTGCGCCTTCTGCGGGCGCGGCATGGATGACGGTGCGACCCGGCTGCCCGGGCGGGCCATGCAGATCGTGCGCCCGGACGAGGCGGTGGACTATGTGCGCAAGCGCCTTGCGTGCCATCCCGAGGTGCGCGTGCTGGGCGTTGCCGGGCCCGGCGAACCGCTGTACAACCCGGAAACCTTCGAGGTCCTGGCGCTTCTGAAGCAGAGCTTTCCCGATCTGGGGCTGTGCCTGGGCACAAACGGCTTTCTGCTGCCAGAGAACGCGGCGCGGCTGCGGTCGCTGGGCGTGGAGACGCTGACCGTGACCGTCAATGCGCTGAAGCCGGAGACCGGCGCGCAGCTCAACGATCACATTCTGGACAAGCACGGCAACCTTCTCACGGGAATCGATGCCGCGCGGGAGGCCATCGTCCGCCAGCTGCGCGGCATCGAGCTGGCCGCAAGGGCGGGCATGACCGTCAAGGTGAACACGGTGCTCGTGCCCGGTATCAACGATGGCGAGCTGCGCGGGATCGCGCGCGCGGTGCATGAGCGCGGCGCGGCGATCATGAACGTCATGCCGCTGAAGCCCGCGGGCCGCCTGTCCGGCTGGCCGTCGCCGTCGGCGGAGGCGCTTTACAGCGCGCGCGACGAGCTGTCCACCATCCTCCCACAGTTCCGGCGCTGCGCGCAGTGCCGGGCGGACGCCTGCGGCCTGATCGGCAAGGGCGAAGCGGGCGGATGCGTGAAGTAAATTCATACCTGATTTTCATTCGGAGGTTAGAGCCATGAAGAAATTCCTTTGTCTGATCCTGATCGCACTGCTGTGTGCCCCGTCCGCGCTGGCGCTGAGCTTCACCGACGCAAACGGTCGCAGTGTGGAGGTCGCAGAGCATCCCCAGCGGGTGGTGTCCCTCTACAATTCCTACGGCGATGCGTGGCTGACCGCGGGCGGCACGCTGGTGGGCAGCATCGCGGACGCCTTTGACGGCGACGCGCTGGGCGAGGATGTGCAGAACCTGGGCAGCCACACCGAGCCGAACATGGAGCTGCTGTTCTCCCTGAACCCGGACTTCGTGCTGCTCTCATCGGACGTAGCAAGCCAGGTGGAGATCGCCGCCATGCTGGAGGAGGCGGACATCCCCTGCGCCTTCTTCTCCACCCAGGACTGGCGCGATTACATGGAGAGCATGCGCATCTTCACCCGGCTCACCGGACGCGAGGATCTCTACCGGCAGCAGCTGGAGACGGTGCAGCAGCCCATCGAGGCGATTCTGACTGAGGCGCAGGCGCTGAACCGCCACCCCACCGCCCTGCTGATCCGCGCCAATTCCATCACCGTCAAGGCGCGCAGCAGCGAGGGCACGGTGGCGGGCGCAATCCTGCGCGACATGGGCTTTAAGAACCTGGCCGACGGCAACAGCGCACTCTGCGAGAGCATCAGCATGGAGACCGTGCTCGTGGAGGACCCGGACTACATCTTCGTGGTGCTGCAGGGCACCAGCGCAGCCGCCGCCGAGGAATCCCTGACCGCCGTGCTGACCGGAAATCCCGCCTGGAACACCCTCAGCGCCGTGCGGGAGGGGCGCTTCTACGTGCTGGACCGCGACCTGTTCCACTACCATCCCAACGCCCGCTGGGCGGAGTCCTACGCCTTCATGCTGGAGGTGCTCGAGGGGGCGGAGGGATGAACCGCAACCGGGCGCTGCTGCTGATGCTCCTGGGCGTCCTGTTGCTGGCGGTGCTGATGAACCTGTGCATGGGCGCAAGCGGCCTTTCGCCCTCGGAAATTCTCTCTGCGCTGGGAGATACCGCCCGGGAGAGCACTGCCGCGCGCATCTTCTGGTACGTGCGCCTGCCCCGGACGCTGGCCGCCATCCTCGCAGGCGCGTCGCTGGCGGCGGCAGGACTGCTTCTGCAGGCGGTGCTGCGCAACCCGCTGGCCGCGCCCAGCGTGATCGGCATCAATTCTGGTGCAGGGCTCTGCGTACTGATCTGCATGGCGGTGTTCCCCGACCTGTCCCACCTGACCTCACTGGCAGCCTTCCTGGGTGCCTACGCCGCAGCATTTGCCGTCTACCTTCTCGCGCGGCTCACCGGGGCCTCCCGCGCCACAATCGTGCTCGCGGGTGTCGCCGTGAACAGCATCTTCGGCGCGTGCATGGACGCCATCGTCACACTGATCCCCGAGGCGGTCGTCAGCCGCAGCGCATTCTCCATCGGCGGCTTCTCCACCACGACCATGCAGCAGCTGCGCTTCGCCGCGCCGCTGTGCGCCCTGGGCTTTCTCGCGGCCCTCGTCTTCGGCAGAGAGCTTCAGCTGATGGCGCTGGGCGATGACGTTGCCCACAGCCTCGGACTGCGGGTGGAGCGCTTCCGGGCGCTGTTTCTGGTCGCCGCCGCCATGCTCGCGGGCGCTGCGGTCAGCTTCGCCGGACTGTTGAGCTTCGTGGGACTGGTCGCGCCCCACATGACCCGCATCCTGCTGAGGAACGACGCGCAGCTCCAGCTCCCCATCGCGGCAACCTTCGGCGCGGCGCTGTGCCTGATCTGCGACCTGATCGCCCGCGTGGCCTTCGCACCCTTCGAGCTGCCGGTGGGCATCGTGCTCTCCATCGTGGGCGCGCCGTTCTTCCTGTACCTGCTGTTGATCCGCAAGAAGCGCAGCCGCCACGACGCCACCTGAGGAGGGATACCATGCTGGAATTTCGAGAACTGCGCGCGGCCTACGACGGCGTGGAGACGCTGCACGGCGTGAGCGCCCATCTGACCCCCGGCAAACTTACCGCCATCATCGGGCCAAACGGCTGCGGCAAGTCCACGCTGATGAAGTGCGCGGTGGGTCTGATGAAGCCCTCCGGCGGCGAAATCCTCCTGAACGGACAAGCTCTCTCAGTCATTCCCGAGAAGGAGCGCGCCCGCCATCTGTCCTACATGCCCCAGAGCCGCATCGCGCCGGACATCAGCGTGCGGCATCTGGTGACCCACGGACGATACCCGCACCTGAAGTGGGGCCAGAGCCTGCGCAGGGAGGATCGGGAGATCGTTCAGGCGGCCATCGAGCGCGTGAAGCTCGGTGCGCTTGCAAACCGGCCCGTGAGCCGGCTCTCCGGCGGCGAACGGCAGCGCGCCTACCTCGCCATGATGCTCGCCCAGCAGACAGCGGTGATGCTGCTGGACGAGCCCACCGCTTATCTGGACCTCTCCAGCCAGTTTGCGCTGATGGAGCTGCTGCGGGCGCTGTGCAGGGAGGGCTGCAGCGTGATTCTGGTGCTGCACGAGCTGTCGCTGGCGCTGGAATATACCGATTCCCTGCTGCTGATGGATCGGGGCCGCCTCGTCGCGGCGGGAAGCCCGGAGGGGGTCTACCGCTCCGGACAGATTCAGAGGGTCTTTTCCATCGACGTGCGCCGGACATCGGACAATAAATACCTATTTTATACGGAAGAACAGGAGGTTCGCACATGAAACAAGCAATTCTCGCCGTCAGCTTCGGCACCAGCTACCCGGAGGCGGAGCGCAGCTGCATCCTGCCCGTCGAAGCGGCCTTGGCAAAGTCCTTTCCCAGCCACGAGGTGCGCCGGGCGTACAGTTCTCGCATCATCATGCGCAAGCTCCGGGAGCGCGGCGAAGCCATCGAGAGCGAAGCGGAGGCCCTGGAGCGCCTGCGTAGAGAGGGCTACGGGGAGATCGCCGTCGTGCCCACCCACATTCTGCACGGCATCGAGTACGAAGTGGTAAAGGAAGCGGCGGGCAGCCTGCGCGTGTCCGAGCCGCTGCTGGAGACGCAGGCGGACCTGAGCTGGATGGCCGGTCTGCTGGGCAAGATCGCTGCGGAGGAGGGCCGTCCCCTGCTGGTGATGGGCCACGGCACCGAGCACGCCGCAGACGAAACCTACGCCCGCCTGCGGGAGCTGCTCCCGGAGAACGTGTACCTCGCCTGCGTCGAGGGCGAACACAGTCTGGAAAAGCAGCTTCCCGCGCTGGAGCGCCTGCCAGTCAAAGAGATTGCACTGATGCCTCTGATGCTGGTCGCTGGGGATCACGCCCGCAACGACATGGCCGGGGACGACGAGGATTCCTGGAAGTCCATTCTGACCCGTCGCGGCTTTAACGTGTGCGTCCGCATGCAGGGCCTGGGCGCACTGCCGGAGGTGCAGGCAAGATTCGTGGAAAAGGCGCGGAAGATCGTCTGACACAGGAAAACCCGAGGGGTACGGCTCCCCTCGGGTTTTCCTTCCATAATATAAGATTCACTTGTTTCCAGGCAGGTTGCCACGGCGAGAGAATATGTGCCTCCAGGGGACTACTCCATAAACTGGATTCGATTGCTCATATACTGCGCGACCTCGCGATCATGGGTGATGAACAGGTAGGACAGCCCATATTCCTCTTGCAGGCTCTTCAGAATCTGCAGGATCTGCGCCTGCACGGACACATCCAGCATGGACGTGGGTTCATCCAGCACCAGCACTTCCGGAGTAAGGAGGAGCGCGCGACACAGGGACAAACGCTGGATTTCGCCGCCGCTCACCTGATGGGGATAGCGGTGGAGCAGTTCATCCGTGAGCTTCACTCGTTCCAGCAACCTCGACAGGCGGCACTGTTCTTCAGTCGCACCAAATATTTTGAGCGGTTCCAGTAGGCTGTCGCCCAAGCGCATCCGGGGATCAAAGAAGGTCTCCGGACGCTGGGAGATCAGCTGCACGCGCCTTCGGAACGGTTTCAGTGCGCTTCCCCGCAGATGCGTAATGTCCTCGCCGCAGAAGAATACCCTACCCCTGTCCGGGTCAATCAGGCGCAGCAGTATGCGCGCCATGGTGCTCTTGCCGCAGCCCGACGGGCCCATCAGCGCAAGGGTTTCTCCCCTATACAGCTTCAGGCTTTCGCCCTCGAGCGCGGTGTGCGCCCTGCCGCCAAATCCGCCGTGGAAGGTTTTGTATATGTCCCTTCCCTCCAGAATGCACTCAGACATACAGGAAACACCTCACAATCCTGCCGTCAACAGCCGTTTCGGACGGACGCTCCCGATGACAGCGCGGCTTTGCATGGGAACACCTCGGTGCAAACGGACAGCCCGGAAGCCGTTCGCCCGCCCGGGGTGTAACGCCGGCCATCGCCTGAAAGCCATTCTCCGGCAATGCGTTCAAGAAGGCCCTTGTGTACGGATGCATGGGTTGCTCCAGCAGCCCCGGCCCCATCTCGACGATCTGCCCGGCATACATGACGGCAAGATTGTCGCACAGCTCCCGCGCCAGCGGAAGATCATGCGTGATCACGAGCATGCTTTCCACGCCGAAATCCTTCAGTGACCGCAGCGTATCCCGAACCTGATCGCGCAGATCGCGATCCAGACCCTTCGTGGGTTCGTCCGCGAGCATCCATTTGGGCGCGCATGCCGAGCCAATCGCACAGAGCACGCGCTGCTGCATGCCCCCGGACAATTCGTGCGGATAGGCGCGCAGGATGCGTTCGGTACTTGCAAAGCCGAAATCCCGCAGCAGCCGGGCGGAACGTTCCTTTACATCCTTTGAAGGGAGCTTCAGCGGCAGCAGTGCTTCCCGCAGATGAAAGGCGATGGTGCGCGCAGGATTCAGGGATTCGGCAGGATTCTGGGGAATCAGGCCGATGCCGACGCCGAGGCGGCTGCGTGCACGCTCCGGCGTGAGCGCTTCGCCATCCATCTTCAATCTGCCCTCCACCTTCGCATAGGGCGGCAGCAGTCCCAGCAGCGCAAGTCCCAGCACGGATTTTCCGCAGCCGCTCTCGCCGATGATGCCGGTGATTTCGCCGTCCGGAAAGGCAATGCTCACGCCGTCCACGGCCCGCACATCCACCCCAGGAAGCCGGAATGTGATCCGAAGATCGTCAATTTCGATCATAACTCCTTCACCTCCTGGCTGCGCACGTCAAGGAGATCGCGCAGGGCGTCGCCCAGCATGTTGATGGACAAGAGCAGCAAAAAGATGCACAGTCCCGGCACGATGATCAGATGCGGCGCGCTGCGATAGTTCAAACGCGCATCGGAGATCATGACGCTCCAATCGGGCGTGGGCGGCTTGATGCCCAGTCCGAGGTAGCTCAGCGACGCGATGGAAAGCACACACCTGCCCACGCGGGTGGTAAAGAGGACGATGATGTTCGCCATCATGTTCGGCACGATATGCCGCCAGAGGAGCCGGCCATTGCCTGCGCCCAGGGCTCGCATGCCTTCAATGTATGCCTCCTCGCGGATGCGCAGGGTCTCCGTGCGCACGATGCGCGAAAAGCCCGCCCAGCTGGTGAGCACCAGCGCCAGGAGCAGATTTGGAATGCCGAGGCCCAGAACGCCCACGATGGCGATCATCAGGCAGGTGCCGGGAAGTCCCTGAAAGATGTTGGCGACGGCAGTGATGCACCAATCCAGCATGCCGCCGTAGTAGCCGCCGAGCACGCCCAAAAGCATGCCGAGGGCCATGGAGAGCGCCGTTGCCGCCAGCGCAACGAGCATGGAGGATCGGCCGCCGTAGAGCACGCGGCTGAGCATATCCCGGCCCAGGCTGTCCGTGCCCAGTGGATGCTCCAGACTGGGCCCCTGAAGGCGCACGCGCATGTTGGCTTCGTTGGGATCGCAGGGCGCAATCCAGGGTGCAAGCAGATTGCTCAGCAGAATGACGCCCAGCAGCGCAGCCGCGATGAACAGGCGCATCCTCGTATTCTTCATATCCTTCTCCCTCCAAGGCGCAGCTTGGGATTGAGCAGCATGCTCACAACGTCCACCAGCAGCGCAACGGCCACGTAAATGCACCCCGCCAGCAGCACATATCCCTGCAGCGCGGGGTAATCGCGGTTCGTGATGGCGTCCAGCGCATAGCTGCCGATTCCCGGCAGGGCAAATATGGATTCGATGATCACCGATCCGCCGAGCATGCCGCCCAGGGAGTTGCCCATCAGCGCCACGGCGCTCACAGCTGCGTTGGGCAGCGCGTTTTGCAGAACCAGCCGCTTTCTTGAAATTCCTCTCGCCGTCGCGGCTGTGCAGTATTGCTTGCCAAACTCGGTAAGCAGCGCAGATCGAATGAGCCGCGCCGTCGTGGCTGCGCTGGCAGAGGAGAGCACGAGGGAAGGCAGGATCATGTACTTCAGGCCGCCGTTTCCGCTGGTGGGTAGCCAGCGAAGGTTTTCCGCAAAGAGAAGTATGAGCAGGAGCGCCAGCCAGAAGGCCGGAAAGGAGAGCTGAATGTTGATGGCGCTGCGAATCATGCGATCCGGCCACCGCTCATGAAAGGCTGCGGCGATGCAGCCCATGGAAAAGCCGAGCACAAGCGCCAGAAGGATCGAGCAGAGCGCCAGCTTCAGGGTGACGGGCAGGCGGCGCGCCAATTCTGCTCCCACAGGCAGCTTGCTGGCGTAGGACGTACCCAGATCACCGCTAAGCGCGCGCCCTACCCAGCGCAGGTATTGCACGGGATAGGGCACATCCAGGCCCATCTGACGCTCCATTGCCTCGATCTGTTCGGGCGTGGGCTCATAGCCGCCCCGGCTGAGGGCGAGCTCCGCCGGATTTCCCGGCGAAATCACGCCCAGCACAAAGGCGATCAGAGAGATGCCCAGCAGCACCGGAAGCAGCGAGAGAACTTTCTGTATCAGATAGCGGCGCATATTCTTTATTCAGCCCATGCGACCAGGGGCAGTTCGATGCCGTAGAGCTTGGCGTCGTAGCCGGTGAGTCTGGTGCTGTAGGCCATGAGGGTCATGTCGTTGAAGAGCGGAACGACAGGGAACTCCTCCGTGGAAATCTCCTGAATCCGATCATAGATGGCGGTGCGAACCTCCATGTCGAGGGCCGCGGCGGCCTCGTCCATCAGGCGATCCACCTCGTCGCTCTGATAGCCCAGGGAGTAGTTCTGGTTGTGGTCGCCGGAGGTGAGCATGAAGCGGCGGAAGATGGTCGCAGGCTCGGAGTTGGACAGGCCCTGCTGCATGCGGGCGATGCCGTAATCGCCGGCCTTCATCAGCTCCTTCATCGCGGAGTATTCCATGGGCTGAATATCGCAGTCGATGCCGATCTCAGCAAGCCAGGTGGAGATCAGCTCGGCCTCGACCTTCAGGCTCGCATCGCTGCCGTTCACCAGATAGGTCACGCGCACGCGCTCGTCGCCCAGAACCTCCGCTGCCAGCGCCTTGGCCTTCTCAAGGTCCTCCTCCACGGGGAACTCCTTGTAGAAGGGGGTCGCGTAGTTCAGAATGTTGGTGGTGGGCGTGCCGAAGCCATAGTAGAGATCGTCGGTGATCACGCTGCGCTGCAGGCACAGGCTCACAGCCTGGCGCATGCGCACGTCATTAAAGGGGAACTTCGTGCCGTTCAGCGTGAGGAAGCGAATCATCGTCGATTTGGTGGTGGTGATGGCGAAGTTCTCATCGCCCTCCAGCTCCACTGCCAGAGAAGCCGGGATGGCACTGAGGTCGATCACGCCCAGAATCTCTCCGGCCTTCAGCGCAGAGAAGCGGGTGTCCGCATCCGGGATTACCTTCACGCGAATGCGCTTTGCCTTGGCAGGTTCGCCGTAGTAATCGTCAAAGCGCTCCAGCAGAACATACTCGTCCAGAACGTTCTCGACGATTCTGAAGGGGCCGGTGCCGGCACAGATGCCGTTGAAGTTGCCCTCTTCATCGAAGCACTTGGGGCTGTAGATGGCGCTTCCGAAGTTCACCATGTTGTAGAGCTGGGTCGGCGCGGGCTGGGAGAAGGTCAGACGGATGGTGTATTCATCCACCTTTTCGTAGCTGGCCAGATTCGGGTAGTGGGCAGTGATGTCCAGCGGATAGAAGGAGGAGCTCTTCACGCCCAGCATCATGCGATCAAAATTGGCGATCACAGCGTCGGCGTTGAAGTCCTCGCCATCGTGGAACTTTACGCCCTGGCGAAGGTTGAACGTCCACTGGGTGCCATCCTCGCTCATCTCCCAGCTCTCCGCCAGACAGGGAATGGGCGCAGCGGTATCATCCTGCGTGATGAGCGGCTCCCAGACGTAGAGAATCTTGCTGCAGTAGTAGCCGTCCTTCTCACCGGGCGCCAGGTTGCGGTAGCCGGCAAGCACGATTTCAGCATCGGGATCCTGCGAAGGCTCGGCAATCGCAATGCCGCCCAAAGCGCTCAGCGCCAGCAGCAGCGCCAGAATCAGGGAAAGTAGCTTTTTCATGGGTTGAACCCTCCTCATTATTTTCGATCCGCATTCGCGGGATCGTTCGCATTTGTGTAAACCCAGCGATCTGACGAGTCTCCACATGTCTGCCGCATCCCAGACCTTTCCCCGGTTTTCCAAGCGCATCCGTTGCACAAAAATCGGGCCATTACCACGCCAAAAAGGCATAGTAATGGCCCGTTTTTGCCAAAACAAATCAAGCTCCATGAGCTTTCCTTCGCCGCTTTCCTCCATGAACCGTGGAGATCTGAAACCGACTTTGCAGGCAAGTCTTCTGGCTCATGGATCATCACTTTCGCAGTCTTCCCGGCCATACAGCCAGTGACTTTCTCGCGTCCGTTCCCCATTTACAGCGGCGGCACCGCGTGGGATTTGCACCCAACTTCCTTATTAAACCCAGACACCCACAGGGCGAAAGGGTACCTACGCGTGCATTATAGCACCATCCTCATTTCTTTTCAAGCCGCAGTTTTCGTTAAACTTATCTCCTGCGGATTT
>JBJEJN010000145.1:0-8574 GCA_051878085.1 Aristaeellaceae bacterium | reverse complement strand
AAGGGATAGCGGACGGCCTTTCCCGCCTTGTCGTAGTACCGGTAGCCCACATAGACGCCTTCCCGGTATTCCACGTTTCGCTTGCCAAAGGTGTCTTTGGAGATGACATCCTCGTATGTCGTGGGCCAGGTTTCCGTCAGCTTGCCGGAGGGATTCGCCTTGCCTGTGAGCAGGTTGGCCACAGCCTGTCCGCCGGCCTGGCCGGGCAGCCCCATGTACAGGATGGCCTTGACCTTGTCCGCCCAGGGCAGCTCCATGGGGCTGCCGCCCAGCAGCACCACCACGGTGTTGGGGTTTGCCGCCGCCACCGCTTCGATCATCCGGTTGTGACCCTCCGGCAGACGCATGTGCTCCCTGTCGATGGCCTCGGACTCATAGGCGTCCGGCAAGCCCGCCACCACCACGGCGACGCGACGGGAGGCTGCCATCCGGGCCGCTTCCAGCAGGCTGTCGGCGGATACGTTTCCCTGTGCGTCGCAGCAGGGCAGGAAGGGAACCTCCGGCAGCACGTCGGTGAGCTGCACCAGCCGGGTGGGGTTGATATGGCTGCTGCCGCTGCCTTGATACCGCATTTCCCTGGCCATATGGCCGATCAGCACCATGTCTTCTGCGCGCAGCGGCAGGATTCCGTCCTCGTTTTTCAGCAGCACCGCGCCCTGCTCGGCAATCCGCTGGGCCAGGGCGTGATGGGCATCCTGATCGACCTCCGTCGCCCTGGCCTCCTGCGCTTTCTCCACCAGACACAGAATCCGTTTCACCGATGCGTCCACATCAGCCTCAGACAACACACCGGCTTTCACAGCTTCCAGAACCGCTTGCTCCATGTAGTCCGAGCCGCCGGGCATGTTCAGGTCACACCCGGCCTGAAAGCCCCTGATTCTGTCATTCATGGCGCCCCAGTCGGTGATGACCGTGCCGTCAAAGCCCCATTCGCTGCGGAGAATATCCGTCAGCAGCGTTTTGCTGTCGCTGCAATGCTCTCCGTTGATTTTGTTGTACGCGCACATGACCGTTGCAGGGCGGCCTTCCTTCACGGCGATTTCAAAGGCAGCGAGGTAAATCTCCCGGAGCGTCCGCTCGTCCATCTGGCTGTCGCCGTTCATGCGCTTGAATTCCTGGCTGTTGGCGGCAAAATGCTTCAGGCTGGCACAAGCCCCCGTGCCCTGCAGGCCCCGGATGAAGGCTGCGGCCATCTTCCCTGCCACAAACGGATCCTCAGCAATGTACTCGAAGTTCCGTCCGCCCAGCGGATTGCGCTTGATGTTGCAGCCCGGCCCCAGCACCACGCTGACGCCTGCCGCCAGAGCCTCCCGACCGATGGCTTCCCCTTCTGCGGTGTACAGGTCGGGATTCCACGCTGCGCCCGCCGTCACCGCCGCGGGAAAGCATGTGGCGGGAAGCGAGTTGTTGACTCCCACCATATCCGCCTTTCCCGCCTGACAGCGCAGCCCGTGGGGGCCGTCAGCCATCATCACGGATGGGATGCCGTATTGCTCCAACTGCTTTGTCCGCCAGAAGTCCCCGCCGGTACAGAAAGCGATCTTTTCCCGCAGGGACATCGCTGTGCATACTTCTCCGACATTCATGAATCGGTTTCCTCCTCCTTGGCCGTGCCATCCGTATCACATGGCTGCTTGATTGCCATGACGTATCCGGCTGCATTTCTACTGTTTGCTAACATCATATCATATTCACGTCAAATCTCTTTACATATCCGTATGGGATTTACTATAATGGTAATGCGTTGGGGGGATGGATATGGATGGCATCGATCTGAACTACATCTGTAAAATCATTGGCAATCTTTCAGGTGTCCCGATCCGCGTTTTCCTGGGCGATCAGCTGCTGCTTTATCATTCCGTTGTCAGATTGCCGCGGGATCCCTTGACGCTGTATCGGGAGGATATCTGGAAGATCACAGCTCATATCGGGTACTATGTCACCCAGCGGTTTCACTACTACGGCATCGTCAATTCGGGCAGTACCAAAATTGTGATTGGGCCTTCCAGACAGGTCTCCGGAAATGACCAGCAGCTTCGGGAGTTGGCCTTTCAGGCCGATGTTCCGACCGAGGATCTGGAGGAGTTCGTGGACGGCATGAAGAGCATTGTCTGTATGCCGCTGGAGAGCATGATGCAGATGCTCTGCACCATCAACTATATCCTCAACGGCGAGAAGCTGGAGCTGAAGGACATCACCATCTATGAATCCGAGCAGGCGGATCTGAAACGGCTTTTGGAGCAGCAGCGAAGCGCCCGCGCCCTGGCCCCTCTCCCGCCGGATGAAGAAACGCAGCTCCATGAACACAACACCTATTCCCAGGAGCAGCAGCTGCTGCGCATGGTGCGCAAGGGGGATACAGCATCGCTCAGGCAGTGGATCGCGTCCGCGCCTGCCATCCGCGGCGGAACACTGGCTGAGGATCAGCTTCGTCAAATGAAGAATACGTTTGTGGTGACAGCTACGCTGGTCTCCCGCGCAGCCATTCAGGGCGGCCTGAGCACCGAGGATGCTTTCTCCCTGAGCGATGCATACATTCAGAAGTGCGAGCTGCTCAGCAGCATGGATCGAATCATGAACCTGCAATACCACATGGTGCTGGAGTTTGCCGAGCGGGTGGAGCGGATTCACTTCGGCGGAAAGCCAACGCCGCTGACTCTGGCGGTCACAAACTACATTCAGCATCATCTGTCGGAGTCCATTCGGGTTGAGACCATCGCCAGAGAGCTGTACATGAGCCGGCCGCATCTTTCGGCAAGGTTCAGGGATGAGACCGGTGAAACCCTGACGGATTTCATCCTGAAAGAAAAAGTGGAGGAAGCCAAACGCCTCCTCCGCTATTCGGACAAGTCATTCACCGTCATCGGCGCCTATCTTGGATTTTCGTCGCCGGGGCACTTTACGCGGGTTTTCAAGAAATATACCGGACGTACGCCGACGGAATACCGGGATAAGTATACCAGGTGACGGCAATGCCGATAGTCCCCCGGCATTCTGTGCGCATTGGGATCGTGGGAAAACCGATCAAGCCATCCTGCTTCGGAACAAAAAACCCTTCGAAGGCATGCCGGGCTTTCAGTCTTTTCTCTTTTTCCTGATCCGGTTGAGTTGAGCGTTCATTTTCAGCAGCTCTTCCTTGCTGAAGCTGACGTTGCGCATGCCCAGCATCCCGGTAAAGCGCAGGACGGTCAGCCCGCTGATGAGGTTCATGGTGCCGCTGTCCATGCCGGAGGCGGCGTTCTTTTTCCTGGCTTTTCCCTTCCCGGGAGCATTTTGGGGCTTGTTCTGTCCCATTTTTCGGGCCAGCGTCAGGAACAGCCCGGCGAACCACAGCTTGCCGCGGAGCGTGCCCAGAATGTCGCCCAGCTTGTCGTTCAGGCTGAAGCGTCCGTCAATCTCTGTGATGTCAAACCAGTTGAGCACGGCGCCCTGATCCCGCAGGACATAGTCCGGGTTCATCTGCTCCACCTTGCGGATGACGCTTTCATCCCGACAGTCCCCGGCGACAGCAACAAGCTTCGTTTCTCCGCTGTTGGGCACATCGAAATAGAAGAAGTGATCCGGCGCGGCCTTTCTGCCCAGGCTGACGCCGCCGGCAAACAGCTCCACCTCCGGAAGGTTGGAATAGACGGTAACCTTCGTGGTTTCCTCCACCCGATCCACATACCGCTTGCCGCACAGGTGCACAAACGGGTCGTCGCTGAGCCATGCCTTGTAGGCATAAAAGGCGTCCTTTTTGGTTTTGCGGTCGATCGTCACAAGACCCTTGTGGTTTTGCCCGTTTTCGCCGCCCTCTGCCCGCGCATCCGCGCCGAAGTCGAACATGTTCCACACATGCGTCGCCCAGAGATACTTGCGCGAAAAGAGCTGGCGAATCAGCGCTTCGTGGTATACGGCCTGATACTCTTCGGAGTAATCTCCCTCCCGCGGGCTGGAATTGTGCCAGTTCAGCGCCTCGCAGCCGTATTCGCTCACGCCGATGGGCGTATTGGGGTACTTCTCGTGAAAGCGGTCAAACCACGGGCCGTATTCCTCCAGACTGCCGCCGTACCAGCCGAAATAATGGTTGTAGGACACCGCGTCGGGGATGTGCACGACCTCCTCGTCGATCGCGCAGGTGGACAGGCAGGCGATGGTGGTGGGCCTCGTTGCGTCCATCCCATGCACCAGATCGTTGAGCGTGCGATGCTCCGCAAGCATGTCCGGGTCTTTTGCGCCGTCCATGGTGATCTCGTTGGACAGACCCCATACGCAGATGCTGGGATGATTGCAGCACTGCGTGATCAGCTCCTTCATCTGCTGCACGGCGTTTTCGTTGGCACCGGGCATGTGGCGGGAGATATAGGGGATTTCCGCCCAGACGACCATACCGCGCTCGTCGCACAGATCGTAGAAAAACTGGTCGTGCTGATAGTGCGCCAGCCGGATGGTGTTCGCGCCCAGCTCGCAGATGAGGTCCATATCTTCTTTGTGGTGCTCAGGCAGCAGCGCGTTGCCGATGCCCCAGCGATCCTGATGCCGGCTGACGCCCCGCAGCGGATACTCCCTGCCGTTGAGGATAAACCCACGCTCCGGGTCGATGGAAAAGCTGCGGCAGCCAAACCGCGTGCTGACCTCGTCGAGCACCTCGCCGCCCCTGCGGATTTGCGCCTGCGCCCTATAGAGGTAGGGATCCTTGACGCCATCCCACAGATGAACATCGGCCAGCGTCAGGCTGCCGCTGCCCGTTCTTTCCGCGACGCACGCGCCCTGAGCGTCGAGAATCCGCACGCGAAGCTCCGTATCAACGGGCAGCTCCGTCGTGAAGCAGCGAACATTGACCTCAGCGTCTTTCCCTTGCACGCAGGCCGTGACATGGATGCCCGGATGGCCGAGCTCCTCCAGCTCGAAATGCGTTTCGGGCACGGCGATGAGGTTCACGTCGCGGTACAGGCCGCCGTAGAAGGTGAAATCCGCCGTCTGCGGATACACCGTCTCGTTGGCGGCGTTGTCCACAACGATGGACAGGCAGCCTTCCTCCTGCAGGGCGTCCGTGAGGTTCACGCGCCAGGTGGAGTAGCCTCCGTCGTGATGGGTAAGAATCCTGCCGTCCATATAGACATCTGCGGAGGAATTCGCGCCGTTGATCTCCAGATACAGCCGCTCCGCCGCGGGCAGCTCGCTCCTGCGCAGCTGCCGCGTATAGCAGCAGGCGCCACGGTAGTAGTCGTTTCCGCCGTCCTGTCCGTCCGCGGCATTCCATGTGTGCGGAAGCGTGACGCGCTCGCCCTCTGTCGGAAGGGACGCGGGGATCTCCGTCACACCCTTGATGAATGTCCAGCCCTGGTTGAGCTTCACAATGCTTCTCATGCTGTTTTCTCCTTCAAAAGGGGAGCATCCATTCCGGAATGCTCCCCGTCCGTCCTTATTTACCCCTTCTCTGCTTCAGAATCGCCGTGTTCTCGGCAACCTTCTTTTTGCTCAGCGGATAGATCACCACCAGGCACACGCCGACAATCAGGTAGAGAATGGTCGGAACCAGCGTAGCGATGTTGTAGATGCCGGTGCGGACGGCCTCGCTCTGCCCGACCAAAGAGCCCTCCACATAGCCGATGAGGCCCAGCGACCAGCCGCCCAGCGCGCTGGCGACCGCCTGCCCCAGCTTACGGGAGAAGGAGCATACCGCGTAGATGGTGCCGTCCTCGCGGCTGCCGGTGCGCACCTCCTGGTCGTCGATGACATCGCTGACGAATGCCCAGATGATGAGGTTGAACAACCCGAAGCCCAGCAGGCCGACGATGTTCACGACGGTGTAGAGCCACATGTTCTGCGTTTTGATCAGGAACAGCGCGCCGAAGGCAACGGTGCCCAGCGCGGCGGCGAAGATGCCCAGCTCCTTCTTGCCGAACCTGCGCGCGAGCGGCACGGCGCACGGCGCGAGAATCAGCGCCGGCAGGAAGCCCGCGGCATTCATCACGGAAAGGCCCATCGTGTTGCCGAAGTAATCCTTGAACACATAGCTGTTGATGACCTGGTTGAGCATCTGCGCCCCGAGGTAGCAGATGAACACCAGCGCAATGCCGATCAGCGCGCGGTTATGCGCCAGCGCCCGGAGCGTTTCCGCGAAGGAAACGCTCTTCGCCGTCTCCGTCGTCCTGACGCGCTCCGTGCACAGGAAGTAGCAGACGATGTAGCAACCCGCAGCCAGCACGGACATGACCAGCGCCGCAATCGGGAAGGCGGATGCGTTGGCCACCTTCGTGCCGTCCTCCATGGAGGTATACAGGAACATGGGCATCACAACGCCCACCAGGATCTGCGGAATCATGGAGCCCACGCCGCGAAATGTAGACAGCGAGGCGCGGTCGTCGGATTCGTTGCTCATGACGGAGGCCATCGAGCCGTAGGGGATGTTGATCGCCGTATAGCACACGCTGCCCCAGAGCAGATAGGTGACGAACATGTAGACGACGCGAAGGGTCATCGGCGCATCCTGAACGAACGTCTGGTACATCAGGAAGGACGCCAGCGCCACGGGGCCGCAGGCCCGCAGCAGCCACGGCTTGAACTTGCCGTTCTTCGTTGCCTTCGTCCTGTCGCAGATGCGGCCCATCGCCGTATCGGTGAAGGCGTCCACGATGCGCGCGATGAGGAACATGGTGCCCACCAGCGCGGCGTTGATGCCGAGCACATCCGTGTAGAACACCTGAAGATACAGGCTGGCGAAGATGAAGGTGAAATCGTTGGCTACGTTGCCGATCATGTAGCCAACCTTGTCCCTCCAGCCGAAGGGACGCAGACCATTTGCCGGTTTGCTCATAACATCGCTCCTCTTTTCGTGAATCTTGTGCAATATGCTGCTTCTATTGTAGCGTAAATGTACGGCGGCTGATAGAACGTACTTCACCGTTCATCGCACAATTTTCAACTTTTTCTTGAAAAGAGGAGGATTTTATCATATACTCACAGCAGAAGCGGAAGGGAGCGGATAGGGATGGACGGCTTTGCGGAACTGGACTTTGTCGTGCGTCTGTTGGAGGCGTTCCATATCCCCAGCCAGACGGTGACGCAGCCGGAGTCGTCCATTCCCGTCAGCCTTGACCGCGGGCTGCGCGCGGCGCTTTTCGGGGTGGAGGAATACAGCGCTATCCTCAGCAACTCCATGAGCGAGGCAAAGGACAACACCATCTATCGCTTTTACGACGAGTACCTGTGCCGGTACGCCTTTTGCAGGCTGCCCGGCTGCGTACCGGCGCGCTATTTCTTTGTCGGCCCCTACCTGACGCAGGCGCCTACGGCGCAGCAGCTTCAACGGACGGCGGACAGCCTGGGCCTGCCGCCGCAGGCTCACCGCTTTTTGACGCTGTACTATGAGGACCTTCCGCTGATTGAGGATGAAAACGGGCTGCTGACCATCCTGCGCACGCTGGGCTCCACGCTTTGGGGCGGCCCGGAGCATTTCACGCTGGAGTACATCGACTACATGATTCCGGACCGCAGCAGGCCCATTTCCGTAACGGCCTCCGCAGAGCAGCTGATGCAGTCCCCGCGCACGCTGGAGGCGCTTGAGGAAAACTACCGGCATGAGCGCGAGCTGATGGATGCGGTCAGCAAGGGAAAGCTCCATTTGGTGACTGCGGCTGCCTCCTCCGTGTTCAGCAAGGGCACGGAGCCCCGCCTGCCAGATACGCTGCGCAACCGCAAGAACTATCTCATCATCCTCAATACGCTGCTGCGCAAGGCGGCGGAAATGGGCGGCGTGCATCCGCTGCATATCGATAGGCTGTCCTCGGAATTTGCGCGCCGGATCGAGGCTGTGCCGTCCATCCGCAGGAGCCTGTCGCTGCAGGAAAAGATGATCCGGGACTACTGCCTGCTGGTCAGGCAGCATTCGCTCAAGCCGTATTCCGGTTATGTGGGCCGGGCCATGACGCTGGTGGATTACGACCTGACGGCGGATCTGTCGCTTCGCAGCATTTCCGCACAGCTGCGTGTGAATTCCAATTATCTTTCCACGCTGTTTCGCCGGGAATGCGGCTGTACGCTGACGGAATACGTCAACCGGCGGCGGATTGACCGGGCGCTTGCATTGCTCAGGGACTCGGATCAAAGGATTCAGGAAATCGCGGAGGCGTGCGGCTTTTCGGACGTCAACTACTTCATCCGCCTGTTCAAGCGGCAGACAGGCATTACGCCGGGGCAGTACCGCGCGCAGCAGCGCTGAGCCTGACCTGATTACCTGCGACAAGACCTGAATATGGGCTTGATGTCATCATCACTGGCCCCATAGACAGCATGAATACGTCTATCTATATAAACGCAAATCCTTACGCCACCTGGTTGCTTTGAGATTCCATCTCGTTCAAATATGCCTCTACCGGAGCTGCAATTCTTATCTGTTGTGCTGTGCTTTACTCTGAAAGTCCTTCCGCAAAGCTTCGGCCTCGGCCTCAAAGCAACGGGACTTACATAAGTTGGTCGGAAATGCAACCGGCATCATGCCGGTTTTCTCAAGAATCTCTGTTGCTTGATATTCCTCAAAAAAAAGCAGTATAATACTCGTGGGAAGCTTGAAGAATCAGGCTCATCAATCAC
>JBJEJN010000144.1:32521-40438 GCA_051878085.1 Aristaeellaceae bacterium | reverse complement strand
TCGATGCGCCGGGCCTCCATGTAGAAGCGCTTCTCGTGGGCGTGGCCCATGGAGAAGGTCTTGCGGGGCAGCACGCCGAACTTGCGGATGTAGGGGAAGAGCTCGGCCTTGGCGAAGGCGCAGGGCATGAAGCCCACCGCGTCCGCCCGGTCGGCAAGGCTGCGCAGGGTATCATCCCCGTGGATGTAGTCGATTTCGGCTTCGGGATGCGCCTTCAGATAGCTGTCCAGCCACGCCTGAAGCGCGCGCAGCGGATGACTGCCGAGGTTCAAGCACACCTCCCGGCCCTGCGTCACGAGGGTGAGCGCATTCTCGCCCGCACCGCATTCCGCGCGCATGTGGGCACAGCATTCGTCGATCAGCGCCTCTGCATCCACGCCGGTTACCACGCGGTGAATGGGCTCAAACTGAATCGCCGGACTGTGCAGGTTCTCGATCTCCACCAGCGCATAGCGCGCGGGATGGTTGGCGCGCTCATTTTCGGGCAACTGTTCGCGAATCTCCAGCCAGTAGGCCCGCGCCGCAGCCAGCGAGTGGTTGCCGTCGCCCACGGCCAGCATCAGCCCGCCGCAGCTTTCATACAGCGCGTCCAGTGCAGCCTCCGCCTGACGGGCAGCCTCGCCCGCAACCTTCCAGCCCCGCAGATGTCCACCGCCCTGCATCAGATCAAAGTCGTAGGCGAGCTCCAGCGACCCGCGCATTTCGTACAGCGGCTCGATCAGACGGCAGTTCACATCGTCCGCCAGCATCAGCACGTGGGGCAGCTCCAGCGCCGCGCCCCGGCGAATCTTCACCCGCGGCGGCACGCGCTCGATCACCGTGCCCTCGGTGGCGCGAATCAGGCTCTGCGAACCGGCGGCGAAATCGTACTGTTCCAGATCCAGACAGGCCATCAGGCCCAGCCGCGCGCCAGCTTCGGTGCTGCGCTCCACAAGGATATAGCCGTCGGATACGGCCTCTGTCAGCGTGCCGTCGGATAGATATTCGCGCATGCAGCGCTGCATCGCCGGGATGCGCGCGTCCCCCTCCTTCAGATAGACCTCCGGCAGGGTGAGGCGCAGGGTCGAGGGCGCATCGCCCACGATCCGATTCACCTCGGCCCAGTACTCCGGCTGGGAGGTGTACTGGTCCACCGCCACCACCGCCCACCTCTCCGGGGCGACATTTGCGGCGGGGAGCAGGATGCTTGCGCTGCGTACGACGGGATTCTTCATTCGGATTTTCCTCCATGCTCGTGTATTCCGCAAAACATTATACGCCCTTTCGGCCCCGGACGCAAGGCTCGCCGTCAGTCCTCTGCGGGCGGCTGAAGCAGCGCGTCCAGCGTGAGCTGCACGTCGCCCTCCGGCACTGCCGTCCAGGCGCTCGGGGGCTGGGGAAGCTCGCCGCGCAGCAGCCATGCCTCGCGCTCGGCATAGGGCACCAGCACCGGCATGCGGTCGTGGATGAAGCTAAGCTCGTCTGCGGCCTCCATGGTCAGCACCGCAAAGCGTGGACCGTCCTCCTCCAGACGGTAGACCCCTGCCAGGCAGCTCAGGCCGTCCCCACTGGGCGAAATGCGGTACTTCACGCGGTCGCTTCCGCGCTTTTCCCACTCGTAGTAGACGCTCATGGGCATCAGGCAGCGGCGGCTTTGCATGCCGTCGCGGAAGGTAGGCTTCTGCGCGGCGGTCTCCAGCCGGGCGTTGATCAGCCGCCGCCCGTCCTCCATGCGGTAGCCCCACTCCATGGCGAAGGCCCCGATCCCGCCGCTCCTGCCCCGACACAGCACCGGAACCCGGTCGCCGGGGTACAGATCGCCGCTGGTCTTGACCGGCTTATCCCCGCCAAGCTTCTCCTCCCGGCGGTTCAGCGCGCGGATGATCTCCTCCAGCTCCCGCTGATCCGCATCCAGGCGATAGCGTCCGCACATGCTCAGACCTCCGCGCGCAGCAGCGCCAGCGCCGCGTAGCGCCCGTCGGGCCTGCGCACGCCGAATTCATAGCCGGAATCCGTCCTGCGGCGCAGCACGTCCAGCGCCTCGCCCTCGAAGCAGGGCATGCAGAACAGAATCTCCATCTCCGTTATGCGCATCCTTTCCTGCTCGGCGACGGAGAAGGAGTCCATCAGCATGCGCAGGTAGGCCACGTTGTTCATGTGGCGGCCAACATCGATGTCCGAGGCGCGCACCACGTGGGTGCAGGCGCGATCCCCGTCGGCAAAGTCGTGGCGGAAGCGCGCGTAGGGTGCGGGCAGCAGCAACTCCCCTGAAAAGACCGTCTCCGGGTCGAACAGGCCCTCGGTGCTGCGCACGGCGTTCGCCTGGGTGTCGTAGACGCACCACTCCGTGCGGCCCTCGGCCAGCAGGGTTTCGCCGTCGGAGAGACGGTAGCAGCGGTCGCAGCGCATCCTGCCGGGAGCCATGGGCCAGGTGGACAGGTCAACCTCCTGCATCATCCGGGGCCGCTTATAGAAGTGCACGCGGGTGCGCACGGTCATCCAGAAGGCGTGCTGCTTCTGCATGGCGATGCCGCCCAGGCCCATGCGCTCCGCATGCTCGGAGGCCACGTCCTGAAAGAGGCGGAAGGTATCCGCGCAGCTGAGCCGACCGCTTGCGTCGCAGATTCCGGGGGTGACGGTAAGTTTGCGGGTAAAGCTGGCTTGCATGAGCTTTTCCTCCAGTGATTGATTTGCTGGGTTCATTATGCCGCAGCGCGCGCAGAAATGCAAGCGGCATTTTACGAAAATGCAGTTGCAAATTCATCTGCCCAACGTATAATTATCGGCGGACTGCAAAAGCAAGCCTTCGGAGGAAAACATATGAACGAGAAACACAACAAGCTGCCCCTGCGCGTGGTACTGGCGGCGGCGGGCATGCTGCTCACCGGCATCAGCATCGGCTTCTTCAAGCGAAGCCTGTTTGGCGTGGATCCCTACCAGTGCTTCGCCAACGGCCTGGCGAACGTCATTCCCATCCGCTTCGGCACGCTGTACATGCTGGTCAATCTGGTGCAGCTGGCGGTGGTGTTCTTCCTCGACCGCCACTACATCGGCATCTCCACCTTCCTGAACATGTTCCTGCTGGGCTACATCGTGGAATTTTCCGAATCCCTGCTGGCGCGGCTGTGCCCCGATCCCACGCTGGCCATCCGCATCGCGTTTCTGATCATCGGCGTGGTGGTCACCTGCATCGCGGCGGCGCTGTACTACACCGCCGATCTGGGCGTGTCCACCTACGACGCGATTCCGCTGCACATCTCCGACCGCAAGCCGAGGGTGCTGGGCCATGTGCTGCCCTTCCGCGCGGTGCGCATCATCTCCGACCTGATCTGCACCGGCATCGGCGTGGCGCTGGGCGCGCGCGCAGGCCTGGGTACCGTCATCACCGCGCTGTTCATGGGCCCGCTGATCAGCTTCTTCCGCCGCACGATCTCCGATCCCATCCTCTACGGACGGGCAAAGCAGGCCTGAAGATACGGTTCAATCTGCATCAAACGCTCCACACAAAAATTGTGTTGGGGCGTTTTCGTTCATATTCCGTTGATAAATCTCGTATATAGTGAGTGTACACTGAAAAAGCATCTTGCGGAAGGAGGCGTTTCCATGGATCGACAGATCCCCGTCGTGAACGGCGACCTGCGCAGCCACATCCTCACCGTACCGGAAACCATCTGGAGGGCGAGCGGCATTGTGGTGATGGGCCGTCGCATCAAGTCGCTGCTGTTCTCCACGGACATCGCCATCATCTGCAACTGCAACGCGGACGCGGTGCTGGCGGTGTATCCCTTCACCCCTCAGCAGCGCATCGCCAACGCCATCGTGACCTCGTCCAGCATTCCGGTGTTCTGCGGCGTGGGCGGCGGCGTGACCAACGGCCCGCGCTCCGTGATGCTGGCCCGGGACGCGGAGGCCCACGGCGCGTTCGGCGTGGTGGTGAACGTGCCCATGGCCAACGAGACCATCGCCCAGATGCATCGGGTGATCGATATCCCGGTGATCGCCACCGTGGTCTCCGAAAGGATGGACATCGATGCGCGCGTCAAGGCCGGTGCGGCGATTCTCAACGTGTCGGCGGCGGATCGCACGCCGGAGCTGGTGCGCCACATCCGCGCAGACTTCCCGACCCTGCCCATCATCGCCACCGGCGGCCCCAACGACGAGACCGTGGCCGAGACCATCGACGCGGGCGCGAACGCCATCAGCTACACGCCGCCGTCCACCAAGAAGCTGTTCGAGAGCATCATGAACGGCTATCGCGACCCCGATTACCCCGGAGGCGGCCCCGCGCCCCTCTCCCTCCCGTGATACCCTTCCCCAAAGGGTTTCCATATATTGCGGCATCGGCCGCGTCCGGCGAAGCGGATTTCCTCTAATCCCATCCCCCAATATCCTCTGCTTTCCACCCCAATTCCCACCGCTTCGCCGGATTATTTTTGAACATTTTTCGCCAATTTCATGCCTTTGCAGTCCCTTGCTTGATTTCCCGTTTTTGAGGGTGTATCATTGTACACACAGTACAGTGGGACAGGTAGGCATATGGGCAACACGAAGCAACAACTGAACATCGCCATGCTGGGCCACAAGCGCATTCCCTCCCGGGAGGGCGGCGTTGAAATTGTGGTGGAGGAGCTGTGCACGCGCATGGTGCAGCTGGGCCACCGCGTGACCTGCTACAACCGTCGCGGCAGGCACATCGCCGGACAGGCCTTCGACGCTGCCCCCATGCGGGAGTATCGCGGCGTTCGCCTGCGCAGCGTGTGCACCATCGATGTGAAGGGCCTTGCCGCCATGACCTCCTCCCTCTTTGCGTCCATCCGCGCGGCCCTCGGCCGCTACGACGTGGTGCATTACCACGCCGAGGGCCCCTGCGCCATGCTGTGGCTGCCCAAGCTGTTCGGCAAGCGCTGCGTGGCAACCATCCACGGCCTGGATCACGACCGCGCCAAGTGGGGCCGCTTTGCGAAGCGCTACCTGCTGCTGGGCGCGAAGTGCGCCGCGAAGTACGCCGACGCGCTGATCGTGCTCAACCCTGGCGACCAGAGGTACTTCAGGGAGACCTTCCATCGCGAGGCCGTCCTGATTCCCAACGGGGTCAGCCGCCCGGAGCATCTGGAGCCCGACCTGATTCGCAAACAATTCGGCCTTCGGGGGAACGATTACATCCTGTTCCTTGGACGGCTGGTGCCGGAGAAGGGCCTGCGCACGCTGATCGCGGGCTTTCGGAAGGTGCGCACGGACAAGCGGCTGGTGATTGCGGGCGGCGGCTCGGACACCGATGGCTTCGTCGCGGAGCTGAAACAGCTTGCCGCAGGGGACGATCGCATCCTGTTCACCGGCTTCGTGCAGGGGCCGCTGCTTTCCGAGCTTTACGGCAATGCCTTCATCTACACCCTGCCCTCCCTGCTGGAGGGCATGCCGCTGAGCCTGATGGAGGCCATGAGCTACGGCAACTGCTGCCTGACCTCCGACATCCCCGAGTGCGCCGACCTGCTGGCGGGCCACGGCATGACCTTCCATGCGGGCGACGCGGACGATCTGGCGCGCAGCTTGCAGCGGCTCATCGACGACCCTGCGCTGGTGGAGCGCTGCCGCACAGGGGCGGCGGATTCCATCTGTGAAAAATACAACTGGGACGATGTGGTGGCGCGAACCCTTGCGCTCTACCGCGGCGAAACAGACGGGAGCAAGTGATATGACGAAGAAACTCAACGGAACGGTGATCGTCACCTACCGCTGCAACGCGCGCTGCAACATGTGCAGCCGCTACAAGGCGCCCTCCCGACCGGAGGAGGAGCTGTCCATCGAGACCATCCGCAAGCTTCCGGAGATGTACTTCACCAACATCACCGGCGGCGAGCCCTTCATCCGCACCGACCTCAAGGAGATCGTGGCGGAGCTTTCCAAAAAGAGCGACCGCATCGTGATCTCCACCAACGGCTTCTTCACCGAGCGGATCATCGATCTGTGCCGGGAGTTCCCGAAGGTGGGCATCCGCATCTCCATCGAGGGCCTGGAGCAGGCCAACAACGAGATTCGGGGACTTCCGGACGGCTTCAACCGGGGCTACACCACCCTGAAGAAGCTGGTGGAGATGGGCATGAAGGACGTGGGCTTCGGCATGACGGTGCAGGACCGCAACGCAGCCGATCTGGTTCCGCTCTACAAACTCTCCGACGAGATGAACATGGAGTTTGCCACGGCCTCGCTGCACAACAGCTTCTACTTCGTGGAATCCCGCAACATCATCCACGACCGACCCATGGTGGCGCAAAACTTCGAGAATCTCATCAACGAGCTGCTGAAGTCCAATCAGCCGAAGAAGTGGTTCCGGGCCTACTTCAACCACGGCCTCATCAACTACATCTACGGCCAGAAGCGGCTGCTGCCCTGCGACATGAGCTTCGACACCTTCTTCATCGACCCCTACGGCGACGTGATGCCCTGCAACGGCACCAAGGACAAGGAGGTCATGGGCAACCTGAACCGGCAGAGCTGGGACGAGCTGTGGAACAGCCCGGAGGCCGAGGAGGTGCGCAAAAAGGTGCGGACTTGTGACCGCAACTGCTGGATGATCGGCTCGGTGTCCCCGGCGATGCACAAGTACATCTTAAAGCCCGCCTGGTGGGTGGTGCGCCACAAGTTCCTGCGCTTCTGGAAGGACAAGAAGTACAGCATGTACGAGAACAGAATCGTGCGGGACTACCGGGACGGAAAGGTGAGCAAGGCCGAGCTGGACGCGTGCAGCACCTGCGACCTGCACGGCGAAATCTGCAACGGCCTGAGCGCAGCCTCCCAGGCGCAATTGAAGGACAAAAGCGGCGAGGAAATCGTGCGCAATGACCCGGACGCGCAGACGAACGATGCAAAGTGAGGATTGGAAGCATGGAACAGAGCGCGCAGCTGAAGCTGCTTCAGGAGATCGAGCTGGAAAATCTGCGGATGCTGATGGAGATCTGCGAAAAGAACCATCTGCGCTACTATCTGATCGGCGGTTCGCTGCTGGGCGCGATGCGCCACGGGGGCTTCATCCCCTGGGACGACGACATCGACGTGGGTCTGCCCCGCCCGGACTACAACCGCTTCGTGCAGATCGCGAAGGACTACCTCCCGGCGCACATGGGCATCAAGACCATGACCTCCGACCCCAACTACAAGTGCTACTTCACCCGGCTGATCAACAACAAGAAGAAGATCTACTGGGATCACGGCCAGTACACGGCGGTGATCGGCGTGTGGATGGACGTGTTCCCGCTGGACGGCCTGCCGGAGAACCCGCTGCTGCGCAAGCTGCAGGTGTTCCGCGTGAAGCTCAATAAGGCGCTGTACAAGTTCACCCAGATCGACTACGTGTCCACCAACCGCACAAACCGCCCCCTCTCGGAGCGCATCCTGATCCGCTTTGCCCAGCTCACCCATATCGGCAAGCTGATGAACGCGGACAAGCGGCTGCAAAAGCTGGATCAGGCCTTGCAGAGGTACGACTACGATTCCAGCGCCTACGCCTGGAACTTCTCCGGCTGCTACGGCAAGCGGGAGATCGTGCCTCACATTCAGCTGGGCGGCAGCCGCACGGCTCAGTTCGAGGGCATGCAGGTGTCCATCCCCGAGGCGGCGGAGGACTACCTCACCTCCATCTACGGCGACTACATGAAGCTGCCCCCCGAGGATCAGCGCAGGAGCCACGAGGTGCGCTTTGCGGAGGAATGATGCGATGAAGGAACTGGTTCAACAGCTGCAAAGGCTCTCCTACGCCATCCTCTGCGACGTGGACGACTACTGCCGCGCAAACAACATCCGCTACTATCTCTCCGGCGGCACCTGCCTGGGCGCGGTGCGGCACAAGGGCTTCATCCCCTGGGACGACGACGTGGACGTCATGCTGCCCCGCAGGGACTACGAGCGCCTGATCGCGGGCTTCGGCGCGGCATATCCCGACAA
>JBJEJN010000144.1:0-32421 GCA_051878085.1 Aristaeellaceae bacterium | reverse complement strand
GGCCCCCGCTTCTTCGCGCAGCGGCTGGAGCGCGCCGTGTGCCGCTACGACTTCGACAGCTGCGAATACGTCGCCGCCAGCATGGCCGTGCACTACTGGAATCGGGAGATCATTGAACGCAGCTGCATGGATCGCGCGGTGATGCTGCGCTTCGAGGATCGGGACTTCCCCGCGCCCATCGGCTACGAGACCTACCTGTGCAACCTCTACGGCGACTACATGCAGATTCCCCCCGATGCGGCCGAGAAGGGCTACTCCCACCTGGAGGGCTGGGAGGTGCGCATCAAGGACACGGCAGCGTCGTGACGGAGGTAGAGACATGACGGAGGATGCAAGGGCGATCCTGGCGCTGGAAAAATCCATGTTCCGGCTGGAATATATGCAGAATGCAGATTATCTGGGCGGCATCATCGACGACGGCTACCGGGAGCTGGGCAAGTCGGGCAGGCTGTTTACCAAGCGGGATGAAATGGAGATGTTCGCGCGGATGGTTTCCGACCGGAATATACACATCTACAATTACAGCTGTGAGCAGATCGACGCGTGCACCTTTCTGGCGCACTACGTCACACGCAGCGGCGAAAAAACCTTCTACCGCAGCTCGATCTGGCGAAAAAAAGGGGACGGCTATGCCATCCTCTTCCACCAGGCCTCCCCGTACACCGAGACCTGCGCGCTCACGGAGTTCTGAGCTCTCATATGTGCTTCACCCCCTGCTGTTGAAGGCAGGGGGTGAAATTATGTCTGTATCATCTCAGCACGAGGTGCTCCAACTCGGCCCACCAGCCGTAGAAGGGGGTCATGTCCTCGGGCAGGCTGTCGCAGTCCAGCAGGGCGGCGTTCGTCACCACGCCCAGGCAGGGCTGATACAGCGGCAGCACGCAGCCCCACTCCATGGCCACGTCCAGCGCAGCCTTGCAGCTTGCGCGGCGGGCTTCAAGGTCATCCTCGGACAGGTAGTCCATGATGTGCCCGTCCAGCTCGCCGTCGGCGATGCGGAAGAGGTTGCTGCCGCCCACGTTGTCGGAGTGGTACAGGGCGTACAGCTCAGGTTCGCTGCCGCAGGCCTGCGCCGCAATCCACAGCTGCGCGCCGCCGGCCTCCACCGCCGCGTCCAGCTCGTCCTGCGACAGCGTGCGCAGCCGCAGCGTGATGCCGATCTGCGCAAGCTGCTCCGCGGCGGCCTCCACCAGCGTCGCGGCGGGATCCTTCTCGGCCACCGAGCACAGATACTCCATGGAAGCGCCCTCCGGCGCGGCGGTGAAGCGCTGCGCGGCCTCGTCCCAGGTATAGCCCGCGCGCTTGAGGTAATCCACGGCGGCGTTCAGCGCAGCCTCGTGGTGCGCGTCGTCGCTCACCGCATCGTCATAGACCGGCGCGCCCGCCGCATTGCGGGAGTAGCAGAGCGCATAGCCCTCGTCCTCCGGATTCGGCGCGGCCCAGCTGCTGTTCAGCACCGGATATTCGATCACGAAGGCCGCGTCGCCCAGCCCCCGGGCCACCATCTCCTCACGCTGGGCAGAGAGCACCGTCATCAGCGCCCTGCGCAGCGCCATCGAGGCGGGGGAACCTGCGTCGTCGCCGACCTTCACCAGCTCCACATTCATGCCCAGGTAGACGTATTCCGGCGCGTCCACCAGCAGCGTGTCCGCGCAGTCGCCGCTGAGGCCCTCGCCGTCGTTGGCGGCATAGATGGCCTCGATGGAAGCGGCATTCAGCTCCGTCACAGTCAGCGCAGCCTCGCCGTTCAGCACGGCGCTCAGGCCCGCGTCCCCATCATACGCCGTCAGGCGCAGGCGCTCGACAGGCAGCGCGCCCTTGTAGTAATATTCGTTCGCCCGCAGGTTCACGCCCGCCGCGTCGCTGGTTTCCACCACGTAGGGGCCGCAGCCCACCGCCGCGTCCTTCACCGCGCGCACCGCGCTCAGGTCACCCCGGGTGAAGCCGAAGGAATTGTTCTCGTAGTCGTAGAGCGCCGGATCGCCGTAGATGTGCAGCGGCGCGATGCACTTCGCCAGCGCAGGCAGGATGGCGGGGTCGTACCGGGTGGCGTGAATGCGCAGGGAGCCGTCATTCAGGCGGGTCACGCCGGAGATGTTCGCCGCACCGCCGTCCACGCTGATCTGCGCGCCGTACTTTTCCTCATAGCCCTCGATGAAGTCCTTCAGCGGCGTGGAGACGCGCTCGGTGGATTCCGCCACGGCCACGTCGCCGTCGTAGGCGTTCAGGATGGCCGACCAGAAGTCCGCCGTGGTCGCGCCGCCAAAGTAGTCCTGCTCGTAGCCCCAGAGCACCATGGCGAACTCCAGCTGGAGCGCGGGATCGTCGAGGATCTCCTCCGGGGAGCAGCCGATCACGGCGGCGTAGTCGTTCAGATAGGTGTCCATGCAGTAAGCAACGATCTCCCCGCACAGCTGCGCGCCCGCCGCATCGACGTCCGCCCAGAACGCTGCCTGGGTATCCGCGTCCCAAAAGCTGAAGTCCGCGTTGTCGCGCCCCGCCGCCAGCAGCAGCTCGTCCAGCCGCTTCAGGCCGCCGCGATAGGCCTCCAGGCCCTCGATGGGCAGCTCCGCAAGGCCGCAGGGGCCGTCGTAGTCCGCATCCGCGCGCACGTAGATGGAGAAGATCACATCGTCGATGGTCACAGGCGTGCCGTCGGAGAAGCGCGCGTCTTCCCGCAGGCTCAGCGTGTAGTCCGCGCTGCCGTCCGCGTTGACCGCGACCTCCACGTCCGCAAGAGATGTGTAGTCGTAGGGCGTGGTGTCGAAGGAGAGCGTCTCGCCCGAAATGCCGCTGCGCACAATATCGCCGCCCCGGGCGGTGGTCAGCAGCGAGCCGTTGGCCAGCTGCGCGACCAGCCGGTCGCCCTCCGCTTCGGCGAAGAAGGGGTTGAAATTGCCGCTGAGCTCCCCGACCGCGAACACCGGCGCGGCGGTTTCCTCCGCAAGCGCGGTCTGCGCGGAGAGCATCACAAGCGCCAGCAGCAGCGCCCAGAATCTTTTCATATTGCAACCTCCTGTGGTTCCGACGGAATCTGCATCCATTGTAGCGCAGACGAATCCCGCATTGCAAGCGGGCGCGCAAACAGATCGCCTTTTTTCACACCCGCGCCGCTTTTGGCGGGCGAACCGGGGCCGGAATGCGCTTTTCTTCCAATATATAGACGAAAAACCCGCCTCCGTGGTTCCACGGGGACGGGTTTCGATGTACGTTCGTTCAGAACGCTTCTGCAATCCGCTTATTCGGACACGTAGGGCATCAGAGCGATGGTCCGGGCGCGCTTGATGGCGGTGGACAGCTGACGCTGATGCTTCGCACAGGTGCCGGTCATGCGGCGGGGCAGGATTTTGCCGCGCTCGCTGGTGAAGCGGCGAAGTCTCGCGACATCCTTGTAATCGATGTGCTGAACCTTTTCAACGCAGAACTGGCATACCTTCCGGCGCGGCTTGCGGCCACGGGGACGGCGTACGCGATCGCCTCTATCTTCAGACATGTTTCGTTCCTCCTATTAGATTCAAGAAGTGGGAGCTTCGGCCCGGGGGCCGTTTCCCGGTCAGAACGGAAGCTCGTCGTCGTCAACCTCGGTAAAGTCGCTGCTTGCCGGAGCGGCGCTTCTGGGCGCGGGTGCGGGCGCAGCGGGGGCGTAGTTGCCCTGGCGGCTGCCGCCGTCCTCGCGGGATCCAAGAAACTCCACATTGTCGGCAACAATCTCGGTGACGTAGCGCTTCGTGCCGTCCTGCGCATCATAGGAACGGGTCTGAATGCTGCCTTCCACCGCGACCTTGCGGCCCTTGGACAGATAGCGGGCGCAGAGCTCCGCAGTCTGCCGCCAGCAAACGATGGTCAGAAAGTCGGCCTCGCGCACGCCCTGCTGGTTGGCAAAGCGGCGCTGCACGGCCAGACGGAACGTGCACTGGGCAATTCCGGAGGACGTGGTGCGGCTCTCGGGATCGTTTGCGAGGTTACCGATCAAAATAGCTTTGTTCATGATTTGCACCTGCCTTCGTTGGGCTGAAACTTATTCGGCTTCCGACTCAGGCTTCTCGTCGTCGACCACTGCCGGGGCGGGAGCCTCGACAACGGGAGCGACCTCAGCAGCGGCCTCGGCCGGAGCTGCGGCTTCGCGGGCGGCGTAGGGCTTCAGCGGCTCGCGCTTGGCGGGCACTTCGCCTTCATAGCGGATCACGAGGGAGCGAAGGATCTTGTCGTTGATCTGGAAGTTGCGCTCCAGTTCCTTCGGCAGCTCAGAGGGCGCCTTGATGTACATCAGCACATAGTAACCCTCGGTCTTGTAATTGATGGCATAGGCCAGACGGCGCTTGCCCCACTCGTCGACACGGTCGATTTCGCCGCCATTCTTCTTGACCAGATCGGAAAAACGGTCGATCAGTTCGATGCGAGCGCTGTCCTCCAGCGCTGCGTCAATGACGTACATGACTTCGTATTGATTCATGTGTTTCACCTCCTTATGGACTTAGGCCACGGTCGGTTTGCCGTGGCAAGGATGCGCTAATAGTTAATTATACGCATCCTGACAGCTTTTGCAAGGGTGGAATTGTGAAATTTTCAGGAAACAGAAGGGAAAAGCGCCATTCCGGCAGAATATCCTGCACAAAAGCGTTTTTTGGAGGAATTGCGGATGCAGACTTTCTGCTTTGAGAACAAAACGGCGGTGGTGACCGGCGGCGCGCGGGGCATCGGCCGCTGCATCGCCGAGGAATTTGCGCGCTGCGGCGCGAAGGTGCACGTGATCGACGTCGCCCCCGGCGACCACTACGTGGGCGACATTTCCGACCCAAGGGTGCTGGAGGACTTCGTCTCCAAAATCACCGCAGGCGGCGCGAGGATCGACTATCTGATCAACAACGCCCTGCCGGAGATGCACGGCATCGACGATTGCACCTGGGAGCAGTTCAACTACGCCCTGCAGGTGGGCGTGGCCGCGCCCTTCTATCTCACCAAGCTGCTGCTGCCCCACTTCGCACCCGGCGCGGCCATCGTGAACCTCTCCTCCACCCGCGACCGGATGAGCCAGCCCCAGACCGAGAGCTACACCGCAGCCAAGGGCGGCATTGCGGCACTGACCCACGCGCTGGCAGTGAGCCTTGCCGGGCGGGTGCGGGTCAACTCCATCTCACCGGGCTGGATCGACACCGCCTACACCGTCTACGAGGGCCCGGACGCGACCCAGCAGCCCGCCGGGCGGGTGGGGAATCCCATGGACATCGCGAACCTTGCGCTGTACCTGTGCAGCGACATGGCGGGCTTCATCACCGGCGAAAACATCTGCGTGGACGGCGGCATGACGAAGCAGATGATCTACCACAACGACTGGGGCTGGCGGCTGGAGGGCTGAAGTCCGGCCAAAACTTTCATCCACTATTGCAAACGTTTGCCAAAGCGTATATAATAGTAACAAAGAAGCGCTCCATATGCGGGAGCGGATCAATTCACATGCAAATCAAGGATGAACATACATAGAAAGGACTGGTAGACCCATGAAAAAGAAGATGACCTTTGCACTCTGTTTCTGCAACCGCGGCTTCATGCCCGGCGAACTGATCTACGGCGCGCGCGAGGACATGGTGAAGGCCGTGACCGACGCGGGCTACGACTACATCATGATGGACGCGGAGCTGACCCGCTACGGCGGCGTGGAGACCCGCGCCGAGGGCAAGCTCTACGCCGACTGGCTGAAGCAGCACCAGGGCGAGTACGACGGCGTGATCTTCTCCATGCCCATCTTCGCCGACGAGAACGGCGCGATCGTCGCCCTGCAGGATGCGGGCGTGCCGATTCTGATGCAGGCCTATCCGGACGAGATCGGCAAGATGGACTTCGCCCACCGCCGCGACGCGTACTGCGGCAAGTTCTCCGTCACCGACGTGTTCACCCAGTACCAGGTGCCCTTCACGGTGCTCAAGCCCCACGTGGTACATCCGCTGAGCCCTGCTTTCCAGGAGAACCTGCGCGACTTTGCCGCCATCTGCCGCGTGGTCAACGGCATGAAGCGCTTCAACCTGGGCTGCATCGGCGCGCGCACCACCGCGTTCAAGACCGTGCGCTTTGACGAGATCGCCATGCAGAAGCACGGCATCAACGTGGAATCCTTCGACCTTTCCGAGCTGTTCAACATGGTGGCCGCGCTGAAGGACGACGATGCAAAGGTTGTCGCCAAGATGGCCCATCTGGAGAACTACACCGACTTCTCCATCGTTCCCCCGGCCAACAAGCTGACGCTGGCGAAGATCGGCTGCGTGCTGGATTGGTACGTCGAGGAGTACCATCTGGACGCGCTGGCGCTGCGCTGCTGGAACGAGATGGAAACCTACCTGCGCGTGTGCCCCTGCGTGCTGCTCTCCGACCTGAACAACCGCGGCATCGCCGCCTCCTGTGAGATCGACATGTGCTCCGCGATCTGCATGCGCGCCATGTCCCTGGCCAGCGAGGGCCCCAGCGCCGTGCTCGACTGGAACAACAACTACGGCGACGAGGAGAACAAGGTCGTGCTCTTCCACTGCGGCCCGGTGGCCCAGAGCCTGATGGCAGGCAAGGGCCACGTCACCGAGCACAAGATGTTCGCCAAGAACGATCCCGGCTCCGGCTGGGGCTGCAACGAGGGCCGCATCAAGGCCATGCCCATCACCATCTCCAACTGCCAGACCAAGGACGGCAAGATCGTGATCTACGCCTCCGAGGCCAAGATCACCGAGGACGTGATCGAACCCGAGTACTTCGGCTGCTGCGGCGTTGCCGAGATTCCGGATCTGGAGAACAAGCTGATCAAGCTGGCGCGCGGCGGCTTCAAGCACCACACCGCCATCTGCGAGGGCCACGTCAAGGATATCCTCAAGGAGGCCTTCACCACCTACCTGGGCTACGACTGGGTGGACATCGACGGCTGATTTGTCATAGAGACATAACGACCGGCAGCGAACGAATGCAGTTCGCTGCCGGTTTTTTGTTTTGGGATGCTCAGTCCGCAAACAGCGGCGTGGACAGGTAGCGGTCGCCGGTGTCCGGCAGCAGCGCTACGATGACCTTGCCCTTGTTCTCCGGACGCTTTGCAAGCTCGGTGGCGGCGTAGAGCGCCGCGCCGGAGGAGATGCCCACCAGGATGCCCTCGGTGCGGGCGATCTCGCGCCCGGTTGCAAAGGCCGCGTCGTTCTCCACGGCGATGACCTCGTCGTATACGGCGGTGTTCAGCGTCTCCGGCACGAAGCCCGCGCCGATGCCCTGAATCTTGTGGGGGCCGCTCCTGCCCTGGGAGAGCACCGGGGAGCCCGCGGGCTCCACGGCCACGATCTTCACATTGGGATTCTGGGACTTGAGGTACTCGCCCACGCCGGTGATGGTGCCGCCGGTGCCAACGCCCGCCACGAAGATATCCACCCTGCCCTCGGTGTCCGCCCAGATCTCCGGGCCGGTGGTTCTGCGGTGCACCTCCGGGTTGGCCGGGTTGGTGAACTGGCCGGGGATGAAGCTGTTGGGGGTCGCCTCCGCCAGCTCCTGCGCCTTCGCAATCGCGCCCTTCATGCCCTTGCTGCCGTCGGTGAGCACCAGCTCCGCGCCGTAGGCCTTCAGCAGGTTGCGGCGCTCCACGCTCATCGTCTCCGGCATGGTGAGGATCACCCTGTAGCCCCGTGACGCGCCCACCGCCGCAAGGCCGATTCCCGTGTTGCCGCTGGTGGGCTCGATGATGACCGCGCCGGGCTTCAACAGGCCCTTTGCCTCCGCATCGTCCAGCATGGCCCGGGCGATGCGATCCTTGATGGAGCCCGCCGGATTGAAGTACTCCAGCTTGGCCAGCAGCGTCGCCTCCAGACCGTTCTTCTTCTCGTAATTGCCCAGCTCAAGCAGCGGCGTGCCGCCGATCAGATCCGTAATCTTCTGATAGATGCCCATGTGATCCCGCTCCCTTCCATACGTTCGCTTCAATGCCTGGTCAAATAAACCATAATTACATACCGGAATTATAGGTATTATATTCCACATCCGCCGCTTTGTCAACAGGTTTTGAAAGATTTTTTTCAAGGCGGCGGAAGCGGCCAAAAACGCAGGCCCCCGACCGCGAGATGCAATCGGGGGATGACTCCTGGCATATTCAGGTTTTGGATGGAAGCTTATTCCTCGCCCTCGGTCAGCTTGAAGGCGACCTTCAGGTCGCGAATCTCCTCGTCGGAGATCAGCACCACCTTGCCGATGTCCTTGGCGGCGATGATGGCGGCGGCGCTGTACTCCAGCACCTCCAGACGGTCGAAGGCGTTGAGCAGCGAGGTACCCGCCACGATGGCGCACTGGTTGTCCACCAGCAGTACCGGGTGCTGGGGCGTGAAGCTGCGGGCCGCGCCGTCCACGTCCAGGGTGGTTGCGGCGTAGGGCAGACGCACCACATTGCGCAGGGAGATGTAGCTCTCCGGGATCAGGCGGGAGTCGAACTCCGCGTCGGTCACGGCGAAGGCCATGGTCGCCGGGGGATGGGCGATGATGACGGAATTGATGTCCGGGTGCAGCTCGTAGATGCGCTTGTGCAGCAGCACCGAGCGGCTCGGGGTCTTGCCCAGCTCACACATGCCGCCCTTGATGCGCACGATGTCCTCCGGCTCCAGATACTTGCGGTCCTTCATGTAGGGGGTGATGAGGAAGGAGCCGTCGGAGAGGCGCATGGAGAAGGTGCCCTGGGTGCTGGTGAAGAGGCGCTGGTCGTAGGAGCGATGGATCAGCGTGCACAGGTCGCGCCGTCCCGCGCGCTCCTCGCTGGAGACCTGCTTGGCCTCGAAGGCGTCCAGCGGCGGATGGGCCTTGGAGCTGTCCATGGCGATCTGCGCGTCGCTCAGGCGGCGGGGTGCGCCCAGCTTGCGGGCGTCCAGCTCGACCTGCGCGCAGGAGGTGGCGGTCTCAAACACCATGAAGGCGTGGTACAAATCGCCCGCGCCGCAGATCACGCCGTGGTTCTCCATGAGAACCGCGTTGTAGCCCTCGGCGAACTTCTCGGCGATGTTCTTGCCCAGCTGCTCACTGCCGGGGATGTCGTACTTCGCCATGGCGATCTCGCCGCACACCAGCGAGGCGTTGGGGATCAGCTTGGTGTCGGGAACCTGGCGCACCAGGCTGAAGGCCACCATCACCGGGGGATGGGCGTGCACGATGGCGCGCAGGTCGGGGCGCAGCTTGTAGATGTTGCTGTGGATGGGGAACTCCACGCTGGGCTTGTGCAGGCCGATTACCGTGCCGTCGGGCTTGATCTGCATGATGTCCGCGCGGGTCAGGCTGCCCTTGTCGATGCCGGAGGGGGTGATCCAGATGTCGCCGTTTTCGTCGCGAATGGAAAGGTTGCCGCCGGAGGTGGTGGTCATGCCGTAGGAGTAGATGCGGTCCATGATCATCACCAGCTGGTCTGCCGGGTGCAGAAGCTCAAAATTCATAGTTCAACCTCCTCAAATATACATTCTGTCTGCTTCGATTATCAACGCGGTCTGTTAAATGGCCGCTGCTTTTTTTGTAATATCCATTTGTATTATAATGAATGTTCGGGTTTTTGGCAAGCCTCCGGGATTGAAAATTTGCTGCTGCGATGCTACAATGAATGCAGAAATACATACGGCCGGAGTTCCGGCGGAGGAGGCAGCATGAGCGAGCTGTTCAACAGCGCGAAGGAGGCGCTGGAGCGGGCGAAGGAGAAGGCCGCGCCCGTACTGGAGGACGTGAAGGAGAAGGCGAAGGAGACAGTGGCCGACGTGAAGGAAAAGGCCGCGCCGGTGATCGAGGACGTGAAGGAGAAGGCCGCGCCGGTGGTGGAGAAGGTCAGGGACGCGGCGGACAGCGCCGTGGACGCAGTGAAGGAGGGCGCGGAGAAGGTCGGCGACCTGTTCAAGAAGGACGCGCCCGGGCTGAACGTGAAGAATGAGCTCTTCGACGAGTTGGATCAGCAGGTGCGCGCCCAGAAGGAGGCCGCAAAAAACCAGGCCGACGAGATGCAGCGCCGCCTGCACGAAATGCTGCACGGGAAAAAAGAGGAATAATCGCAGGGCCGCATGGTTTTCTGAAGATGGAAGCCGTGCGGCCTTCCCATGTCTACGGAGCGTGGATTTACAGACCGCCGCGCATGCGCTACAATGGAGAGCGAGGTGATGGACATGGATTGCGGCAAGGTGGGCGCACTGATTCGCAGGCTGCGGCTGGAGCAGGGCCTGACCCAGCGCCAGCTGGCGGACAGGCTGAACCTGAGCGACAAGACGGTGAGCAAGTGGGAGCGCGGCCAGGGCTGTCCGGACGTGACGCTGCTGGGCGAGCTCTCGGAAATTCTGGGCGTGGAGCTGACCCGCATGCTGGCGGGGGATCTTGCGCCCAACGAAATGGATGGAGGAAACATGAAGAAGGCAAAATACTGCGTCTGCCCGGTCTGCGGCGGCTTCACCGTGTCCACCGGCGGCGCGGAGATCAGCTGCTGCGGGCGGCGGCTCAAATCAATGGAGCCGGCGAAGGCCGCGCCGGAGCAGAAACTTACGGTGGAGGCGGTGGAGGACGAGTGGTTCGTCACCTCCGCGCATCCCATGGAGAAGGACAACTACATTCCCTTTGTGGCCTATGCGTGCGGCGGACGGCTGGAGCTGCACCGGCTCTACCCCGAGTGGAACCTGGAAATCCGCATCCTGCGCCGGGGCCACGGCATGCTGATCTGGTACGCGCCGGAGGACGGCCTGCTGTACCAGCTGATCTGACTTGACACCCCTCCCGGGCGCATGCTATACTGCAAAAAAGCGCGAAGGGAGGGATTTGATGCGAAAGCTGCGTCGAATGCTATGCCTTGTCCTGCTGATCGCGCTGCTCTCAGGCTGCGCGCTGGCGGCCTCGCCCTACGCCATCGAGGTGGACGTCACCAACCAGATCGTCACGGTCTACCGCGCGGAGGACATGAGCGAGGGCGGCATTGTGCGGCAGATGATCTGCTCCACCGGCGAAAACGAGTGCACGCCCGTGGGCCGCTTCACCCTCAACCAGCGCAACTCCGCCGAGCGCACCAAGTGGTACGCCATCCCGACCTACGACTGCTACGTACAGTATGTGACGCGCATCATCGGCGGCTACCTGTTCCATTCCCTGCCCTACGCCGAAAAGGACGAGGCCACGCTGGATACCGAGGCTGCTGCGCTGCTGGGCACGCCCGCCTCCCACGGCTGCATCCGCCTGCGCCCGGAGGATGCGGAGTGGATCGCGAAGAACTGCCCCAACGGCACGCCCTGCCACATCTACCACAGCTGGGAGGTGGACGAGGGCCTGCGGGGGCTGCTGCTGCTGCACAGCTATGCCGAGGGCGGCGAATGGGCCAGCTACGCCGACTTCGCCCAGGGTGCCGGGGGACTTGCCGCGGCGGTGCAGTCCATGGTGACGCAGCAGAGGATCGAGGGGGTCGTGGCGGAGGTCACGCCCACGCCCATGCCGGGAAACTGAATACAGCGAATCGGGGCCTGCTTCACGGAAGCGGGCCTCTTTTTTGCCAAAAATTGGCATTGTAGGGGCTGTGACACACAATCTTCACGAAATCCCCCGTATTTTTCGCCGGAGAAGTGTTTTTTGTATCTGTATCATGTGTTATAATTCTATTGTATGATTGGGTGTATTCTGCACGTGCGCCGAAGGGCTGCGCGGCACAGATTTGGAGACGGATCGTACATATTATAGGAGCAAGGCAATGAAATATCATTTAAAATGGATCTCCGCCCTGCTGGCGCTGCTGGTTCTGCTGGCGGCGGGCGCGCTGGCGGAGACCGGAGCCGACGGCGAGGGCGCGGCGTATGCCACGATCCTGCAAGCGGACGCTCTGCCCGAAGAGCCCGAAACGGCGGAGCCTGCCGCCACTGCGGATGCGCCGGAGGTTCCCGGCGCGGAAACTGTGGTTCCCGGCATTCGCGTGGAATTCCACATCTACTACGGCGAGGCGGACGGCGCGTCCCTGACGGAGTATTCCGGCGGCACCTATCCCATCGTGCTGGAGAACCTCGCGTCTGGAACGGATGTCGATGCCCCGGCGCTGCCCGGTTCCCTCATCGTAAACGGCGCGGAGTACGCGCCCTCGGATTCCGTCTGGAAGTCCTCCGGCATAGGGAGCCTGTCGGACGTGCGGCAGGATCTGTCCTTCAGCGCCGTCTACCTGCGCGTGCGCCGGGAGGCGAACTACACCGTGCGCCATCGCTGGCTGGGCGACCCGGACGCTGAGATCTATGAGGATGCACACGGAAGCGCCATGGTCGGCGAAGTCCTGCGCTGGGACGCGCCCGCCGAGGTTCCCGGCTACGCCTTCCTGCGGGCCGGGGAGCCGGAGCTCGTCGTCAGCGCGGACGAGAGCCGCAACGAAATCGTGCTTTACTACAGCCGCGAGCTGAAGCTGACCTCCCAGAGCGCGGAGAAAATCTACGACGGCACGGAGCTGAGCTGCAACGAGGTTCTGCTCACGGGCAAGCTGGCCGGGACGGACGCGCTGTGCGTGCTGCTGGACGGCGGCATCACCGACGTGGGCACGGCGGAGAACCGCTTCTCCCAGGTCGCCATCCTCCGCGACGGGCAGGATGTGACCCAGAACGGCGAGTACGCCGTCACGCTGGAAGCGGGCACCCTCACGGTGCTGCCCGCGCCGCTGGAGATCACCGCCGGTTCCGACTACAAGCGCCGCGACGGCACGCCCCTGACCTGCGGCCAGTGGGCGCTGAGCGAAGGCTCCCTGGCGGAGGGACACAGCGTGGCCTCAATTCAGCTGACCGGCTCCCAGACGGAGCTGGGCACCTGCCCGAACACGCCCTCGGACGCGGTGATCGTGGACGAAAGCGGCGCGGACGTGACCGCGAACTATGCGATCAGCTACTGCTCCGGCACGCTGGGCGTGACCGAGCGCCTGCCGCTGATCATGATTGCCAACAGCGCCGCGAAGGATTACGACGGCGCGCCCCTCAGCGACGGCGGCTTCACTTGCAACGGCCTGCTGGAGGGCGACGAGCTTCACGCGCAGGTGCGCGGCAGCATCACCCGGGCCGGAAGCGCGGAGAACGCCATCGAAAGCGTGACCATCACCCGCGACGGGCGCGACGTGACCGAGGAATACGACGTGGCCCTGCGCAGCGGCACGCTCAGCGTGCGGCCCATCGAGATCGAAATCACCGCAGCCTCCCGCACCCGCGAGTACGACGGCACGGCGCTGGTCTGCGACGACTGGGCGCTGACCCACGGCTCGCTGCTGGAGGGACACAGTCTGCGCAGCGTGCGCGTCTCCGGCAGCCGCACGGAGGTTGGTTGGTCGGAGAACCTGCCCGGCGGCGCAGTGATCGTGGACGAGGACGGCGCGGACGTGACGGCAAACTACGACATCCGCTACGTCAGCGGCAGGCTGCGCGTGACCGACGTGCTCGACGATACCCAGGTTCCGCTGGGCGGCGATCTGTATCGCTGATTCCCCGCTCCATGCGGAGAAAACCCTTAACATATCCAATATTACGACGGAGGTACTTACAACATGAACCGCAATGCAAACATCTTCCACCGCTGGGCAGCCGTGCTGCTGACCCTGGCCCTGCTGACCGGCTGCGCGCTGGCGGAGCCCGTGGCGGAGGCGACCCTGCCTCCGATGCAGGAATCCTTCGCGGAGCTGTATGCGCAGAATCCGCATGTGGTGGGCTGGCTGGAGATGGATCCCGATATCGCCCTGCCGGTGGTGCAGTGGGACAACAGCTTCTACATGGATCACGACTTTGACGGCAACGAGAGCGTGGCCGGCACGCTGTTCGTGGACAGCCGCAACACCCTCTGGCCCCAGGACGATCACATCATCATCTACGGCCACAACATGAAGGACGGCTCCATGTTCGGCTCCCTGAACAACTATCGCAACGTGGGCTTCCTGCGTGCCACCACCTGCATCCAGTTCAACACCATCTATGGCGACGCGCAGTACGTGCCCTTCGCGCTGTTCGACGCGTCCATGACCAAGGATAATCCCGACTACTTCAGGCTGCTCCGCCTCAACTTCAGCGACGAACAGCCCTTCGACGCCTTCCTGGAGGACGTGCAGAGCCGCTCCCTGTTCAACATCCCGGTGGACGTGAACGAGGATGACCAGCTGCTGAGCCTGGTCACCTGCAGCTACTCCATGGACAACGGCCGCTTCATCATCATGTGCCGCAAGCTGCGCGAGGACGAGACCCCCGAGCAGATGTCGGCGCTGCTTCAGCAGGCCAAGTCCAGGTAAGACGGATACATATGATTTGAGGGCCGGAGGAAGCTTTTCCTCCGGCCCATTATTCTGTCGAAAACCCCAGGAGAGCGCGAGAGTGCCGCAGACCTTTTTGCCTCCCTTGTGTAAAGGGAGGTGGGACGGCGCAGCCGTGCCGGAGGGATTGTATCGTTCCATGCATGCGCAGACAATCCCTCAGTCAGCTTTATGCACTGGTCGCAACCCGCTTCGCGGGTTGCGACTGCTATCGCTGACAGCTCCCTTTACACAAGGGAGCCTGGGGAGGCGGCGGAGCAGCTCCTTTGGAGACGCGACTGCACAATTTGCACAAGGGAGTTCAGCTTGTCAGAAGGAAGGGATTCTACATTCGCGGGATTGGGAAGCCGGACGCGTCTTCCGACTCGGCCAGCATCGCGGCGCAGCGCAGCAGCTCCAGCGCGGAGAGGCGCGCATTCCCGCCCTCCATCGGCAACAGATCGTTGGCGGTGCAGTCCAGCGCGCGGGCGATGCGGCAGAAGCTGTCCAGACTCAGCTTTCTGCTTCCGCGCTCGATGTGCCCCAGGAATGAGGTGGAGATGCCCGCGCGCTCGGCAAGCTGCTCCTGGGTCAGGCACCGCTGCAGGCGGAGCTGGCGCACCCGCTTGCCGACCATAATATAGAGCTCATCGGCCTCTTTCACAATCCTCACCTGCCATTTAAGCACCATACGGTTCTACATGCTCCTAGTTTACCATCGCCTGTGCCATACTGTCAATAGAACTTTTTAGTACTACGGCAGAGGGGGTGATGGCTCTGTATTTTCAGCGACTTCGGGATATGCGAGAGGATGCCGACATGAAGCAGAGCGCCGTCGCCCAGTACCTCGGAATTCAGCAGACCGTGTATTCGAGGTACGAGAGGGGCGCGCGCACCATCCCCCTGGAGCATCTCATCAAGCTGGCGGATCTCTACAACGTATCCCTGGATTTCCTCACCGGCAGAACCCAGAACATGAAGGTGAACAAGTGACCCGACCGCATGGCCGGGTTTTTTCATGTCCTGAGGGTATCGGATTTTCGCGGGATATTACACAAGCCCGCTTTACAAGCCTGCCCGTTTTGGGTATCCTTTTCAGGTGAATATGGAAGGAAAACTGGTGAGGGAAATGAATCGAACGGAAGCGGAGGAGCGGCTGTACTGCGCCATGACCATCGGCGAGGAGCTGCTGGTCAGCGGCGCGGAGGTCAACCGCGTGGAGGACACCATCCGCCGCATCTGCACGGCCTACGGTGCGGAGCGCGTGGACGTGTTCACCATCACCTCCAGCATCGTGACCACCATCTACGGCGCGGACTTCGGCGCGTGCACCCAGACCCGGCGCGTGTCGGGCATGGCCTACGACCTCAACCGCCTGGACGCGCTGAACCGGCTCTCCCGGCGCATCTGTTCGGAGGGACTGTCCCCGGAGGACGTGCGCGCGGAGCTCGAATGCATCGATGCGGGACCGCGCTACTCCTTCGGCATGCAGCTGTTCATCTATGCGCTGATCTCCGGCTCCTTTTCGATCTTCTTCGGCGGCAGCCTGCGCGACATGGTGGCCTCAGCGCTGATCGGCATCCTGCTGAAGCTGTTTGAATCGGCGCTGCGCCGCAAGGCTCACAACGCGCTGGTCACCGGGCTGCTCTGCTCCAGCGTGGGCGGTCTGCTGGCCCAGCTGAGCGTGCGGCTGGGGCTGGGCGTGCACGCCGATTTGATCGGCATCGGCAACATCATGCTGCTGATCCCCGGCATCGCCTTCACCAACTCCCTGCGCGACCTGTTCTCCGGCGACACCATCACCGGACTCATCCGCTTTCTGGAATCCATGCTGCTGGCCATCGTGATCGCGCTGGGCTTCACCCTCGCCGGCCTGCTGTTTTGAGGAGGTGCGCCATGAATCCCATCCTTCAACTGATTGCGGCCTGGGCGGGCTCGCTGGGCTTCGCCCTGCTGTTCAACGTGCGCGGCAGGAAGCTGGCCTTCGCCTCGCTGGGCGGACTGCTGGCCTGGGCGGTCTATCTGCTGGTTGCGCGCTTCACATCCAACGACTACCTCTGCGGCTTCTGCGCAAGCGTGGCGCTGACGCTCTACGCCGAGGTCATGGCGATCTGCCAGAAGTCGCCGGTCACGGTGTTTCTCGTCTCGGCGGCGATCCCGCTGATCCCCGGCGCGGCGCTCTACCGCGCCATGGACTGCGTGATGCACGGCGACTGGCCGGGGCTGTGGGCGCGGGGCAGCTACGCGCTGCTGTTCGCCGCCAGCATGTCCGCGGGCATCACCGTCACCACCATCCTGTTTCAATTGATTCGCAGCGGCCTGCACGCCCACGTCCATCCCCACGGCTGAGGGCGTTGCGCTTTTCGCGCGCATGTGTTAAAATAACGGAAACCTACTTTTACGGGAGATGGAACCATGATTAAGGCTGTATACTTCGACGCGGACGGCACGCTGGTCAGCTTCCGAACCCACGCGGTGCCGGAGGACACGCTGTCTGCGCTGCGGCGGCTGCGCGGCGCGGGCGTGCACTGCATCCTCTGCACCGGGCGCAACGGCGGAACCTCCGCCCCGCTGCTGGATACCGGCCTGTTCGACGGCGCGATCCTGCTCAACGGCCAGCTGTGCACGCTGAACGGCGAGGCGGTGCTGCGCAGGGCCATCGACCGCAGCGATCTTGAAATCGCCGTGGACGGGGCAGAGCGCGGAGACTTCACGCTGGGCTTCGTCAGCGGCTACGAGAACTTCATGAACCGCTTCAACGCCCAGGTGTGGCTGTCGGATGAATTCGGCGGCATGCCGCCCATGCGGCTGCGTCCCGCGCGGGATGCGCTTGAGATGGAGATCTACCAGATGCACATCTACGGTGCGCCCGGCTGCGAGGATGAGTTGGTTGCACGGGCCCCGGGGCTGATTGCGGCGCGCTGGAGCGAGAACTTCGCCGACGTGTTCCCCAGGGGCGGCGGCAAGGAGATCGGCATGCAGGCGCTCAACGCCCGGCTGGGCATTGCGGCGGAGGAAACCATGGCCTTCGGCGACGGCGAGAACGACGTGGGCATGCTGAAATATGCGGGCGTGGGCGTGGCCATGGGCAACGCCAGCGACGCGGTGAAGGCTCAGGCGAACTACGTCGCCCCCGGCGTGGATGACGGCGGCATTGCCCACACGGTGGAACTTTTTGCCGCAAAATTGGGTCTATAACGTTTGATTGTCGCTCCCTCTGTGGAGTGAGCGACCCGGCCAAGCCTTCGGCTTGCCGAATCAATAAAAATCATAAAATACGGTTCGATCAGGGAGGTATGGATATGAAGCGGGCGCTGGTGCTCTCCGGCGGCGGATCGAGGGGCGCGTATGAGTGCGGCGCATGGCAGGCGCTGCGGGAGCTGAACATTCGCCTGGACGGCGTGTACGGCACGTCCATCGGCGCGCTGAACGCGGCGCTGGTAGCCCAGGATGACTTCGAGGCCGCGCTGGATCTGTGGAACAACATCTCCATTCGGCAGATCGTGGCGGTGGACGAGGACGAGGACTTCTCCGTGGACACCATGCTCTCCCGCAAGCGGGACATCATCCCCTTCCTGCTGGAGAACGCCCACAACTTCAAGATGGACGTGTCGCCGCTGGTGCGGCTGATCGACGAGAAGCTGGACGAGGGCCGGGTGCGCGCGTCCGGCATGCAGCTGGGCATGATGCTCACCCGCATGCCCCAGTTCAGCGGCCGCGCGGTGCGCCTGAACGAGATTCCCCAGGGGCAGCTGGCCGACTATCTGCTGGCCTCGGCCTCCTGCTTCCCCATCTTCCCCATGAAGGAGATCGGCGGCGAGAAGTACATGGACGGCGGCTATGCCGACAACATGCCCATCGCCATGGCCATCGAGGACGGCGCGGAGGAGATCATCGCCGTGGACATCCATCCCCAGCCGGTGCACCCCGAGTACGGCTGTATGCCCTTCCTGAAGCAGATTCACCCGCTGCACGACCTGGGCGGCTTCATGGACTTCAACCCCCAGCTGCTGCGCCGCAGCCGCCTGATGGGCTACTACGACACCATGAAGGCCTACGGGCGCTTCGATGGCATCCGCTACACCTTCACCCGGGTCAACGAATTGAAAATTTCCGAGGCGGCGCGGCGCTACACCCGGGAGATTGCGCTGTTCGACGCGGGCTGCGACGCGCGCGACGGCGACGCGGTGCTCATCGGCGCGCTGGGCGCGGAGACTCCGCTGCGGGTGCTCAGCTGGAAGGACGCGCTGCTGCGGGGCCTGGAGCTGTGCGCCCAGGCGATGGGCTTCCGGGAGGACGCCATCTACGACATGGACGTGCTCACCGGGCGCATCCTGAACTACGCCAGGAACCTGGACGGCGACGGCGCGCTGTGGGACCGCAGCATGAACGAGGCCGCCCGCGCGGGCGGGCGCGTGCTCACCGCGTGGATCTTCCTGTCCATGCTCCGCGAAAAGGACTTCCTCGCCCGCAACCGCCACAAGCTGGCGGACTTCCCCATGGAGACCGCCGCGGCGCTGTATCTGAAGTGCATGGACGAGACGGTGTAGACAAGGAGTAATCAACCATGAACATCGAACGAATCGCCATCGTCGGCATGGGTGCGCTGGGCGTGCTCTACGGCGACTATCTCACCGAACATCTGGGCCGCGAGCGCGTGGGCTTCGTGGTGAACGCTGAACGCCGCGAACGCTACGGGCGCATGGAAATCAGCGCCAACGGCCATCGCTGCGACTTCCGGCTGATCGACGCGAATGAAACCGGCGATCCGGCGGATCTGGTGATCTTCGCCGTGAAGGCCACGGCGCTCGATCAGGCCATGGAGGACGCCGCCGGACAGATCGGCCCGGACACCGTGCTCCTGTCCGTGCTCAACGGCATCACCAGCGAACATCTGCTGGAGCAGCGCTTCGGCGGCAGGAACGTGGTCTACTGCGTGGCGCAGGGCATGGACGCGGTCAAGCTGGGCGGCGCACTGACCTACACGGTCATGGGCCAGCTGTGCATCGGCGTGCCCTCGGCAGAAAAGCTGCCCGCGCTGGACGCGGTCTGCGCACTGTTCGACCGCATCGGCATGCCCTATTCCCGCGAGGAGGACATCCTGCACCGCCTGTGGGGCAAATTCATGCTCAACGTGGGCGTGAATCAGGTGGTCATGGTCTTCGAAGGAACCTATGGCACGATTCAGGCTCCCGGCAAGCCCCGGGAGATGATGATCGCCGCCATGCGCGAGGTGCTGGAGCTGTCCAGATATGAGGGCGTGAAGCTCACCGAGGACGACCTCAATTTCTATGTGGAGCTGATGAACACCATGTCGCCCCAGGGCATGCCCTCCATGCGGCAGGATGGTCTGGCCCATCGCAGGAGCGAGGTGGAGCTGTTCTCCGGCACGGTCTGCCGCCTTGCGAAAAAGCACGGCCTGTCCGTTCCGGTCAACGAATGGCTGTACACCCGCGTCCGGGAAATGGAAGCGGCCTACTGAGTGCGCGCCGTAGGGGAAAACAATCCCTCAGTCAGCTTCGCTGACAGCTCCCTTTACACAAGGGAGCCTGGGGTGACGACGTAGCAGTGCCTTTGGAGATGCGTCTGCTTAATTTGCACAAAGGAGTCCAGCTTGTCAAATGCTTTTGAGAAGCAATGCGCCCCGAGGGGAAATCCCTCGGGGCGTTGTCATCATTTGCCGTACTCTGCCAGCGAATTTTCCTTCAGGCGAAGCTTGCCGAAGCGCAGCTCGATAGCTCCGGTGGGACACACCTGTGCGCACTTGCCGCAGCGGATGCACTCGGCGCTGTTGATGTCCTTCAACACCTGCACCTGCATGGGACATTCGCGTTCGCATTTTCCGCAGGAGACACAGCTCGCATCGTCCAGCTCCATGCGGGTCAGGCTCACCCGGTTGAACAGCGCATAGAACGCGCCCAGCGGGCAGACGTACTTGCAGAAGGGGCGGTAGATCAGCACCGACGCGAGGATCGTCAGCGCCAGCAGGCCGATCTTCCACCAGAACAGGAAGCCCAGGCTACCGCGCAGGCTCTCGTTGGTCAGCACCAGCGGGATGCCGCCCTCCAGCGTGCCCGCCGGACAGATCCACTTGCAGAAGTAGGGCGCGCCCAGTCCGAAGCCGTCCACCAGAAAGGCCGGCAGCGCCAGCACGAAGATCGCCAGCACGCCGTACTTCAAAAAGCGCGCGGGGCGATCGATCTTTTCGGGAACGCGCAGCTTCCTCCCCGGAAGCTTATGCAGCAGCTGCTGAATCCAGCCGAAGGGGCACAGAAAGCCGCAGATCAGCCTGCCCAGCAGCACACCGAACAGCATCAGGACGCCGAATACGTAATAGGAGAAGTTCAGCTTGTTGCCGCTGATCACCGCCTGCATCGCGCCGATGGGACAGGAGCCCACCGCGCCCGGGCAGGAGTAGCAGTTCAGCCCCGGCACGCAGGCGGTCTTGAGCTCGCCGGAGTAGATGCGCCCGGTCAGGAAGCCGCGCAGGTGCGCGTTGGTGCCGAGGGTCGCGCCCAGCTGAATCCAGCCGCGATAGCGGAACAGCCGCCCGCCCGCTTTCTTCCGACTCATGCGCCCACCCCGATGCACTCCAGGCAGATGCGCACAGCCTTGCGCAGCACGATCTCCGTCTCTCCCCGCAGCGCGCCGAAGCAGATGCAGCCCACGGCGACGGCGATAAGCAGCGCCCGCAGCGCCCAGGTCAGCCGCGCATTGCGAAGGTTCACGCCGCGTCCTCCAGCATCGCCAGAACCTCCTGAATGATGCCGTAATAGGTGCCCGCCGGGTCATCCAGATCCGGAACGCCCACCACGGGTTCGCCCACGGGATTGCCCGCGCTGTCCAGGAAGTAGGTGGTGGGGAAGGCGTAGACTTGGTAGAGGAACTGGTCGTAGATCTCCTGGGTGCCCATCAGCGTCTGGAAGTTGGTTGCGCCGGTCTGCTGAAGGATGTTGTAGGCCAGCTCGGTCTCGGTGGTCGCGTCGTCGCAGATGGTGATCAGGTTCACGTTCTCCGGCAGCATGTCCTTGAGCTTCGCCAGCTCCGGCATCTCCTGCACGCAGTAGCCGCACCAGGTCGCCCAGATGTTCACCATGGTCAGGTCGTAGCCGGAGAAAATGCTCTCGTCCACCGGCTGGGCCTCCATGTCGTAGGTGCTGAAGCTGGTGAGCCCGCTCGTCTCGGCAAGGGCTGCGGGTACGGCGACCAGCATCGCCAGCGCCAGCAGCAGAATCAGAGTTTTTTTCATGGAATTCTTACCTCCGCTTGTCTTTACTGTATATATAAGTTCGACGCAGGGGATTGAAACCCCTGCATGCAAAAATTGCCGCAGACGAAACCGTCTGCGGCGCTTGTGTTTACCTTGTACTCTTGTCGTAGGGCACGCCCTCGGCCTTCGGGGCCCTCGAGCTCTTCGAGGTGAAGGCCAGCACGATCAGCGTGATCAGGTAGGGCAGCAGGCGATAGAAGTTGGGGTTGATGTTCAGCTCCTTCAGCAGGTAGACGCCGTCGCCGTTGATGTCCAGGCTGGAGTAGGAGGCCGCCACGCACTTGAACAGGCCGAACAGCGTGGCTGCGCCCGCGACGTTCAGCGGCTTCCAGTTGCCGAAGATCATGACGGCCAGCGCCAGGAAGCCAAAGCCCGCAACGTCGCCGTTGGAGGAGCAGTTCGCGGTGGTCATGGCGTACACGAAGCCGCCCAGACCGGCCAGCGCGCCGGAGATCAGCACGCCGCTGTAGCGCATCTTGTAGACGTTGATGCCCAGGGAGTCCGCCGCCTGGGGATTCTCGCCGCAGGCGCGCAGGCGCAGGCCGAACTTCGTCTTGTACAGGATGATCGAGAGGATCACGTAGATCAGGATGCAGAAGTAGGTGGCGAGGTAGACCTTATTGAGGAAGGTGTCGCCCAGGAAGCCCATCTCCTCGGTGCGTCCGTAGCCCAGGTGGGATTTCTTGAGCATGAAGTAGCTGGCGGAGTCGCCGCTGGCCATCTGCAGGGTGTTCTGGTTGGCGATCATGCGCACCAGGAACAGCACCAGCGCCGGGGCCATCAGGTTCAGCGCGGTGCCGCCGATGGTCTGGTCGGCGCGCAGGTTGATGGCCGCGAAGGCCAGCAATAGCGAGAAGATCGAGCCCATCAGCGCGGCGGCGAACATCGCCAGGAACATCAGGCCCTGCAGGCCCCAGAAGCTGCCCGCAGCCTTCGCGGCCTCGAACACGGGCGTGACCTGAAGAATGCGCACGCACAGCACGCCGATGAACGCGCCGAAGATCATGATGCCCTCCAGGGCCAGGTTGATCACGCCGCTGCGCTCGGCGAAGATGCCGGCCAGGGCGACGATCATCAGGGGAACCGCATAGATGAGCGTCTGTCGAATCAGGAATGACATTTACTTCTTCCCCTCCTTTGCGGTGCCGGATTTCACTTCGGCGGTCGCGGTCTGGGTGGACTTCTTCTTGCCGCCCAGCCACAGCTTGATGACCAGCGAGAAGGCCGACAGGTACACGATGACGGCGATGATGACGTCGGTGATGTACTCGTTGTAGGCGGTGAGGTTGGTCAGCTGCAGGCCGGAGATGTCCAGCATCGACATGAAGATGCCGGTGAAGATGACGGCGATGGGGTTGTTCACCGCCAGCAGCGCCACGGGGATGCCGTTGAAGCCGGCGGAGGGCAGCGACTGGTAGGTGGACCAGTAGAACTCGGTGTTGCCGGAGAGGTAGTACAGCGAACCTGCCGCGCCCGCCAGCGCGCCCGCGATGGCCATGGACAGCACGATGTTGCGCTTGTCCTTGATGCCGGCGTAGCGTGCGGCGAAGCGGTTGGAGCCGCAGGCCTTGAGCTCGTAGCCCAGGGTGGTCCTGGTCAGCAGGATGTACACCAGCACCGCCAGCAGGCAGGCGATGATGATGCCGCCGTTGACCTGAGAGCCGGGGAAGAGCTTGTCCAGGCCCATCTTGGGGGTGGCCACGCCGTTGATCGTCGTCTTGTAGATGTAGCTGGTCTTGGTGTTCTCCACGATGTTCTTGAAGTTGGACACCTCAAAGACCCAGGTGACCACGTTGGCGGCGATCCAGTTGGTCATGATGCAGGCCAGCACCTCGTTGATGTTGAGGAAGGCCTTGAGCAGGCCGGGGATCACGCCCCAGAGCGCGCCTGCGGCCATGCCGCCCAGCAGCGCCAGGAACCACACCACCATGGGCGGGATGGAGCTGGGGTTCACGCCGGGAATGGCCATCTGCGAGGAGGGGAGGCCCAGCGCGATGAACAGCGTGGCGGCGGTGCCCGCCAGATACTGTCCGGCCGCGCCGATGTTGAACAAGCCGGTCTTGAAGGCCACGGCCACGGAGAGACCGGTGAGGATCACCGGCGTGGCGCGGAAGAGCATGTTGCCCACGCTGGCCGGGTTGAAGCCGAAGGTGAGGCTGCCGGCGGCGCTGCGGCCGGTGGAGAACAGGCCGAAGATCACCAGGCGGATGCCGTCCCAGGCGTTCTTCAGGCCCAGCGAGGGATTGAACAGGCCCACGATCAGGATGACCAGCGCGCCTGCCGCCAGACCGATGATGATGGACAGAAGGGACGCCAGCACCGAGCGGGCGCCGTCCTTTTGCAAGAGGGATGACTTGTTGTTGCTCATGCGCGCTCCTCCTTTCCCTGCCGCTTCGCGCCCGCCATGTACAGGCCCAGCTCCTCGACGGTGACATTTTTGGGATCAAACTCGCCGACGATCTCGCCCTCGTACATCACCAGGATGCGGTCGGACAGGTTCATGACCTCGTCCAGCTCCAGGGACACCAGCAGCACGGCCTTGCCTGCGTCGCGCTGGGCCACCAGCTGGCTGTGAATGTACTCGATTGCACCCACGTCCAGGCCGCGGGTGGGCTGCACCGCCACGATCAGCGGAAGATCCCGGTCGATCTCGCGGGCGATGATGGCCTTCTGCTGGTTGCCGCCGGACATGCTGCGGGCCACGGTGATCGGGCCCTGGCCGGAGCGCACGTCGTACTGCTCAATCAGGCTCTCGGCATATTTGCGCACCTCGTCGAAGCGGATGAAGCCGCCCCTCTGGAAGCGGGGCTCATAATACTTTTGCAGCACCATGTTCTGCTCCAGGGTGTAATCCAGGATCAGGCCGTGCTTGTGGCGGTCCTCCGGGATGTGACTCATGCCCGCCGCACTGCGCGCGCGGATGGAGGCGTGGGTGATGTCCCTGCCGCAGAGCGTCACGCTGCCCGAGGCAACCTTCTCCAGGCCCGTCAGCGCGTGGATCAGCTCGGTCTGGCCGTTGCCGTCGATGCCCGCGATGCACAGGATCTCGCCCTTGCGCGCGGTGAAGCTCACGTCCTTGACGGCGTCCTTCTTGTACAGCTTGCTGGTGACGTGCAGGTTCTTCACCTCCAGCACCGGCTCGGTGGGATGGGCCTCGCCCTTCTCCACCTCCAGCTGCACCGGACGACCGACCATCATGCGGCTCAGCTCGGCCTTGCTGGTGTCCTTGGTCTCCACGGTGCCCACGTAGCGACCCTTGCGCAGCACGGTCACGCGGTCGGAGACCTCCATGATTTCATTCAGCTTGTGGGAGATGAACAGGATGCTCTTGCCCTCCTTGGTGAGACCGCGCATGATTTCCATCAGCTCCTCGATCTCCTGGGGGGTGAGCACGGCGGTGGGCTCGTCGAAGATCAGCACCTCGTTGTCGCGGTAGAGCATCTTCAATATCTCCACGCGCTGCTGCATGCCCACGGTGATGTCCTCGATCTTCGCGTCGAGATCCACCTTCAGGCCGTATCTCTCGGAAAGCTCCTGCACCTTGCGCCGCGCCTCCTTCTTCTGGAGGAAGCCCAGCTTCGTGTCCTCCGCGCCGAGGATGATGTTGTCTAGCACCGTGAACACGTCGATCAGCTTGAAGTGCTGGTGCACCATGCCGATGTGCAGCGCGGTGGCGTCGTTGGGATTGTTGATCTGAACCTCTTTGCCGTCCTTCTTGATGATGCCGGCCTCGGGCTGATAGAGGCCGAAGAGGACGCTCATCAGCGTCGATTTTCCGGCGCCGTTCTCGCCGAGCAGGGCATGGATCTCGCCCTTGCGCAGCTGCAATGTGATGTCGTCGTTCGCCTTGATGCCGGGGAACTCCTTGGTGATGTGAAGCATTTCGATTACATACTGGGGCGCGTTGTCCATGCTGTCACCTCCCTTTCTGTCGGTTCGCGCAGTGCACGCGTGCATATTTACATAGCTTCATTATATTGTTTTCCCTCGCAAATTGCAAGATATCTGGGCAGGAAATCCATAAACATATTTTTCCCGCAGGGAAGTGCGCACGTGCGGCAAAAGGAAGCGAGGCCACCCCCTAGGCTTCTTCTGCCATTTTGGGGACAGCCTCGCGTATTTCACGGGTGCGCCGAAGCGCGGCCCGGACTCAATCCTGATAGATCTCGCAGCACAGCTCGTCGCCGGAGACGTACACGGCGATGGTCAGCGGCTTCGATCCGATGTTGCGGAAGGAGAAGTCGGTTCCGGCGGAGTAATCGGTGAGGATGGCGTCGTTGGAGCTGAGCACGTAGCTCTGGTTGTAGCGGCTGCCGTAGGTGGACTTCTCCACCACCGCCACGCAGTCCAGGTTCTTCACCGCCAGCCACAGCGCGCTGGCCACCTGGGCCACGCCGCCGCCGGTGACGATTGCGCCGCGACCGTTGACAGCTCCGACATAGCCGCAGCGCTCGCTGCGGGGACCCACGGAATCGTTGAAGGAGAAGAGGTCGCCGCTGTCGAGCACGGTGTCGTTGATGCTGCTGGCCGCCAGCAGGATGTTGCTGCGCAGCGCGTCGTCCGCGCCGCTCAGGTCGATCCGGGAGCTGGCGATGGAGCGCATCGAGGGCTGAAGCGGCGCGGAATCGAACCAGTTCAGCTCACCGCCGCTGCTCACCGCGTCCAGGGTAATGGAGCAGTAGAGGTAGCTGTCGGTGGCCCACATCTCGATGAGCATGTCGTCCGAGTAATTGATGAAGGAGAAGTCCGAGCCGGTGGAGTAGTCCACCATGATGGCGTCACTGCCGTCGGACACGTAGTTGTCGCTGAACTTGCTGCCGTAGGTCAGCAGGCTGGTGTACTCCACGTCCGCACCCAGCTGCTTCAGCGCCAGATACAGCGTGGTGGCGCACTGGGCCACGCCGCCGCCGGTGACGCGCACGCCCCGACCGTTGGCCGCGCGCTGGTAGCCGTAGGCCTCCGTGCGGGGGCCGACGATCTCGTTGAAGGAAAAGCTCGCGCCGCAGGGAATGGTGATGCCGTTCAGGCTGCTGGCCGCGAGGTTGACGTTGTTCAGCTTCGCGTAGGACGAGCCTGCAAGCGTCGTGCGCGCGCTCACGCTGTCGGCCTCAGCAAGGGCCGGAGCCGCGCCCGCAGCGCCCAAACACAGCGCCAGTGTCAGTAGAATTGCAAGAAAGCGCTTCATGTTCGTCACTCCCGTCTCGTTTGATCTTGTGCCCTTTTGACGCAGCAAAATCGGATTTGGTTCCCGTGTGGTTTTCTCCGCCGGACGATGGCCTTCCTCAGGCGGACAGGAAGATTTCGTCGTAGGCGCCGCCCTGCTCCACGTGCAGTCGGCTCAGGCGGGCCATTTCCAGAATTGCAAGGAACATGGTGATGACCTCCTCGCGGCTGTAATCCTCCGCGAAGAGCTCGGTGAAGCGGCAGCTGCCGCCGCTCTTCAGCCGCCGGGAGATGCGCACCATGCAGCCCGCAACGGTGAAGCTGTCCCGGCGAATCTCGCGCTGGGCCAGGTTCTCGCTGCGCTCGGCGGCCTCGGCGCGCTCCAGCACCTTCCGGAAGGCCTTCGCCAGCTTCTCCAGCGTCAGCCCCGTGATCTCGATGCTCGGCGGCGGCAGGGGATATTCCTCGGGCAGCTTGGTCAGCAGCGCGCGGGCCTCCTCCTCCAGCTGGTGCATCCGGGCGGAGATCTCCTTGAACTGCTTGTATTCGGTCAGCTGCCGGATCAGCTCCTCCTCCGGGGACAGCGCGCCCTCCTCCTCGGGCTTGGGCGGCTTGGGCAGCATCGAGCGCGACTTGATCTCCAGCAGCGTCGCCGCCATCTGGAGAAATTCGCTGGCGGAATCCATGTCCAGCTCGTCCACCAGCTTCATCGATTCCAGATACTGCTCCGTGATCTCGCTCACGAAGATGTCCTGGATGTCCAGCTTGGCGCTGGAGATCAGCGTCAGCAGCAGATCCAGCGGGCCATCAAACTGTTTCAGCGATACGATGTACGGCATGCGTCCTCCCCGTCAAACCAGCCCGACGGCGCAGAACAGGGCATACATGGCGCTGCCCAGGCCGGTCATCAGCAGATTCTCCACCCACAGGATGAGCTTGCTGATCACGGGCGTGCAAAAGATCAGCACCAGCAACACGCCGTAGGCGATGCGCGAGACCTTCGGCGAAGCAAACGGCGACCGTCTCAGCAGCAGGTCGTTGAGCACGTGGTAGCCGTCCAGCGGCGGCACGGGGATCAGGTTGAACACCGCCAGCGCGATGTTCACCAGCACGAAGTAGGACAGCATCTGGTAGATGTAGCCCGCCATGCGGCCCAGCGCAGGCGCGATCAGGTAGTCCGCGATGTAGGGCGCCATGGTGAACAGATCCTTCGCATTGAAGTAGTATTCGCCGGTGCACACCACGCGCTGGCCCAGCAGATTGACCGTGAACATCCCGCTGGAGCCGATGGATGCGCTGTCGAGGTGGGGCAGACCGTGGATGGTGAAGCCCACGAAGCCGCACATCAGCAGGAAGCTCAATACGAACATGAGCAGGTTCATGGTCACGCCCGCGATGGAGACCTTCAGATCGTCCCAGCGCAGGTTGCGGTAGTTGCGCGGGTTCACCGGCACCGGCTTGGCCCAGCCGAAGCCCAGCAGCAGCATCATGACCGTGCCGACGGGATCCAGATGCTTTGCGGGGTTCACGGTGAGCCGGCCCAGCATGCGCGCGGTGGGGTCGCCGCAGCGGTTGGCCATCCAGGCGTGGGCGAACTCGTGCAGCGAGAGCGCCATGAAGCGGCCCGGGATGGAGAGCAGCAGGAAGATCAGCATCTCCCTGGGATTTTCCAAAAAGGATGTGATGTAGCTGAACAATGGATATCTCCTGTCGGATAAATTTGAAGCGGTTCGCCTGTGCAAACCATTTCTATTCTATTATATCCGTTTTCCACGCATTGCGCAAGCCCCGCGCGTCACTCCTCCGCCTCCTCATCGGCGGCCAGGGGCGCGTCGGGGTTGTACCAGCGCCTGCGGTAGGCGCTGGGGGTGATGCCCTCGTAGCGCTTGAACAGCGTGATGAAGTGGCCGATGTTGTTGATGCCCACGTCCATGGCGATCTGGTTGATGGGCGTGGTGGAGGTGCGCAGCAGCTGCTTGGCGTGGGTCAGGCGGGTGTGGATCAGGTATTCGTTGGGCGAGAGCCCGATGCAGCGCTTGAACAGCTTCTGCAGGTAGAACTTGTTGATGGAGATGGATCGGGACAGCTCGTCCAGGGTGATGCGCTCGGCGTAGTGCATGTTGATGTAGCTGCGGGCGTCGATGACGTAGTTCGGCAGGCGGTTGGCGCTGTGCATGCCCGCCGCGTGGATGCAGTGGGACATCAGCTGGGTCAGCATGGCCGAGGCCTGCACGTCGTCCTGAAGGGTGTTGCCGCCCTCCAGATACAGCTTGAGCAGCGTGTCCAGCGTGCTGCGTATGGCCATGTCCGAGCTGGGACGCACCACCGCGCGGCCCTCGTTCTGGGCCAGAAACAGCTTGTAGTAGGCCTCGCAGGGCGCGCCGTAGAAGTGCACCCACAGGATGTGCCAGTTACCCATAGTGGGCGAGGTGCGGTAGTACTGGGGCTTGGTGCAGTCGATCCAGAACAGGTAGCCCGGGCGGATCGCATAGCTCTGGCCGTCGTAATCCAGCGTGCCCTCGCCGCTGACGCACAGCTTGATTAAATAGGAGGGCAGATTTTCGCGGGTGGTGTAGTAGTCCGGCCCGCAGTAGAAGTCGCCCAGCTCCTGCACGTAGGCGATGGAGGAGCGCACCGCCTGGGAGGCCGTCACCGTGATCCAGTGGGATTGATCCGTCAGATCCAGATTGAAGCTCAGCTTTACATTTGCCATAAATTCTCCCCATTCTCTCCGACGCAACCGTTTGCAAAATTGCAAAATGCCAAGATTGTGTAATTATCTACCAACACTTGTCAATGACAAATTGCGAATTAACGCTTTATACTATTATACATCGAACTATGTAAACATGCAAGCGCACAAAACTTTGGATGAATCGCGGGGAATGCGACAAACGGTGAACAAACGGCAAAGGCCAACATTTCGCACAGGTAAAACCTGTCTTTCGGAATGTTGGCATTCGGCCGCGTCGGCTCTCCCGCGTCGGAGCTTCTACGGAGAACGCAGAAAGCGGAGGTAATACCATGTCGGAGTACATACTCGAGCTCAATGACATTACGAAGATCTTCCCGGGCGTGAAGGCGCTGGACAAGGTGCGCTTCAACCTGAAGCCGGGCGAGATCCACGCGCTGGTGGGCGAAAACGGCGCGGGCAAGTCCACCTTCATCAAGACCCTCACGGGCGTGCATCAGCCGGACGGCGGCGAGATCATCCTGGAGGGCAAGAAGGTGGTCATGAGCGATCCCATCGTCGCCCAGAAGTACGGCATCGCGGCCATCTACCAGCACGCGGCGTCCTATCCCGACCTGTCCGTGGCGGAGAACATCTTCATCGGCCACGAATTCAAGCGCGGCCCGTTCATCAACTGGAACAAGGCCAACAAGGAAGCAAAGAAGCTTCTGGACGCCGTGGGCGCGGACTTCAGCCCGACGGTCTCCGTGGGCAGCCTCTCCGTCGCCCAGCAGCAGCTGGTCGAGATCGCCAAGGCGCTGTCCATGAACGCGAAGATTCTGATCATGGACGAGCCCACCGCCGCGCTGTCCCGCCGCGAGAGCGAGGATCTCTACGCCATCAGCCGCAAGCTGCGCGACCAGGGCACCGCCATCATCCTGATCTCCCACCGCTTTGAGGACATCTACGGCCTTGCCGACCGCGTGACCGTGTTCCGCGACGCGCAGTACATCGGCACCTGGGACATGCCCGTGGAGGAGCACATCCTGGTGCACCACATGGTTGGCCGTGAGATCACCCAGCTGTTCCCGAAGAAGAAGACCGAGATCGGCGAGGAGCTTTTGAAGATCGACAAGCTCAGCCGCACGGGCTACTTCCGGGACGTGAGTCTGAACGTGCACGCCGGCGAGATCGTGGGCCTGACCGGCCTGGTGGGCGCGGGCCGCACCGAGGTCATGGAGGCCGTGTTCGGCATCACCAAGCCCGACAGCGGCGATGTGTACTTCCGGGGCGAGAAGATCACCGGCATCAAGCCCATCGAGGCCATGAAGAAGGGCATCGGCCTTCTGCCCGAGGATCGCCAGAAGCAGGCGCTGCTTTTGTCCTGGTCCATCAACTACAACATCTCCCTCTCTGTTCTGGAGAAGTGCATCTACGGCATCTTCCTGAACAAGAACAAGGAATATACCTTCTCCGACGATCTGAAGAAGCTGCTGGCCGTAAAGGCCCCCGACAGCAATACCCACACCGGCGCGCTCTCCGGCGGCAACCAGCAGAAGGTGGTTGTGGCCAAGCAGCTGGCGGCGGATCCCAAGCTCATCATCCTCGACGAGCCCACCAAGGGCGTGGACGTGGGTTCCAAGGCGCAGATTTATGAGATCATGAGCGATCTGGCCGCCCAGGGCATGGGTATCCTGATGATCTCCTCCGAGATGCCCGAGGTCATGAACATGTCCGACCGCATCTACGTGATGAGCGAGGGCAAGGTCTCCGCCGAATTCCAGGCGGAGGGCCTGACCCAGGACACCATCCTCAAGGCAGCGATGCCCAAGAGCAAGGAATGACCGAAGGGAGCAGAAGAAATGCAGACAAAGAAAGAGCGCAAGCCCCTGTACGCGCTGCTGATTGAGCACCGCGAAATTCCGCTGTTGGCGGTGCTGGTGCTGCTTCTGGTGGCGATCAGCATCCGCGTTCCGGGCTACATCCCCAAGTCCTACATGAACGTTCTCAAGAACGGTTCCATCAACATGGTCATGTCCTGCGGCATGCTGTGCGTGCTGCTGGTGGGCTCCATCGACATCTCCATCACCGCCATCCTGGCCTTCGTGGGCTGCGTGGCCGGCAAGCTGATGGGCATGGGCGCGATTGAATCCACCTTCCTGATGTTCGTGCTGGGCATCGGCATCGGCGCACTCATCGGCGCGGTCAACGGCGTGCTGATGAGCTACGGCCGGGTCATCTCCATCATCGTGACCCTGTCCACCAGCTACATCGTGCGCGCACTGATCCCCATGCAGTGGCTGATGGGCATGAACAAAATAAACCCCACCGACCTGACCCCCGGCTTTGCAAGCTTCCTGACCGGCAACAGCTTCCTGGGCCTTCCGCTGCTGGTGTGGATGGCCATCGCGGTGACGGTGCTCACCGGCGTGTTCCTCAAGTACACCCGCACCGGCCGCAACCTCTACGCCGTCGGCTCCAACGCCGAGGCGGCCCAGATGCGCGGCGTGCCGATCAACCGCATCAAGGTGCTCGCCCACGTGATCTGCGGCGCGACCGCTGGCCTTGCCGGCATCATGTGGCTGAGCTTCTACAACGCGGTTGAGAAGGGCACTGCAAACGGCAACGAGATGTTCACCATCGCGGCCTGCGTGCTGGGCGGCGTGAGCGTCACCGGCGGCTACGGCAAGATCACCGGCGTGGTGATCGGCGCCGTGATGATCGCCCTGATCGACAACGCCATCCCGATGCTGGGCATCGGCAACTCCATGATCACCGAATTCGTGAAGGGTATCCTGCTGCTGTTCGCAATCCTGCTGAACGTCATTCTCCAGCGCATCGCCAACAAGCAGGACCTGGCAAGGAGGAACATCTGATGAAAAAAGTAAAATCCTTCTTCAAGAGCTGGGAGTTCTTCCTGATCTGCCTGATGGCCCTGGTGTGCATCGTCTTTAACCTGAAGGATTCCGCGAATCTGGCGGCGGGCCTTGCCAAGAAGGACGTGTTCAACTTCGCCAACATCATCAAGTCCCTGCGCCCGTACATGCTCTACTCCTTCATGACGCTGGGCATGATGCTGAT
>JBJEJN010000143.1:0-8671 GCA_051878085.1 Aristaeellaceae bacterium | reverse complement strand
GGATGAACAGGCCCATGACCTCGATCAGGCCGATGTTCTCCTTCTTGATGTGGTGGAGCTGCGCATGGGGATGGAACACGCCCAGCGGGTGCTCCTCGGTGGTCAGGTTGTTGCGCAGCACCAGGTACAGCTTGTACTTGCCGTCCTCCATGCGCGCCACGGGGGTGATGGTGTTGTGGGGAACGCCGTCGGTCTCGGCGAAGACCCCGCAGGCCGGGTCGGAGTAGGCGCGCCAGGCCGCAAGCATCTGATCCGCCAGCGCGATCACCTCATCGCGATCGTCGCCGCGCAGCACGATGCAGCTCATCGGCCAGTCGGCCACCCAGGCCTCTACCGCAGCGGAGGGAGACTTCAGAGCGAAGCGCACGCCGGCGCGATCCATGGGGAAGACGTAGCCGCCGCCCTGGAAGTGGTCGTGGGAGAGGATGGAACCGCCGACGATGGGCAGGTCGGCGTTGGAGCCCAGGAAGTAGTGGGGGAACTGCTCCACAAAGTCGAACAGGCGCACGAAGCTCTCGTGGGAGATCTTCATGGGCACGTGCTCCCGGTTGAACACGATGCAGTGCTCATTATAATAGGAATAGGGAGAATACTGCAAGTACCAGGGATCGCCGCCCAGGGTCAGGGGCACGATGCGGTGGTTCTGTCGCGCCGGGAAGCCCGCGCGCCCGGCGTAGCCCGGGTTCTCCACGCAGAGCATGCAGCGGGGATAGCCCGTCTGCTTGGCGTTGCGCTGCGCCGCGATGTCCCGGGGATCCTTCTCCGGCTTGGAGAGGTTGATGGTGATCTCCAGCTCGCCGCAGGGAGAATCGTGGAGGAAACGCACGTTCCTGGCGATGCGGTCCACGCGGATGTAGTCCACGTCCCTGCACAGCTGATAGAAGTCGTCCGTGGCGGCCTTCGCGCCCTGTTCGCGATACAGGCGGAAGAAGCGTTCGCGGATCAGCTGGGGGTGGGGGGTCAGCGCGCCCATGACCTTCGCGGAGAACAGATCGCGCTGCTCCGTGCTGTCGGGAAACAGGCCGCGCGCCGCAGCCAGCTCCATCAGAGGCTCCAGGATCGGCGTGGCGGTCTCCGGAGAGGTCGCGCGTGCAGGACGGTCGCACTCCGGCGCGTCCATGGAAAAGATCTCCAGCAGGCGGTTCAGGCTGTACGCCCGGTCCTCGGCTTCGATCAGATGCTTGTCCTCCGCGAAGTCCAGCAGCGCGTGCAGGTACTCGGTACAATTCTTCGACATGATCAGCAGCTCCCTCATATTATATCATCTACCTGACATTATCCGGCAATCCGCGCCCGATGTCAAGCGCCTTTTCCCGATTCCTGTCACTTCCCCCTTGCGCAAACGGCCGTTTTGGTTTACAATAAAAATAGCAAAATATGTCCGGAGGGGATTTCACCATGGATGTAAAGCAGGTTTTTGAACGCAATTCCGAGCGCCTGAACGCGCTCTATGCCGGTCAGGATCAGCTGCCGCGCTACGCTGCGCTGGCCGAGGATTTCCGCGCCCACTTCGGCTGTGAGCCTGAGATGTTCGTCTCCGCGCCGGGCCGCACCGAGGTCGTGGGCAACCACACCGACCACCAGAACGGCCGCGTGCTGGCGGGCGCGGTGAACCTGGATACCGTCGCCGCCATCGCCGCCAACGGAAGGGACGAGGTCAAGCTCTACTCCGCGGGCTACGACGCGCCCTTCGTGGTGGATCTGACCGACCTCGCCGTGCGCGAGGCCGAGAAGAACACCACCTTCTCGCTGATCCGGGGCGTGGCCGCGCGCCTGAAGGAGCTGGGCTACGCCATCGGCGGCTTCGACGCGCAGGTGACGAGCACCGTGTTCAAGGGAAGCGGCTTGTCCTCCTCCGCAGCCTTCGAGGTCATGCTGGTGGCGGCCTTCGACGCGCTGTTCAACAACTGGAGCATCGATCCCAAATTGAACGCCCGCATCTCCCAGTACGCCGAGAACGTGTACTTCGGCAAGCCCAGCGGCCTGCTGGATCAGTCCGCCAGCGCCGTGGGCGGTCTGGTGGCCATGGACTTCGCCCCGGAGATCGCCGATGTGGAGGCCATCAACTACGACTTCGGCAGGAAGGGCTACGCCGTGTGCGTGGTGTCCGTGGGCGGTGAGCACGGCAATCTGACCGACGCCTACGCTTCCATTCCGCTGGAGATGAAGCAGGTGGCGAAGTGCATGGGCGCGGAGCTGCTGGAGAAGATCACCCCCGAGGAGCTGGAAAAAGCGCTGCCGAAGCTGAAGAATCACGTCTCCGACCGCGCGATCCTGCGCGCCTTCCACTATGTGGACGAGACCCGCCGCGCCGCCTCCGCCGCCCAGGCGCTGAAGAACGACGATCTGAACGCCTTCTTCGCCGACGTGATCGCATCCGGCGAGAGCAGCTGGAAGCTTCTGCAGAACCTGCACGTGGAATCCAGCGACAACCAGGAGATGCCCCTTGCGCTGGAGATGAGCCGCCGCATGCTTGAGGGACGCGGCGCATGGCGCATCCACGGCGGCGGCTTCGCCGGAACCATTCTGGCCTTCGTGCCCAACGATTTGGTGGAGAAGTACAGCGCTGCCATGGACGCGGTGTTCGGTGAACATGCCACCACGGTGCTGAGCATCCGTCCGGAGGGCGTGGTGTGCATCAAGTGATTTTTGGATAAGGAACGTAAGAATTCTATGAAGTATCTGACCCATTCGGAGGCCGACACCCTGCGCTTTGCGGGACGGCTGGCCGAACTGCTGCGCCCCGGGGATGCTGTGCTGCTGCACGGCGACCTGGGCGCGGGCAAATCCGTGTTTGCGCGGGGCGTGGCCCGAGCGCTGGGGATCACCGGCGCGATGCCCAGCCCCACCTTCACGCTGCTGATCCCCTACGAGGGAAGGCAGAAGCTCTATCACTTCGACCTCTACCGCCTGAACGACCCGGAGGAATTCTATGCCGCCGGTCTGGACGAGTTCATCGGCGGCGACGGCATCGCGCTGATCGAGTGGCCGGAGATGGCCGAGATCGACCCGGAGCCCGCGCTGCACGTGACCATCGAGCGCAGCGACGGCGGCGAAGAGCAGAAGCGCATCATCTCCCTGGAGAACCGGGGCATTGCGGCGCTGGATGAGACTGCGCTCGCGGAATGGAGGTTGACGGAATGAGGATCGTTGGAATCGATGCCTCCGGCCCGGTGGCGAGCTGCGCCGTGACCATCGACGGCGAGGTGGTACAGCTCATCGCGATGAATCAGGGGCTGACCCACTCGGAGACCATCATGCCGGCGCTGGACGCGTGCATGTCCGCCGCAGGGCTGAGCTGCGATCAGGTGGACTGCTTTGCGACCGTGGCGGGCCCCGGCTCCTTCACCGGCGTGCGCATCGGCGTGTGCGCGGTCAAGGGGCTCGCCCACGCGTGGAACAGGCCCTGCGCCCGCATCGACGCACTGGAGGCGCTGGCGATGAACTACCAGGGCTTCGACGGCGTCGCCTGCCCCATCCTGGACGCCCGGCGCGGTCAGGTGTACTGCGCTGCCTTCGATATGACGGACGGCCTGCCCGTGCGGGTGCTGGAGGACGCGGCCATCGATCTGGCGGACTTCCTGAAGATGCTGCCGGGGGATCGCCGTCTGGTGTTCCTGGGCGACGGGCTGAAGGTGCATGCGGCGAGGATCCGCGAGGCGCTGCCCGATGCGGTCATCGCACCGGCGAACCTGCGCCAGCTGCGCGCGGACGCGGCGTGCCTGCTGGCCGCGGCGCGTCCGGAGGAATGGATGGAGGCGCGTGCGCTCACGCCCATCTATCTGCGGCTTCCTCAGGCCGAGCGGGAGCGCAATCAGCGCCTGGCTGCCGAATCACAGAAATGAGCATTTGCGAGGACGATATGAGCGAAATTACCGTGGGACTGATGACCGTGGACGATGTGGACGCGGTGCACGAGATCGAGACGGCCTGCTTCAAGACCCCCTGGTCGAAGGAATCCTTCCGCCACGAGGTGACGGAGAACGCGTGCGCGCGCTACGTGGTGCTGCGGGAGGACGGCAGGGCCATCGCCTACGCGGGCGTGTGGTTCATCCTGGACGAGGCCCACATTACCAACATCGCCGTGCACCCGGAGCGGCGGGGCATGGGCTACGGCGAGCGCGTGACCCGCGAGATGATCCAGCTCGCCGCCGACAGCGGCATGAACTGGATGACGCTGGAGGTGCGCCGCAGCAACAAGGTCGCCCAGAACCTGTACCACAAGCTGGGCTTCATCGACGTGGGCTACCGCAAGCGCTACTACGAAAACAGCGAGGACGCGCTGATCATGGCGCTGGAACAGCTCCCCGAGGGGCATCCGGAGAACGATCCGATGCTGGTCGTGGAGGAAGAGGAGGAATAAGGGAGGAAACATGCTCTACACGGTGTTGCGAACGCTGATCGTCGCGCTCGGCTGCACGGCCGCGGGCGTTGCCGCCATGCACATGCTGCAGGTGCAGCGCTACCAGATCCCGGAGCTGCGCAAGCTGCTGCGCCGCCACAGCGACCGGACGCTGCGCCCGGACGTGCTGATCGCGGCGGCAGTGGCGGTGATCGACTGGTACCTGCCCATCCTGCTGGCCATGGCCATCCGCAAGGAGGAGTTCCGGGAGGATCTGTGCCGCTGGCTGGTGCTCGGCCTGTTCGCGATCGTCGCCGCCGTGCTGTTCTGGCTGCGGCTGCGGCTTCCGATGAAGAAGCCCTTCGCCGTCACCCGGCGCATGTTCCGCCTGATGCTGCTGGTGTTCTCAATCAATCTGGCGGGCTGCATCGTGTTGCCGCTGCTGTCGATCACGCCCTACCTGCTGTTCGCGGGCGCGGACTACGCGGTGCTGGCGGCGGCAGTGATCCTGCGGCCCCTGGAGGACAGGATCAACGCGGGATTTTACAACTCCGCCCGGTCGAAGCTTGCAAAGCGCAGCGACATGATTCGCATCGGCATCACAGGCAGCTTCGGAAAGACCGCCTGCAAGCAGATTCTCAAGACCCTCCTTTCGGAAAAGTACCGCGTGCTGGCCACGCCGCCCAGCTTCTCCACCGCCATGGGCGTGTCCCGGGTAGTGAACGAGCAGCTGAAGCCGGAGCATCAGGTGTTCATCGCGGAGATGGGCGCGCAGCACAGGGGCGAGATCAAAGAGCTTGCAAAGCTGGTCTCCCCGAGGATCGGCATGATCACCTGCGTGGGCAGCGCGCACCTGGACAGCTTTGGCTCCATCGAGGCCGCCGCCCAGACCAAGTTTGAGCTGATTCAGAGCCTGCCGGAGGACGGCATGGCCTTCTTTGGCTCCGACGCGAGCTATGGCGACCGGCTGTACAAGCTGTGCAAGGCGGAGAAGTACCGCACGAACATCGGCGCTGAGGTGGAGTGCTACATGCGCGCCGAGAATGTGGAGACCGGAACCTCCGGCACGCGCTTCGAGCTGATCTGCGCCGACGGCGCGCGCGCCTGGATGCGCACCCGTCTGCTGGGCGAGTACAATGTGCGCGACATCGCGCTCTGCGCCGCCGTGGCCCACAAGCTGGGCCTGGGCATGGACGAGATCGCCCGGGGCGTGGAGAAGCTCAAACCCCTGCGCCACCAGCTGCAATTGGTTTCAAAGGACGGAATCAACAGCATCGACGACTCCGGCAATGCCCTGCCCGAGGGCGCGGCGGAGGCGCTGCGGGTGCTGCGGGACTTCCCCGGGCGCAGGATACTGGTCACGGCGGGGCTCACGGAGCTGGAGAGCGATGCGGAGGACAAAAACTTCGCCCTCGGTACCCAGATCGTGGGCTGCGCGGACTACGTGATTCTGATCGGCCCGGAGCAGACCCGCGCGCTGATGGGTGGACTGATGAGCCGCAAATTTCCCAAGTCCTCGGTGCGCATGGTGCAGGACGAAAGTGACGCTGCCGCGTTGGTGCAGGAGATCGCCGAGAAGGGCGACAGCGTGCTCTACGAGGGCGTGTGGCCGGAACCTGACGGGGATTGAGTCCATCGCGTCTCCGGCAGATGGATATGCAGTGCGAATCGGCATGCAGGCGACGCGCAAAATGGGCTGTATGATTATTCGCCCCATGACCACAGTCTGCACCCGTTCGATCGGGCGGGAGGGCGCGCTGTACGACGACGGAAAAACTCCATGCGGAAGGCCCGGACACGGGAATCACAAAACCCTCTGCCGCTCACCCTGGCAGGGGGTTTTGTCTGCAAAGCCGGCGCAGTTTGCCCAGACATGCGCGCTGTTTTTGCCGACGCTGTCCGCGTCGGAACCTGCACATCTGATCATCCTTTTCTGCGCCGGGTGTGTGGCTGTGAAACTAGAAAATGGACACATTTGCGCGAAAAAACGCTCTATCGCCGCTCTACAGCAGGGTGTATAATGGCATCAGAAAGTGCGGAAAGTGGAGAGGACGCAATGAAGATCACGATTATCAACGGTCAGAATCACAAGGGGAGCACGCGGATGATCGCCCGGGAGCTGGCGGAGAAGGTGGGCGGCGAGATTTCGGAGTTCTTCCTGCCGAGGGACTTCGACGAGCCCTGCCTGGGCTGCTACAGCTGCTTCAAGGCGGACATGACCCACTGTCCCCACTATGAAAAGCTGCGGGCCATCACCGAGGCCATGGATGCATCGGATCTGATCATCCTCGACAGCCCGGTGTACGTGTTCCACGCCAGCGGACAGATGATGTCGCTGCTGGATCACTACGGCACGAGATGGATGGTGCACCGGCCCGAGGAGAGCATGTTCCGCAAGCAGGGCGTGTGCATCAGCACGGCAGCGGGCGGCGGCATGCGCAGCACCAACAAGGACATGGCCGACAGCCTGGAGTTCTGGGGCCTGGCGAAGGTGTACAGGCTGGGCTTCGGCGTGCAGGCGACGCGCCCGGAGGAGATCCCGCCGCGCATACAGAAGAAGATTCACAGGGTCACCGACCGCCTGGCGAAGCGCATCCGCAAGAATGCGGGCAAGCTGGGGGTCACGCTGCGGGGCAGGTTCTGGTTTTCCGTGACGCGGCTGATGCACAGGCTGGCGAAGCAGCCTGCGGAGCCGGACTATTCCTACTGGGAGGCGCGCGGCTGGCACGGCAGCGCGCGGCCCTGGAAGAAGGCGTGATGCGATGGGGTGAACGGAGATATGGAAAACAGAGACTGTCCCTGCAAAAAGAAGAAGTGCCCGCGCCACGGGGACTGCGCGGCCTGTCGGGCACATCATGCGCAGACGGGGCGCTGCGTGGCCTGTGAGCGTGAGCCAAGGGGACTGAAGCGCCTGCTGCGGAAGCGGGAGAGATAGACGGAGGGCAAAGGGATGTGTACGAGCATCGTATTCAACGGAAAAAAGACCATCGTGGGGTGGAATCTGGACATCCTCGACATGGAGTACCGCGTGTCGGCGAATGAAGCGCGGGTCTGCATCGAGATCAACGACGCGAAGGAGGGCTGGCTGCCGCTGTTCGGCGCGAACGCCCGGGGTGATTTCGTCGCCATGCCCACCTGCTGGCCCTACGACAGGCGCAGCGACCCCGGCGAGGGATGGCAGAGCAACCTGCTGGTGCTGGACATCGACCTGCTGCTGGAGAAGAGGACGTTGGGTGAGCTGCGGGAAATCGCCGAATCGGGCGCGGTTTGCAGCGTACCGGGTGTGAGCTTTCAGGCGCAGCTCAGCGACCGCGAGGGAAATGTATTGCAGATCGTGCCCGGTCAGGGGAACCGCTATCTGGAGAGGCCGCGCTTTTCGGTGATGACGAACTTTTCGCCCTTCAAGGGGGACAGTGAGCTGCATCCCTGGATGGGCCTGGATCGCTACAATGCGGCAGTGGCGGCGCTGGAGGCTGCGGACGAGGATTTCGGCGTGGAGGCGTGCTTCGATGTGCTCCGAAGCTGCGCGCAGACGGTCTGCCCGACGGTGGTCTCGATGGTTTTCGATGTCGCGGAGAATGCCGTCTACTGGTGCGAAGGGCAGAATTGGGAGGACATTCGCGTGCAGCGGATGCGCGTGGAATGCGAATGAAGAAAAAGAGAATCCTCGCAATCGCCGTCTGCGCGGCGCTGCTGATCGCGGGCGCAGTTGCGGCGCAGCGGATGATCTCCATGCAGAGCCGCTTCGACGGCTCGCGGGTGCGCAACCCCGACGCCTATCTGCTCACGTTCAGCTGCATGAACCAGGATGACGCCCACAGCATGCACATGGAGAAGGGCGATTTGCTCCGCGTGGAGTATGAGATTCAGCGGGGCCGGGTGGACGTGCGCGTGGAACTGGATGGGGAGGAGATGATCTATCGCGGCGACCGCGTGGACAGCGGCAGCTTTGCGCTGCCTGCGGCGCGCGCAGGGGCGTACGGGGTGTCCGTGCACGCTGAAAACGCGGCGGGAAGGCTGTGCTTCACGGTGGAGAGAGCTGCGGAGACGCCCTGAACGGCGCAAATTGCGGAGACCTGCCAAAAAGGGATTTACATTTGTAAAGAAACGTGTTATAATGCGCATGAAAACAGAATACATGGGAGTTCACAGGTGTCCGTACAAATTGTACGGGTGAAAAGGGAACGGAGTGAGAATCTCCGACAGGACCGCTGCTGTGAAGAGGAGCTTTGTGCAAAAGACCATTGGCCGAAGGGCTGAGAAGGCTGCATGGGGCGATGAATCCAAGTCAGAAGACCTGCCTGTGAATCGCGTATCACATTCTTCGGA
>JBJEJN010000142.1:0-8686 GCA_051878085.1 Aristaeellaceae bacterium | reverse complement strand
ATGAGTGCGTGGCAGTCGGCGCAGCCATTCAGGGCGGCGTGCTCGGCGGCGACGTGAAGGACATCGTCCTGCTGGACGTGACCCCCCTGTCCCTGGGCATTGAGACCCTGGGCGGCGTGTTCACCCGCCTGATCGAGCGCAACACCACCATCCCGGTCAAGCAGACCCAGGTGTTCTCCACCGCAGCCGACGGTCAGACCTCTGTTGATGTCCACGTGCTGCAGGGCGAGCGCGAGATGGCTGCCTACAACAAGACCCTGGGCCGCTTCCAGCTGACCGGCATCGCTCCGGCACCCCGCGGCGTGCCGCAGATCGAGGTCACCTTCGACATCGACGCCAACGGCATCGTGCACGTATCCGCCAAGGATCTGGGCACCGGCAAGGAGCAGTCCATCGCCATCACCGCTTCCTCCAACATGAGCGAGGAGGAGATCAAGAAGGCCGTGGACGAGGCCGAGAAGTACGCCGCCGAGGACAAGGCCAACAAGGAGAAGATCGAAACCCTGAACCAGGCCGACAGCCTGATCTATCAGACCGAGAAGACCATCAAGGACCTCGCCGACAAGATGGATCCCGCCGACAAGGCCATGCTGGAGAGCGAGATTGAGGCCTTCAAGAAGGTGCGCGAGAGTGGCGACGCCGATCAGATCAAGCCCGCTATGGAGGAGTTCTCCAAGAAGACCTACGACGTGTTCGGCAAGATCTACCAGGCCCAGGCTGCCCAGCAGCAGGCCGGCGATCCCAATGCCAACGGCACGAGCGGCGGCCCGAACGTCAACGACGATGGCACCGTGGACGCGGAATTCACCGAATAAAGCTTTCGCCTGTAAACCGATGGGGCAGGGTGCGACCCTGCCCTTCGGCCGTAACGGGCAATCGATGGGTATATATGCAAACAAAAAGAAGGGTGACATATGGCTAAAAGAGACTATTATGAGGTTCTGGGCGTAGACAAGAATGCGGACGACGCTGCGATCAAAAAGGCGTACCGCACCCTCGCCAAGAAGAACCATCCCGATGTCAACCCGGGCGACAAGGAAGCGGAGGAACGCTTCAAGGAGATCAACGAGGCCTATCAGGTGCTGTCCAACCCGCAGAAGCGCGCGCAGTACGACCAGTTTGGCCACGACGGCCCCCAGGGCTTCGGCGGCGGCGGTTACAGCGATTTCAGCGGTGGCTTTGGCGGCGGCGGTTTCGGCGGCTTCGAGGACATCTTCTCCAGCTTCTTCGGCGGCGGCGCGGGCGGCGCGCAGCGCAACGGCCCGGTTCCGGGCGACGATCTGCGCTACGACCTGACCATCACCCTGGAGGAGGCGGCCTTTGGCTGCGAGAAGGAGATCAATCTGGTGCGGGACGAGGAGTGCCCCGAGTGCCACGGCAGCGGCGCGAAGCCCGGCAGCAAGGTGGAGACCTGCTCCGTCTGCAATGGCACGGGCCAGGAGCGCGTGGTGCAGAACACCCCCTTCGGGCGCATCCAGAACGTGCGCACCTGCTCCAAGTGCCGGGGCAGCGGCAAGATCATCACCGAGCCCTGCCAGAAGTGCCACGGTCGCGGCAAGGTGCGCGTGAGCAAGCGCAAGACCGTGAAGGTGCCGGCGGGCATCGGCGACGGACAGGTGCTGACCATCCGTGGTCAGGGCGGTCTGGGCGAGCGCGGCGGCCCGGCGGGCGATCTGATGATCGTCATCAGCGTCAAGAAGCACAAGCTGTTCCGGCGCGAGGGCGACAACCTCTACATCGAGCTGCCCCTCACCTTCACCCAGGCGGCGCTGGGCGCGGAGCTGGATGTGCCCACGCTGAAGAAGCCGGTGAAGTATACCTTCCCGGAGGGCACGCAGCCCGGCCAGGTGTTCTGCATCAGGGGCGAGGGCACGAATCACCTGCGGGGCAACGGTCGCGGCGATCTGTACGTCACGGCGATGGTGGAGATTCCGCGCAAGCTGACGGAGAAGCAGAAGGAGCTGCTGCGCCAGTTCGACGGCACGGTGTCCGGCAACCAGTACGAAAAGAAGAAGAGCTTCTTCGACCGCGTGAAGGACGCATTTTCCTGATCGCGGATCATGATCGGGTTGATTTTATCCGGCCAAAATATTATAATGGGTGCAGCGGAGGATTTCTTTCGCTGCATTTGTGCGCAATGAGGTAGGGAAAAACATGGATTGGATGGAAATTACGGTGCTCACCACCACTGCCGGCGCGGATCTGGTCTCCCAGATTCTGATGGACGCGGGCAGCAGCGGCACCATGATCGAGGATAAGAACGACGTGGCGGCGAACCAGCGCCCCGAGGGCCAGTGGGACATCATCGACGAGGCCATCGCAAAGCGCATCGGCGACGATGTGAAGGTCACCGGCTACTACGAGGTGGACGCAACGCTGAACGACCGCGTGCGCATGATCGAGGCGGAGATCCGCCGCGTGAAGGGTCTGGAGCTGGGCTTTGACGCTGGCAAGCTGGAGATCCTCCAGCAGACCTTCGCCGAGGAGGACTGGGCGGAGAACTGGAAGAAGTCCTTCAAGCCCCTGCGACTGGGCCGGCACATGCTCATCAAGCCCGGCTGGTGCGAATGCAGCGTTGAACCGGGCGACAAGGTGATCGAGATCGATCCCGGCATGGCCTTCGGCACCGGCACCCACGAGACCACCGGCATGTGCGTGGAGCTGGTGGAGAAGTACGTGCAGCCCGGCAGCACCGCCATCGACGTGGGCACCGGCACCGGCATCCTGGCCATCGCTGCGGCCCACATGGGCGCGAGGGATGTGCTGGCCATCGACATCGACCGCGTGGCCGTGCGCGTCGCCGCCGAGAACGTGCGCATCAACGGCTTCGAGGGCACGATCCGCTGCGTGGCGGGCGACCTGCTGGAGAACGTGGAGGAGCAGGCGGATATTGTCATCGCCAACATCATTGCCGACGTGATCATCCTGATGGCGCAGCCCGTGCGCGCGCACATCGCGGACGGCGGCAGGTTCATCTGCTCCGGCATTTCCTCCGAGAGAAAGCAGGACGTGCTGGATGCGCTGAACGCGGCGGGCTACACGGTGCTTGACGTGCTGGAGCGCGGCGGCTGGTGCGCCATCGCCTGCGACAAATGAATTCGTTTTACATTGAAGGCCGCGGCGAAGTCGGTGCGACCGTCCAGCTGAAGCCGGAGGACGCGCGGCACTGCGCGCAGGTGCTGCGCATGGAGCGCGGCGAGGAATTCTATGCCGTCGGCGAGGGCGGAGGCCGCTTCCTGGCGGAGCTGTGCGAGGTCTCGAAGGAGAGCTGCACCGCGCTGCTGCGGGAGGCGCTCTCCGACAACGAATCTGGGCTGCGCGTCACCGTCTATCAGGGCCTGCCCAAGGCGGACAAGCTGGAGCTGGTGGTGCAGAAGCTGACCGAGCTGGGCGCGGCGCGGCTGGTTCCGGTGAAGATGGAGCGATGCGTGGTCAAGCTCAACGACAAGGACGCGCAGAAGAAGCAGGAGCGCCTGCAAAAGATTGCCCGGGAGGCCGCGAAGCAGTGCAAGCGCGGCGGTTGCCTGGAGGTGGCCGCGTCCCAGAGCTGGAAGCAGCTGCGCGATCAGATGGCGGCGCACGATCTGCTGCTGGTTCCCTGGGAGGACGCGAATAATTTTGGCCTGAAGGCCGCGCATGAGGCCTTCCCGGAGGCGAAGGACGTCGGCATCGTCATCGGCCCGGAGGGCGGCATGAGCGAAGCTGAGGTGCGCGCGCTGGAGGATCTGGGCGCGAAGCAGATCACGCTGGGGCCGCGCATCCTGCGCACGGAGACCGCCGCCATCGCCGCCGCGACCATGGCAATGCTCCTTTGGGGGGACATCGGATGAGAACAATCGCTGTGCAGACGCTGGGCTGCAAGGTCAACCAATACGACACCGAGGCCATGCTGGAGTCCTTCGAGCGCGCGGGCTATGCCGCCGTGTCGATGAAGGACGAGGCGGACGTGTACCTCATCAACACCTGCACCGTCACCGGAACCGGCGACCAGAAGTCGGAGAAGCTGATCCGGCGCATCGCGCGGCTGCATCCCGGCAGCGCCATCGTCGTGGCGGGCTGTCTGGCCCAGCGCAACGCGGAGGAACTGCTTCAGATGGACGGCGTGCGCGTGGTGATCGGCGTGCAGCAGCGCGCCCGCGTGGTGGAGCTGACGGAGCAGGCCGTTTCTCAGGACAAACGCATCAACGCCGTGCTGCCGCTGAAGGGCGCGGAATTTGAAGCGCTGTTCGTCTCCCGGCACGAGGGCAAGACCCGCGCCACCATGAAGATTCAGGAGGGCTGCGACCGCTACTGCACCTACTGCATCATCCCCAGCGTGCGCGGCCCGGTGCGCTCCATGCCGCTGGATAAGGTGCGCGCGGAGGCGCAGCGGCTCGCGGACGCGGGCTATCGGGAGATCGTGGTCACGGGCATCCACCTGGCCAGCTACGGCCGGGGCAGCGAGGACACGCTGCTGGACGCCATCCGCGCGGTGCACGACACCCCCGGCGTGGCGCGCGTGCGCTTGGGCTCGCTGGAGCCGCTGGTGGTGACGGAGAACTTCGCCCGCAGCCTTTCCGAGATGCCGGGTCTGATGCGCCAGTTCCACCTGTCCATGCAGTCGGGCAGCGATGCGGTGCTCAAGCGTATGCACCGGCGCTACACCTCGGAGGAATACTACGCCGCCTGCGAGACGCTGCGCCGCTACATGCCGGACTGCGCCATCACCACGGACGTGATTGCGGGCTTCCCCGGGGAGACGGAGGAGGAATTCGCCGAGACGCTGGCCTTCGTGGAGAAGGTGGGCTTCGCGCGCATCCACGCCTTTCCCTACTCCCGGAGGTCGGGAACCCTGGCCGACCGCATGCCGGATCAGGTGGACGAGGGGAAAAAGCACAAACGCACAAATCAATTGATCGAACTTGGCAACAAATTGGAGGAAAATTTCGTCAAAGGATTGATTGGCAGCGTGCAGTCCGTGCTCTTTGAGCGCGCGGCGGAGGATGGCCTCGCCGAGGGCTACACGGGCCAGTATGTGCGCGTGCGCGCACAGGCGCAGCCGAACAGCATCCATGACGTGCGCATCGTTCGCACCGAGGGCGCGCTGGCGTTCGGCGAGATCATCGAAAAATAAAACGGGAGGTGAAATGAGACAATGGACTGCCTGTTTTGCAAAATCATCGCGGGGGAAATTCCCTGCACGAAGGTATACGAGGACGAGAAGGTGTTTGCCTTCCGGGACATCAATCCGCAGGCTCCGGTGCACGTGCTGATCGTTCCGAAGAAGCACATGCGCAACATTCTGGAGTGCGACGCGGAGACCGCTGCGGCGCTGACCGAGGCCGTTGGGAAGATCGCCCGTCAGGAGGGCGTGGACGCAAGCGGCTTCCGCATCCTGTCCAACTGCGGCAAGGACGGCTGCCAGTCGGTGGAGCATCTGCATGTGCACCTGCTGGGCGGCACCCAGCTTTCGGAAAAAATGGGCTAATGGGGTCGAAGGCATTTCCAAAGTCTTAAGAATTGTGAAATTCTTGAAACTTACGGCGGAATTGCTTGACGGTACATACATTATGCGCTATAATATCCTTTGTGGCGCACCCCATGCTACATTGGCGTATGCCAGTCTAAACGCGAGGGGAGGGAAAACACATGTCCGAGGTACGGATTCGCGAAAATGAATCATTGGAAAGCGCACTGCGTCGTTTCAAGCGTAAGACCGCTCGTGATGGCATCCTGGCGGAAGCCCGCAAGCGTGAGCATTACGAGAAGCCCAGCGTGAAGCGTAAAAAGAAGGCTGAGGCCGCACGCAAGCGTAAATATTGATCCCAATGAAGCCCCCTTTGAAGCCAAAGGGGGCTTGATTCGTTGTCTTTCACAGCGCATATCTTTCAAAACCGTTCAATTGAATTGTCGCGTTTTTCCTGGGGTAGATGTTTCGTCGAACTGCCAATCGTATAGGTTTTTGAAGCTGTTTCTGTTTCCATCGACCGGTTTTTTGCTTTGTTTCGCAGGTCTTGCTGCAATAACACGGGGAATTTCTGCCGTGCGGCAGGTCTGCACGCATGTTTTTGAATCTGTGACATAGAATATTGTGGGTGTATAATGAAATATTGCATGCTTTTGTGGCCGCATGCAAATGTGCGGTACCAAAATGAGACGCTGAAGCTGGCCCAGAGCGAGCTGCGGCTGATGCTGGACGTGTTTGCGCCGGATGCGCAGATTTCGCCCTATGGCGTATTGAATCTGCCGGCGCTAATGATCGAAATGCAGGGCGGGATGGACGCGCCGCTGCTGCGGGCCGTGCGCGGGCATTCGCTGCTGTACGCGCTGATGGAAGTGCGCGAGGACGGCGCGCTGCTGCCTGTCTGCGGGCGGGAGGAGGCCTACGTGGGCGGCGACCTGCCGGGCATCCTGAAGTACAAGGGCAAGACGAACGAGCTGTTTTTGCAGCTGCTGGTGAATGTCGCGCTGTACTCCGGCGGCTACGCGCACAAGGGCGACGCTCGTCTGGAGCTGCTGGATCCCATGTGCGGGCGCGGCACCACGCTGTTTGTGGGCGCGAACCGTGGCTGGAACACCACCGGCACGGATCTGGACAAGAACGACCTCTCCGAGGCGGAAAAATTCCTGAAGCGCTACTTTGAATATCACCGCATGAAGCACGATTTCAAGCGCGAGGCGCGCACGGTTCCCGGCGGGAAGAGCGTGCCGGTGAGCTGCTTCGGCTTTGCCGATGCGCCGGAGCGCTTCAAGGCGGGGGATCTCTGCACGCTGCGGCTGGCCAACGCCGACGCGACGCGCACGCGGGAGATCTTCGGCAGGGAGAAGTTTCACATCATCGCCTGCGACCTGCCCTACGGCGTGCAGCACGCGTCCCTGGGCGGAAGCCCGGAGAAGCTGCTGGCGCGGGCGCTGTCCGGCTGGTGCGCGGCGCTGAAGAAGGGCGGCACGGTGGCGGTCTCCTTCAACGCGCAGACGCTCCGGCGGGAGAAGGTGCTGCATCTGATGGAGGAGGCGGGGCTGGAACCCAAGCGCGGCGGCGCGTACGAGGGCTTCAGCCACTGGGTCGAGCAGGCGGTCACCCGCGATGTCGCGGTGGCGCGCCGCGTGAAGTAAGACGGGAGGTTTCGCATGGATTATCGTTCGCTTCATATGAAGACGGTTGCGGATCTCAAACAGATCGCGAAGGAAATGGAATTGAAAATACCGGCGCGGACGAGCAAGGCCGTGCTGGTGGAGATGATTCTGGAGCGCCAGGCGGCGCGGGCGACGGAGCAGGAAAAGCCTGTGCCCGCGCAGCCGGAAGCGGCAAAGGAGACCGCGCAGGAGGCTCCGGCGGAGGTCAGGCCGAAGCGGGGCAGGCCAAAGGCCGCGCAGGGCGAAAAGGCCCGGAGCGAGAAGCCCGCGCGGGGACGCAAGTCTGCAAACGCAGCGGGGGAGTCCCCGGAGGCGGCGGAGGGTGAAAAGCCAGCGCGGGGACGCAAGCGCGCTGCTGTGCAGGAGGACGCCCCGAAGCCCGACGAAGCTGCACAGAAGGAGGCACAAAAGCCCGAGAGCACGGTGCAGGTGGAGCGCGCCGAGGCTCCGGCGGCGAGTGCGCCTGCAAGCGCTGCGGCAGAAGCTGCGGAATCTCAGCCGAAGCAGGAGCGTGTGGAAGCCGCACAGGCGGCGCCCACTGCTGTTGAAGCTGTGCCACAGGCATCAGCAAAGGATGCGGAAAATGTACGCGCGAGCTACACCCGCCCGATGAGCACCCAGCAGCGCATGGGCGCGCGGGCGCAGACGGGTCCGGGCAACTATCGCCCGAACCAGCGCCCGATGGGCCCGGCGAACCGTCCGGGCAACCGCTACGAGGGCGCGAACCCCCGCCCACAGCGCAGCTACGACGCGCCGCAGAACGGCTACCGGCGGCAGAATGCCTTTTCGGAGGAGAGCAGGCCGCGCTATCGCAAGCCGATGGCTGGCCCGGATGCGGTCAATCCCGCCGCCCGCTATCCCCAGGGCGCGGATGCGGTCAATCCCGCTGCACGCCATCCTCAGGGCGCGGAGAACGGCCAGATCGCCCCGGCACAGCCTCCCGTTCGTCAGCAGGACGCGGCGCAGGAGCTCAATCCACCCGTGCGCCCCGCTGCTCCGGCGACCGTGCAGGCTCCGGCGGCAAATGAGCTGAATCCCGCCGTGCCCGAGCTGCTCTCCAGCGGCGAGTGCGGCGACGGCGCGGGCATCCTTGAGATCCACCCCGAGGGCTACGGCTTTCTGCGCGTGGACAACTACCTGCCCGGCAACCGGGACGTGTACGTCTCCGCGGCGCAGATTCGCCGCTTCAACCTGCGCACCGGCGACTACGTGGTGGGCAAGACCCGCGCCCAGCAGCTGGGCGACCGCTCCGTGGGCCTGATCTACATCAGCGAGGTCAACGGCCAGACGCCGGACATGGCGCGGCATCGCAGGCCCTTCGATTCGCTGGTTCCCGTGTACCCCGACGAGCGGCTGCGGCTGGAGCGCCCCGAGAGCAAGGACATCTCGCTGCGGCTGATCGACATGATCGCGCCCATCGGCAAGGGCCAGCGCGGCATGATCGTGTCCCAGCCCAAGGCGGGCAAGACCACGCTTTTGAAGAAGGTTGCCAACGCCATTGTCGCCAACAATCCTGAGGTTCACCTGATCGTGCTGCTGATCGACGAGCGCCCGGAGGAAGTGACCGACA
>JBJEJN010000141.1:0-8739 GCA_051878085.1 Aristaeellaceae bacterium | reverse complement strand
ATAAGGTCAAATTGAAGCTGGTAAACGCTGCATCCTGCACGCTCATGTCGTCCGGCTGTCCGCTCAGCGTGTAGTCTCCCAGATCGTTGCCCATGTCTACGTTGATGCCGTCCGCACCGATGCACCCGCCCTGATACAGATAGGCCCACTTGCTGTCGATCTTCCGCCAGCCGCAGTGGCTGTATACGGTCTTGCGCTTCGCAGCCTTGCTGGCGGCCTCCGTCATGATCCACCGCAGCTTGTCCTTCACGGTGTTTCCCGGCATGATGTTGGCTTCAACGTCCCAGTTTTCCAACGCCCAGTCCATGCTCTTGAACTTGGCCATGGGCACCGTCACCGGCTTCAATGGCTTGCCGTACAGGTTCCAGCCGACGATCCGCAGCGACTTCTCCACGTTCAGGCCGTCGTCCGTCTCCACGATCTCCACTGGTAGCGCCACAAAGTTGCACAGCATCTTCGGCACGCCGTCCACCATCTGGCAGGTGCGGCCCTCGTCGATGCCGTAGCCCGGAATATCGGCATAGGCGCGCTGTGCCTTCTGCCAGATGCTTTCCCGTGCATTCTGCACGAGCTGCGCGAGGATTTCCTGCGCTTCATCGCTGCCCACCGCGTCCACCAGGTCGGTAAAGTCGCCCTTCGGCGGCAAATCCGGGTAGCCGTCGCGCAGATGCACGATGTAAACGGCCCTTGCCACCTTCGCAACAGCCCGGTATACCTCTGCACCATGACCCTCGCCGGTAGTATCGTTGTCCGGCAGAATGATCACCTCTGCGGCGCCCTTGAAGTGCTCCGTGTGTCCCTCCTTCCATTTGTCCTTGGTTCCGCCCCCGGCATTGGTCGTCGCGGCCATGCCCAGTCCCCACATCGTATCGGCGTCCTTTTCGCCCTCCACGATGTAGATGGTTTCACCTGCCCGGATGGCCGCCTCGGTCTCCGGCTGCCGGTAGATCAGCCTGTCGCGCAACTCTGCCGGCACGTCCAGGCGAATGGGGAAGGCGCACTTCCCGCTGCCGTCCGGATTCACCGGCCTGTGCTGGCGGAAGGTTTTCTCCCCATTCGGCTGCATCAGCCGGGCGACCTCAAATTTCAGCGCGCCCCTGCTGTCCGTGTATCGGTAGGTGCACACCAGCTTCCCGGCCCAGCCGTAGGCCTCCTCATAGCTGCCAAACACCCGTGCGGGCTTGTCGTCCTTCTTTCCGAGCTTTTCGCCTGCATTGCTGCTGGCCTTCGGTCTGCCGGGCCGTCTGCCGCCCCCGGTCAACGGCTCGAAGAAAAGCTCGGAGACCTTGATGCCGATGCGCTCACAGATCGCCTCGGTCGTGCAGCCCCTTGACGTGCAGGTCATCACGATGCCCTTGTCGCCCTCGCGCACAGATAGGCTCGGATCCTTATCATTGTGGGCGGGGCATAAGCAGATGTGCTCGCCCTTGCTGCCGCGCTTCTTTTCGCCGCCCAGCAGATCGATCAGGGCCTGTAGCCCGATGTATTTGTGTGCCATACGCTTTCCGCCTTTTTATGATCTACTCAGGCTTATTCGACCCTGTCTGCATCCCTGCTCGGATTGCCCCTTCCACTGCCGCGAGTCGGAAGCGGTAGTAACGCCCGCTGCGCTCATAGGGCACCAGGCCGCTGAGCGCCATGCGCCGCAGCGCATCCTGGGAAATGCCGATGGCCTCAGCGCACTCCCGCAGCCCGATCATGCCCTCGTGACGCTCCCGCTGCTGCCGTTCCTGCGCCACGATCGGCGTAACTTCATCCAGGTCGATCAGCAGCCGGTTGCCCCAACTCAGCGCCGGGTACCTGCCACTTTCGATCCCCATGCGCAGCTGCCGCCGCGTCAGGTTGAGCGCTTCGGCAGCTTCATTCAACGTGCGCAGCTTCATTCGTCATCCCGCCCAGCTTCATCATTCTTAAAAAGCAAAGTCCAGTCGAACCCCAGCACTGCGCCGAGCCTCTTTGCAAGTGGAACAGATGGCTTCCTCTTTCCACTTTCGATTTGACAAATCGTCGGCTGTGTTGTCCCGGCCTCTTTCGCTAGGGTCAGTTGCGACATTTCTTTTTCCTTTCGCATGTCCTTAACGATCATCTGTAAACGCCTCCCAATTAAGAAATGGTGATATTGTTGATGCTGAATTATCACTAATAGTAATAATATCACTTGCGAACCGAGAAGTCAACACAAATAGAGATATTAGTTGTAAAATATTACTCTTTGTGATATATTTTTTCTTGGTGATGAAGATGATAAAGCAAAACAGACTTAGGGAATTGCGAAAAAAAGCAGGACTCAGCCAATCCGATCTAGCTGAGTCTATACACTTTGCGCAATCCATGATTTCCGGATGGGAAAACAATACAAAGCGCATGAATCTGGAACAGGCGAAATTGCTTGCAGATTTTTTCGGAGTATCGGTTGGCTATCTCGCTGGAGATGCCATGCAAAACGAACAGCCCACCGGCGAAGCCGATGAGCTGCGGGCGTTGGCTATTGAGAGGGTTTCGTCTCTTTCGGATCCTGCGCTGGAGCGGGTTCTGGATTTTCTTGCTGGGCTTGAAGCTGGTCAAGAAATTGGTGCAGCACAAGCAGCTGCGCAGGAGTCAGGATCTGAATCATCCTGATGATTCTTTCCTTCAGTGTTTCCATCTTTACCTCTTTCTGCAGGTGCTCCCGCTAGATTGTACGCGCGTTACACTAATTATACCATACAATTGTGATCCATTCTAGGAGGAATACAATGGCTCTTAATTTTACTGCCTTTGACATAGAAACTGCTGCAGTAACATGGGACACCATCTGTGCTATATCCCTCGTACATGTTCGCGATGGCGTTGTTTCTGACTCTTTTTATACCTTGATCAATCCGGAATGTGAATTTGATCCTATGAATGTCCGGATTCACGGTATAACTCAGGCCGATGTCACAGACGCACCCACGCTACCGATGGTTCGCGACAGAATCATTGATTTCATCGGGGAGGATGTACTTGTATCGCACAACATTGTTTTTGACGCAAATAGCCTGCATAAGGCATTTCTTCGATATGGCTTGGATATTCCGCCCATAAAAACATTTTGCACGCTCGCATGCTCGCGAGTTTGCAGACCTGATCTTGCGGATCACAAGCTCAATACGCTGTGCAAGGATTATGGTATTTCTTTGCTGCACCATCATAACGCGAATGATGATGCCATTGCGTGCGCGAATCTCATGCTGGCGATTGCCAGGCAGCTTGAAGCAGATGATCTTGATGGTGTTTCTTTGCTGCTCCAGTTGAATTACGGCAGTATCGATCAGATCCAGGTTAAATCGCCATATTCTTGTTTTGCACAGTCAAAGTCGAATCGCGCAGCAAATCCATATAATATTTTGCTCGATCTGAAAGATGCAACCCCTGATCTTGCGAATGAGATAACGATGGACTACCTGAAGGACGGGAAGCGAATTGTTTTCAAATGCGCCGACAGTGTGCTGTTTTACTACAGCGTCAGCGCATATCCATTTATCAGGATTTCTGATATTGAGGATGGAAAACAATACTCTTTTTCTGCATCGCGCTATAAAGATGGGGCCTGGAAGATTCCGGTCAGCAGCCTATGCGAATATAGCAAATTCATATCCACAGTATCTGATTTCTGCAAAGATAAATTCAACAAAACCGCTTCTGTTATCTTTGGTTGCTGCAATGACTTTATCAGGTGCTCGGATGAATTGAAATGCTTAAAATCTGAGAATCCGGATTATAGAGGATGTCTCTATCGGAAAAACCTTGAATCTGGTCGTGTTTTCTATGGAAAGAACAAAAATATATAACACATCTGCATGCTATAACACGCAAAATAACACCGCATTTTTGCGGTGTTTATCATAGGTAGGGATTTTTCGGCAACACAATAACACCAAAAAATACCTATCCCCCATTAAATAATTGTAGAGGTGAAATTATGGCATCAATTGAACAGCGTGGCCCGAACACCTGGCGCGTCGGAATGCGCACTTCGGTGGCGGATGGCCGCAAGTGGATCCGACGGACGCTATCATTCCCGGCGCACATGCCGCTGACCGAGCAGCGTGCCCGTGCGGAGCTGGCCGCTGCGCAGCTGCAGCTGGAGGTCGCCGAAGGCCGGGCAGTCCAGCAGCGCAGCCTCACCGTGCGCGACTTCGCCGAAATCTGGATGACGGAGCATGTGAACCCGACATGTTCCGCCACCACAGCGAAAACCTATCGCTTCTTCCTGGACAGCCGCATCCTGCCCGCGCTGGGGGACATTCCGCTGCAGAAGCTCACGCCCATGCAGCTGACCCACTTTATAAATGATGTCCGGGAGGACGCTGCCCGCACCACTGCGCTGGAGCCGGAGCAGCGCAAGCGCAAGTCCGACCGCGACCGGGAAGCAGCAGCTCCTAGGAAGCTGTCTGACCGCACCGTGCGGCACTACTATGACTGCATCAACTACATGCTCAATAAGGCCGTGCAGTGGCAGTATCTCACCGCGAATCCGCTTGATCGCGTAGATCGTCCGAAGGTGAAGAAAAAGCAGGTCAAATTCCTCGATGATCGGCAGGCCGTGCAGCTGTTGCGTTGCCTGGCACGCGAAGAGTCGCTGCCGTTCCGCTGCGCCGTGCTGCTGGCGCTGCTCTGCGGCCTGCGCCTGGGCGAGGTCTGCGCGCTGGAGCTGTCCGACGTGGACTGGGAGGAGTGCACCATTGACATTCAGCGCGCCCTGAAGTACACGCCCGACAAAGGAAACTACGTCGGGGATCCGAAATCAGATGCCGGGCGACGCACGGTAGATCTCCCGGCAGGAATGATGGCGCTTCTGGAAGAGACGCGCAAGTACCACGAGGAGGCAGCTGCATTTCTCGGCGACCGCTGGCGCGGCTGTGGCCGCATCATCTGCGCCTGGGATGGAACGCCCGTCCACCATGACACGCCGTCAAAGTGGTTTCGCAAGTTCGCCGACGCCAACGGCTTCACCGGCGTGCGCTTCCATGACCTCCGGCATACCCATGCTACGCTGCTCTTTGCTTCCAACATCGATGCGGTGGCCGTGGCCAGCCGCCTCGGGCATGAGGATGCGAGTACCACGCTGCGTGTCTATGCCCATGCCATTCGTCGGCGCGACCAGGAATCTGCGGCGGCCATGCAGCGCCTGCTGGATGCAGCTGCTTTACCGGACACCGACACGCCGGAACCGTAAACCGCGCCCAGGCGCCGGTACATCCACGCCGATCAGCGGCGCAGCACCCAGACCTCGACCTCTCCGGGGGAACAGCTGCACTCACCTTGGGTAACAACACTATGGCATCTGGAAGTCGATTCCCAGGGCAAAAAGACCCACTTTGTACCCAGTGTTCCCCAATTTGTTACCCGGGCGGCTGAATGTAAAGCCGCGCGGGCGCAGAACCTATGCCTGCTGCACAAAAAAACGGCGGTGTATTCATTCAGAATACACCGCTTTTCTGGTCGAGGTGACAGGATTTGAACCTGCGACCTTTTGGTCCCGAACCAAACGCGCTACCAAACTGCGCTACACCTCGAAATATGGAGCCGATGAAGGGACTCGAACCCTTGACCTGCTGATTACGAATCGGCTGCTCTACCAACTGAGCCACATCGGCACGCAGCTTATCGCCGCTGACAGTAAAGAATTATACCACAACGCGATGTCTTTGTCCAGTGGGGAAGGGGGAAATGAGAATATTTAACAATTCAATTCCGCGAGCAGCACATGTGACGCGAGCTGCCGGGTTATTTTATCTGGAACTGACAAACAATGGATTGCGGGACGGCGCTCGAGATGCTATAATAAAAATGGATACAAAGGAGATGAAATCGCATGAAGGCGACCTCGGGCGGTTTATGGCTGGTTGTTTGCGTGAGCTACAGCCAGCGACAGGCGGACGCAGTGGAGCAGCTGCTGCGCGACGAGGGCTTTCTTGTGCGCGTCCGGGCGCTCAATCGGGCGATTTCCGGCTCCGGCGTATTCGAGCTGCGCGTGCTGGCCTCCGAGGCCGAGGAGGCGCGCAGGTTCCTGAGCGAACGAGGACTTTAAGGAGGAAAGCGATTATTTATGAAGCGAATTGGCGTTTTGACCTCCGGCGGAGACGCGCCGGGCATGAATGCGGCGATTCGTGCGGTGGTGCGCACGGCGCTGGATCGGGACATGTCTGTGGTCGGCTTCAAGCGCGGCTACAACGGCACGCTGATGCGCAGCCCCGACCAGCGGGACGATTTTGAGATTCTCACCGCGTCCAGCGTGTCCAACCGCATCCACCGTGGCGGCACCTTCCTGATGACGGCGCGCTGCCTGGACTTTCTGAACGTGGAGAACCAGAAGCAGGCCATTCGGAACCTGAAGACCATCGGCGTGGAGGGCCTGGTGTGCATCGGCGGCGACGGCACCTACAAGGGCGCCGAGGCGCTGTACAAGCTGGGCTTTCCCACGGTGGGCGTGCCGGGAACCATCGACAATGACCTGGCCTACACCGACTACACCATCGGCTTCGACACCGCGCTGAACACCGCCTGCGAGTGCATCAACCGCATTCGCGAAACCAGCGACTCCCACGAGCGCGCCAGCCTGATCACGGTGATGGGCCGCAACTGCGGCGACATCGCGCTGCACACGGCGCTGTCCTGCGGCGCGGAGCTGTACATGGTGCCGGAGATCCCGTGGAGCATCGAGGAGGTCGCAGAGCGCGTGAAGTGGGGTGTGATGCGCGGCAAGCGCAGCATGATTCTGGTGTTTGCGGAGGGCGCGATGTCCTCGCTGACCACGAATCTTACGGAGCTGTGCGCCCAGCATCCGCAGCTGAGCGACATCGACGTGGACGAGATCGACAGCCACCAGATCGCCCGCATCATCCAGGTGCTCTCCGGCCACGAGACCCGCTCCACCGTGCTGGGCTACCTGCAGCGCGGCGGCAGTCCGTCGGCCAAGGACCGCATCCTGGGCACCCAGCTGGGCGCGCATGCGGTGGAGCTGCTGCACAAGGACGTCAGCGGCGTGGCTGTGGGCGTGCGCGGCATGAACGTGATCGAGGTTCCCTTCGCGGACGTGCAGAAGGGTCCCCACGCGGCGGACAGCGGCATCGCCGAGCTGGTCGACGTGATGGCCGTCATGACCAGGGCATAATCTATGGAAAGAATTCAGATCACCGGCACCGGCAGCGAGCTGCAGGGCGTCGGTCGGCTCCCGGATGGGCGCGCGGTCTTTGTGCCGGGCGCCCTTCCCGGTGAAACGGTGGAAATTGAAGTGACGCGCGACGGCGGAAGGTTCTGCGAGGCGCGTCTCGTTCGTGTGCTCGAGCCATCGTCGGATCGAAAGGAAGCGGACTGCCCGCACTACGGGCGCTGCGGCGGCTGCAGCGCGCGGCACATGACGTACGAATGCTCGCTGCAGCTGAAGCGGCAGCGGGTGGCGGACGCGCTGGAGCGCATCGGCGGCGTGGAGCAGCCCGTGGTGCTGCCGACGATCGGCAGCGACGCAACCGAGCGCTGCCGCAACAAGGCGGAGTACGCCGTGTCGGTGCATAACGGTCAGGTGCGCATCGGCAGCTTCGAGGGCGGCAGCCGCAGGGTGCTGCCGCTGGAGGACTGCCTGTTGCAGCACAAGGAGAGCGTTCGGGTGCTCAACTGGATGCAGGCGAAGCTGGGCAAATATCCCTGTGCGGGCCGCGTGCGCTTTCTGGTGACGAGGGTGAACCGGGCGGGGGAGACCACCGCCGTGCTCTGTGCGGACGCACCGGTGCAGGGCGAGGCACGCGCCATCGCGGAGGCACTGATGTGCGACGTGCCGGAGGTCGTCTCGGTGCACTTCTGCAAATTGAACCGCCATCCGGCGCACGCACTGGACGGCGCGTGTAGCCACCTCGCCGGGCGGCGCACGGTGGAGGACGAGCTGCTGGGCCTGCGCTTCGAGCTCTCGCCCCAGGCCTTCTTTCAGGTGAACCCGCCTCAGGCGGAGAAGCTGTACCTGAAGGCGCTGGAGGCAGCGGGACTCACCGAGGACGCGCCGAAGCGGGTACTGGACGCGTACTGCGGCGCAGGCACGATCACGCTGGCGGCGGCGCGGCTGGCGGAGTTCGCGCTGGGCGTGGAGATCGTGCCGCCGGCCATCGAGAACGCGAAACAGAACGCCCGCAGGAATGGCCTGGAGGGCAGAGCACGCTTCATCTGCGGGGACGCTGCCCGGGAGATTCCCCGGCGCATGGCGGCGGGGGAGCGCTTCGACGCAGCGATTCTGGATCCGCCGCGCAAGGGCGCGGACGCGGCGCTGCTCAACGCCATCGCGGACGCGGGCATTCCGCGCGTCGCCTACGTCTCCTGCAACCCGTCCACGCTGGCGCGGGATGTGAAGCTGCTGACGGAGCGGGGCTATCGCCTGGAGTGGGCCCAGCCGGTGGACATGTTCCCCTGGACGGGGCACGTGGAAACTGTGTGCCTGATTGCGCTGAAATAGCGGCATTTCCTGGGCACTTTGAGATGAAAAATGTCCTTCTGTCCACCGCTTGACCACACTCTTGGAATGCGTGGTCAAGCGGTGGACAAAACGGTTTTGGATGCGGTAAACAGCCTGCCGGATTTATTCCGGAAAAAAATTCCGAGAAAAGTGAAAATAGGTATTGACAAATCCGGCGTTTTATTGTATTATATACGAGTCGTCGCGAGTGCACGACATCGGGGAGCATAGCTCAGCTGGGAGAGCATCTGCCTTACAAGCAGAGGGTCACAGGT
>JBJEJN010000140.1:0-8810 GCA_051878085.1 Aristaeellaceae bacterium | reverse complement strand
ATCGTGCCGATGTTTACATGAGGCTTCGTGCGCTCAAACTTTGCCTTTGCCATTGATTATTCCTCCTAATTGATCTGCATCAATAGTTTTTCGATTTGCCGAGGATCTTATCCGCGATATTTGCGGGCACCTCCTCGTAGTGCTCGAACTGCATCGTGTAGTTGCCGCGGCCCTGGGTCTTGCTCCTCAGGTCGGTGGCGTAGCCGAACATCTCGCTCAGCGGAACGATGCCGTCGATGCTGTGCAGGCCGGCGTGCATGTCCATGCCGGTCACGCGGCCGCGACGGGACGAGATATCGCCCATGACATCGCCCAGGTACTCCTCGGGAACGACGACCTCGACCTTCATCATCGGCTCCAGCAGTGCGCAGTCGGCCTTCTGCAGGGCCTCCTTCAGCGCCATGGAACCAGCGATCTTGAACGCCATTTCACTGGAGTCGACCTCGTGGTAGGAGCCTTCGATCAGGTCCACGCCGAAGTCCACGACCTCGTGGCCGCCCAGAATGCCGCTCTGCGCAGCCTCCTGAATGCCCGCGTCGATGGGCCCGATGAACTCCTTGGGAATGCAGCCGCCCACGGTCTTGTTGTTGAATTCGTAGCCTGCGCCGGGCTCACGGGGATAGACCTCGATGATGCAGTGGCCGTACTGGCCGTGACCGCCGGTCTGGCGCACGTAGCGGGCCTCCGCCTTGGCGCGACGGCGCACGCACTCCTTGTAGGCGACCTGCGGCTTGCCGACGGTGGCCTCCACGCGGAATTCGCGCAGCAGACGATCCACGATGATCTCCAGGTGCAGCTCGCCCATACCGGCGATGATGGTCTGGCCAGTGGTCTCGTCGGTGTAGGTCTTGAAGGTGGGATCCTCCTCCGCCAGGCGGACGAGGGCCAGGCTCATCTTCTCGGCGCCGGCCTTGGTCTTGGGCTCGATGGCGACGCGGATGACGGGCTCCGGGAACTCCATGGACTCCAGCACGATGGGCTTGCTCTCATCGCAGATGGTGTTGCCGGTGGTGGTCTCCTTCAGGCCGACGGCGGCGGCGATGTCGCCCGCGCGGATCTCGTCGGTCTCCTCGCGGTGATTGGCGTGCATCCGCAGGATGCGGCCAATGCGCTCGCGCTTGCCCTTGTTGGAATTGTAGACGTAGGAACCGGCCTTCAGGGTACCGGAGTACACGCGGAAGAACGCCAGCTTGCCGACGTAGGGATCGGCCATGATCTTGAACACCAGCGCGGAGAAGGGCTCGTCATCGCTTGCGATGCGCTCGATCTCCTCGTCGGAACTGACCTTCGTGCCCTTGACCGGCGGGATGTCGATCGGGGACGGCAGATAGTCCACGATCGCGTCCAGCAGCGGCTGCACGCCCTTGTTGCGGTAGGAAGTGCCGCACAGCACGGGGGTCATCCTGTTCTCGATGGTGGCCTTGCGGATGCCGTACTTGATCTCCTCGACGGTGAGCTCCTCGCCATCCAGGTACTTCATCATCAGCTCGTCGTCCGCCTCGGCAGCGGCCTCGACCATCTTGTGATGATACTCCTGCGCCATCTCCACCAGATCCGCCGGAATGTCGGTCTCGTCCATGGTGGTGCCCATCTCGTCGACGTAGATCTCCGCCTTCATGCGAACCAGATCCACCAGGCCGACGAAGTTGGCCTCAGCGCCAATGGGCAGCTGAATCGGCACCGCGTTTGCGTGCAGGCGCTCCTTCATCATGTCCACAACGCGGAAGAAGTCCGCGCCTGTGATGTCCATCTTGTTGACGTAGGCCAGGCGAGGCACATGGTACTTGGTGGCCTGATGCCAGACCGTCTCGGACTGAGGCTCGACGCCGCCCTTTGCGCAGAATACGGACACAGCGCCGTCCAGAACGCGCAGGGAGCGCTCGACCTCAACGGTGAAATCGACGTGGCCGGGAGTGTCGATCAGGTTGATCTGATGACCGCGCCACTCGCAGGTCGTTGCAGCCGAGGTGATGGTGATGCCGCGCTCCTGCTCCTGCTCCATCCAGTCCATCGTGGCCATGCCTTCGTGCACCTCGCCGATGCGGTGGGTACGGCCGGTGTAATACAGGATGCGTTCGGACGTAGTCGTCTTGCCGGCGTCAATGTGGGCCATGATGCCGATGTTGCGTACGTGATCAAGTGAATGAGTTCTCGCCACAGTCTATTTCCTCTTTCTTTCTGATTGGAACGGGAATGCGCTTAATCTTTTGAAGCGTTAATTGCGTATCAAATCTTAACACGTTCCCCATAGCGACCTTCAGCACGCAAAATGCGTGCTGAAGGAAGGTTTTGATATGAAATCTATCGGTATTACCAGCGATAGTGCGCGAATGCCTTGTTGGCCTCGGCCATCTTGTGCATATCCTCGCGGCGCTTCACGGCATTACCGGCGTTGTTGGCGGCGTCCAGGATCTCGCCTGCCAGGCGCTCCGCCATGCTGCGCTCACCGCGCTTGCGGGCGAACATGACCAGCCAGCGCAGAGCCAGGGTCTGACGGCGCTCGGGACGGATCTCGATCGGGACCTGGTAGGTGGTACCGCCGACGCGGCGGGCCTTGACTTCCAGGGACGGCATGATGTTGGCCATTGCCTGGTTGAACACCTCAATGGCCTCCTTGCCGGTCTTCTGAGCAACCATTTCAAATGCGTCATAGCACACAGCCTGGGCTACGCCGCGCTTGCCGTCGTACATGACCTGGTTGATCAGCTTGGTGACGACGGTCGTTCCATATACAGGATCCGGAAGCACTTCACGCTTCGGAATAAATCCACGTCTGGGCATTGTTGTCCCTCCTGAAATTTAATCGTACGGTGTCAAAAGTGAACGAGAAACAGGCAAAAGCCCATGCGGCCGTTGGCGCAACCGCACTGCCCGCAGTCCTTTGCAATCCACATATTCCCACGTTCCAAATGGCACATGCTTCATGCTTGGGCCCACGTTTTCGCCAATGAAAGCAATTGGTACTGCTTTCGTTTACTTCTTCGGACGCTTTGCGCCGTAGAGGGAGCGGCCCTGCATGCGCTTGGCAACGCCAGCAGCATCGAGAGCGCCGCGGATGATGTGGTAACGCACGCCAGGCAGATCGCGCACCTTGCCGCCGCGGATCAGAACAACCGAGTGCTCCTGCAGGTTGTGGCCGATGCCGGGGATGTAGCAAGTACCTTCGATCTGGTTCGTCAGACGAACGCGGGCAATTTTACGCAATGCGGAATTCGGCTTCTTGGGGGTCTGCGTCTTGACGGACAGGCAGACGCCGCGCTTCTGCGGACAGGACTGCAGAATCGGGGAATTCGACTTGCTGGTTACCTTCTCTCTACCCTTGCGGATCAACTGATTGATCGTCGGCATGGAAGAAAAGCACCTCCTGAACTATAATCGTAATAAAGCTTCTATACGCACTTCCGCAACCCTGGAAGAGGATAGCAAAATTGGGACGGGTTACGCCTTCTTCAGGCCCGCAGAGGCCGTCTTGACCTCCACGCCGCAGGCCTGGCCGAGCTCCTTCATCGTGGGAACCTCAACCATGCGCACGCCGGCCTCGTTGCACGCCTGGCGAACCTGGCGGACGATGTAGAGATCGGCGTCCTGGGCGATGTAGGCCTCCGCGATTTCGCCGGAGCGAATCGCGCGCAGCAATCTGCGTGTGCCGACAACCTTAGAACCGTTCTTCAGCTTTTCAAGCATTGCAGCACACTCCTTTTACAGACATACCCGAACTATCAAATCATATCACCAAATGCAAGCATTGTCAAGACAAAAGCGGCGTTCACAGGCCCTTTCGGTGAATTTTAACCCAATTTGCCCGGGCTTATGCCGTCATTCCACTTCATTCTACGCCCCGAATGTAAACTTCGCACGCGCACGGGCATTCCTTACACATCTCTGATCTTTGACCCGCTTCGACAGAAAAACCGCCCGCATCCTTTCGGACGCGGGCGGCGGGATATTGGTTTAGTACGCCTCGTGGATTTCGATATCGGTGTAGCGCTTGAGACCCGTACCGGCGGGAATCTGCTTGCCGATGATGACGTTCTCCTTCAGGCCCAGCAGCGGATCGACCTTGCCCTTGATGGCGGCCTCGGTCAGCACGCGGGTGGTCTCCTGGAAGGAGGCGGCGGACAGGAAGGACTCGGTGGCCAGCGCGGCCTTGGTGATGCCCAGCAGCGTGCGCTTGGCGGTTGCGGGGCGCAGGCCCTGCTCCAGCGCCTGACGGTTGACCTGGTCGAACTTGAAGATGTCCACCAGGGAGCCGGGCAGCAGGTCGGTATCGTTGGCCTCCTCCACCTTGACCTTGCGCAGCATCTGGCGCACGATGACCTCGATGTGCTTGTCGGCGATCTCAACGCCCTGGCGGCGGTATACGGCCTGAACCTCCTTGACGAGGTAGTCCTGCACGGCCTTCACGCCCAGGATGCGCAGCAGATCGTGGGGGTTGATGGAGCCCTCGATCAGCTCCTCGCCGGCGGTGACGTGGTCGCCGTCCTCCACGCGCAGCTTGGAGCCGTAGTTGATGGGATACTCCTTGGTCTCGACGGCAGAGTCGCCGGAAGCGTCGCTCTGGATGATGAGCTTCTTGCGCTTCTTCGCGTCGGTGGTGATGTGCACCACGCCGGAGATGTCCGCCAGCGTCGCTTCGCGCTTGGGCTTGCGGGCCTCAAACAGCTCTTCGACGCGGGGAAGACCCTGGGTGATGTCCTCGCCGGTGGCGACGCCGCCGGTGTGGAAGGTACGCATGGTCAGCTGGGTGCCGGGCTCGCCGATGGACTGGGCCGCGATGATGCCGACGGCCTCGCCCACGTCCACCAGCTTGCCGTTGGTCATGTTTGCGCCGTAGCAGCGGGCGCACACGCCGACGTTGGACTGGCAGGTGAGCACCGAGCGGATGTTGACCTCGGTGATGCCTGCGCCGACGATCTTCTTGGCCAGATCGTGGGTGATCAGCTCGTTCATCTCGACGATGACCTCGCCGCTGTTGGGATCGATCACGTCCTCGGCGGCGACGCGGCCGCGGATGCGGTCCTCGAGGGTCTCGATGATGTCGCCGGGCTCGCCGATGTCCTGCACCTTCACGCCGCGCACGCGCTCGCCGCGGTTGGCGAAGCAGTCGATCTCACGGATGATGTTCTCCTGGGACACGTCCACCAGACGGCGGGTCATGTAGCCCGAGTCGGCGGTCTTCATGGCGGTGTCTGCCAGGGACTTGCGGGAGCCGTGGGAGGAGAGGAAGAACTCCAGAACCGACAGGCCCTCGCGGAAGTTTGCCTTGATGGGCAGCTCGATGATCTTGCCCGTCGGGGAGGCCATCAGGCCGCGCATGCCGGCCAGCTGGCGAATCTGGTTGGTGGAGCCTCGGGCGCCGGAATCCGCCATCATGTTGATGGGGTTGAACTGCTCGAGGTTGGCCAGAACCTCCTTTGTGACGTCGTTGGTCGCGGTCTCCCAGATCTTGATGACGGCGCTGTAGCGCTCGTTCTCGGACATGCGGCCGCGCTTGAATTCGCGTTCGATGCGGTGCACCTGATCCTCGGCGGCGTGCAGGATCTCCTTCTTCTTGGGCGGGACGATGATGTCCGCGACCGAAACGGTCAGCGCCGCGCGGGTGGAGAACTTGTAGCCCAGGGTCTTGATGTCGTCCAGCATGCGGGAGGTAGTGGTCACGCCGTGGGTGCGGTAGCAGTTGTCGACGATCTTGCCCAGCTGCTTCTTGCCGACGACCTCGTCGATCTCCAGCTTGAACATGTCGTCGATGGTCTCGCGCTTCTGCATGCCCATGTCCTGCGGAATCGCCTGGTTGAAGATCACGCGGCCGATGGTGGTGTCCACGATGCGGGAGTGCTTCTCGCCGTTGATGACCTTGGTCATGCGGATGTGGCAGGGGGCCTCCAGCGCCAGCTCGCCGGTGCCGTAGGCCATCAGGGCCTCGTCCACGTCGGTGAAGTACTTGCCGGTGCCCTTCAGGCCGTCGTGCACCATGGTCAGGTAGTAGCAGCCCAGAACCATGTCCTGGGTCGGGCAGATGACCGGCTTGCCGTCCTGGGGCTTGAGGATGTTGTGCGCCGCCAGCATCAGGAAGCGGGCCTCGGCCTGGGCCTCCATGGACAGCGGAACGTGCACGGCCATCTGGTCGCCGTCGAAGTCGGCGTTGAAGGCGGTGCAGCACAGCGGGTGCAGCTTCAGGGCCTTGCCCTCGACCAGGATCGGCTCGAAGGCCTGGATGCCCAGGCGGTGCAGCGTAGGCGCGCGGTTCAGCAGCACCGGATGGTCCTTGATGACGTTCTCCAGAACGTCCCAGACCTCGGGCTTGAGGCGCTCCACGGCGCGCTTTGCGGTCTTGACGTTGACGGCCATGCCCTGATTCACAAGGCGCTCGATGACGAAGGGCTTGAACAGCTCCAGCGCCATCTCCTTGGGCAGGCCGCACTGATACAGCTTCAGGCTCGGGCCGACGACGATAACCGAACGGCCGGAGTAGTCGACGCGCTTGCCCAGCAGGTTCTGACGGAAGCGGCCCTGCTTGCCGCGCAGCAGATCGGACAGGGACTTGAGCTGACGTCCGCCCGCGCCGGTGACGGGGCGTCCGCGGCGACCGTTGTCGATCAGCGCGTCCACGGCCTCCTGCAGCATGCGCTTCTCATTGCGCACGATGATGTCCGGCGCGCCCATCTCCAGCATGCGCTTGAGGCGGTTGTTGCGGTTGATGACGCGGCGGTAGAGATCATTGAGGTCGGCGGTGGCGAAGCGGCCGCCGTCCAGCTGCACCATGGGGCGCAGCTCCGGCGGGATGACCGGCACCACGTCCAGAATCATCCACTCCGGCTTGTTGCCGCTCTGGCGGAAGGCCTCCACGACCTCCAGACGCTTGATGATGCGCTGGCGCTTCTGGCCCTCGCTGTCGCGCTTGGTCTCCTTGGCGGACAGCTCGTCCAGCTCGGCGCGCAGATCCTGGCTCATCTTCTCGATGTCCAGGCTCAAAAGCATCTCGCGCACGGCCTCCGCGCCGATGCCGACGCGGAACTCGAAGCCCTTCTCCTCGGCCTGCTGCTTCTTGCTCTGATACTCGCTCTCGGTCAGCAGCTGGTGCAGCTGAAGGCCGGTGACGGACTTGTCGCCGGGATCCAGCACGATGTAGCTTGCGAAGTACAGCACCTGCTCAAGCGCGCGGGGGCTGATGTTCAGAAGCGTGCCCATGCGGGACGGAATGCCCTTGAAGTACCAGATGTGGGACACGGGTGCGGCCAGCTCGATGTGACCCATGCGCTCGCGGCGCACCTTGGCCTTGGTGACCTCCACGCCGCACTTGTCGCAGACAACGCCCTTGAAGCGGGTGCGCTTGTACTTGCCGCAGTTGCACTCCCAGTCCTTGGTAGGCCCGAAGATGCGCTCGCAGAACAGGCCGTCGCGCTCCGGCTTCAGGGTGCGGTAGTTGATGGTTTCCGCCTTGGTCACTTCGCCGTGAGACCACTGGCGGATCTTCTCCGGCGAAGCCAGACCAATTTGAATGGAATCCAGATTTGTCAATTCAAACAAGGAGCTCTCTCCCTTCTATATCAAGACACGGTGAATTCCTCACCTGAAAGCAGTGTGCGTCTCTTAGAAATCGTCGTCCAGGGACAGATCGTCGTCCAGCTCGAGGTCGTCGAAGTCGAAGTCCTCGGCTGCGGCCTCCTCCTCGGCGAGGGCCTCGGGGGTCGCCTGCGGCACGAGCTCGTCCTTGAATTCGCTCTCGGTGGCGTAGATGTCGTCGTCCAGCTCGCGAATCTCGATTTCGTTCTTGTCCTTGTCCAGCACCTTGATGTCCAGGGCGATGGACTGCAGCTCCTTGATGAGCACCTTGAAGGACTCCGGCACGCCCGGCTCGGGGATGTTCTCGCCCTTCACGATGGCCTCGTAGGTCTTGACGCGGCCGATGGTATCGTCCGACTTGACGGTCAGGATCTCCTGGAGCACGTGGCTTGCGCCGTAGGCCTCCAGCGCCCAGACTTCCATCTCGCCGAAGCGCTGGCCGCCGAACTGGGCCTTGCCGCCCAGAGGCTGCTGGGTAACCAGGCTGTACGGGCCGGTGGAGCGGGCGTGGATCTTGTCGTCGACCAGGTGATGCAGCTTCAGATAGTACATATAGCCGACGGTGACGGGGTTGTCGAAGCGGTCGCCGGTGCGTCCGTCGTACACCCACAGCTTACCCGTGCGGTTGATGCCGATCTTGGAGAACTGGATCGTCGGGCGGCCCTTCTCGTCGTAGAGCGGGCCATCCTCGGCCGCTGCGGCGCGGTCGATCATGTCGGCGATGTCCTCGTCGCGCGCGCCGTCAAAGACCGGCGTTGCGACGTGCCAGCCCAGCGCCTTTGCCGCCAGGCCCAGATGCACCTCGAGCACCTGACCGATGTTCATTCGGGACGGAACGCCCAGGGGGTTCAGCACGATGTCCAGCGGCGTGCCGTCCGCCAGGAAGGGCATATCCTCCTCCGGCAGCACGCGGGACACAACGCCCTTGTTGCCGTGGCGGCCCGCCATCTTGTCGCCCACCTGAATCTTTCTCTTCTGGGCGATGTAGACGCGCACCATCTGGTTCACGCCCGGGCTCAGCTCGTCGCGGTTCTCGCGGGTGAAGATCTTCACGTCCACGATGATGCCGAATTCGCCGTGGGGCACGCGCAGGGAGGTGTCGCGCACCTCGCGCGCCTTGTCGCCGAAGATGGCGCGCAGCAGGCGCTCCTCGGCGGTCAGCTCGGTCTCGCCCTTCGGGGTGACCTTGCCGACCAGAATGTCGTTGGCGCGCACCTCCGCGCCGATGCGGATGATGCCGTGCTCGT
>JBJEJN010000139.1:0-8880 GCA_051878085.1 Aristaeellaceae bacterium | reverse complement strand
ACTTCGAGGTGCTCTCCCGCGAGGGCCTGGGCACCCGCATGACGGTGTGTTTGCCAGCAGCGGAGAGGGCAGAGTAAACGGAACAATCCCTCCGACGCGGCTACGCCGCGCCACCTCCCTTTACGCACCGGCCGCACTGCAATGGATTGCAGCGGCCGGCAGCGCGCCGTGGAAATTGAAAATTTCCCGGCGGCTGGTCGCGGCTCCCTTGGAGTCGCGACTGCTATTTACACAAGGGAGGCCAGGGGGATCGCAGCATACTTTTGCCTGCGGCGGAGAAAATGGAATAAGCAAACGAAGGGCTGTCTCAAAACATTTCGTTCTGAGGCAGCCCAATAATTTGTGCGGCGGGGTGAGGGCACCCCGCCCTACGGCTATGCGGGGGTTGCTGAGGGGGTGCTTACTCACCTCCCTCCACATTATTTCATTCCACTTTCGGCAGCTTGTCCAGCGTGGCCTGAATCTCTTCGTCGGTGGGGATGTAGTTCTGCATCTTGCCGTCGTGATAGGCCTCGTAGGCGTACATGTCGAAGTAGCCGGTGCCGGTGAGGCCAAACACGATGGTCTTTTCCTCGCCGGTCTCCTTGCACTTCAGGGCCTCGTCGATGGCGGCGCGGATGGCGTGGGAGCTCTCCGGTGCGGGCAGGATGCCCTCGACCCGTGCGAACATCTCCGCAGCGGCGAACACGTCGGTCTGCTTGACCGAGCGGGCCTCCATCAGGCCGTCGGCGTAGAGCTGGGACAGGATGGAGCTCATGCCGTGGTAGCGCAGTCCGCCCGCGTGGTTCGGCGCGGGGATGAAGCCGCTGCCCAGCGTGTACATCTTCGCCAGCGGGCACACCATGCCGGTGTCGCAGAAGTCGTAGGCGTACTTGCCGCGGGTGAAGCTGGGGCAGGAGGCCGGCTCCACGGCGATGATGCGGTAGTCGCGCTCGCCGCGCAGCTTCTCGCCCATGAAGGGCGCGATCAGTCCGCCCAGGTTGGAGCCACCGCCTGCGCAGCCGATGATGATGTCCGGCACCACGCCGTACTTGTCCAGCGCGGCCTTGGTCTCCAGGCCGATCACCGACTGGTGCAGCAGCACCTGATTGAGCACGCTGCCCAGCACGTAGCGGTAGCCCTCGCTGGTGACGGCCTTCTCCACGGCCTCGGAGATGGCGCAGCCCAGACTGCCGGTGGTGCCGGGATGCTCGGCGAGGATTTTGCGGCCCACCTCCGTCTCCATGGACGGCGAGGGGGTCACGGATGCGCCGTAGGTGCGCATGACCTCGCGGCGGAAGGGCTTCTGCTCGTAGGAGCACTTGACCATGTACACCTTGCAGTCCAGGCCCAGGTAGGCGCAAGCCATGGACAGCGCCGTGCCCCACTGACCCGCACCGGTCTCGGTGGTCACGCCCTTCAGGCCCTGCTTCTTGGCGTAGTAGGCCTGGGCGATGGCGGAGTTCAGCTTGTGGCTGCCGCTGGTGTTGTTGCCCTCGAACTTGTAGTAGATCTTCGCCGGGGTCTGGAGCTTCTCCTCCAGGCAGTAGGCGCGCACCAGCGGGGAGGGGCGGTACATCTTGTAGAAGGAGCGAATCTCCTCGGGAATCTCGAAGTAGGGGGTGTCGTTGTCCAGCTCCTGCTGCACCAGCTCCTCGCAGAATACGCCGGAGAGCTCCTGCGCGGTCATGGGCTGGAGCGTGCCGGGGTTCAGCAGCGGCGCGGGCTTGTTCTTCATGTCCGCGCGCAGGTTGTACCAAGACGTGGGCATCTCGGCTTCGTCCAGATAGATCTTGTAGGGGATTGCTTGCTGCTTCATGGTTCTGTCTCCTTTCAAATCGATGAGCATCTGCCCTCTGACGGTCCGGGACAGAAAAAAATCCTGTCCCTGCAAAAATGTTTGCTGGGACAGGATCGAATCATCATATCCTGTGGTGCCACCCGGCTTGACGCGCCCTTCGACGCGCCCACTCTGCGCATACCATCATATGCCGGCCTTTGTTTACGGAGAGCCACCTCCGTCTCCCATACTCCGGCGAAAAGCCGTTTCTGCTCGCCCTCAGAAGCCCATTCCGCGCCGCGCTCTCCGCCGCAATTCCACCGCCTGCGGCTCTCTGTCGAAGAGGTTGTCGGTGCGTACTTACGCTCCCTCAACGGTTTAGCGGGATTATAGCACAAGATTTTTCGTTTGTCAATACTTTTTTGCAGCGAATTTTGCGCCGCCTTGACGCGTCCCTTCCGGGCGTAGTAAAATATTCACAGAAAATGGGAGCCTGGTGCTCCGCAAGGAGGCGACGACATGTCCACCACGGAAAGAATCACCCTGAATTCTGCCTTCGACGGCCTGCCGCTGTCCGTGATGCTGGTGCGTCCGGAGGGTGAACCCCGCTGCCTGGTGCAGCTGGCCCACGGCATGTGCGAACACAAGGAGCGCTACCAGCCCTTCATGGAATTTCTGGCGTCTCGCGGCTGTCTGTGCGTGATCCACGACCATCGCGGCCACGGCGCGTCGGTGCGCAGCGCGGAGGATCTGGGCTACTTCTATGCGGACGGCGACGAGGGCGTGGTGCAGGATCTGCACCAGCTCACCCTCTGGATGCGCACGCAGTGGCCGGGACTTCCGCTGATCCTGTTCGGCCACAGCATGGGTTCGCTGGCGGTGCGCGCCTACGCCGACCGCTATGATAAGGACATCGACGCGCTGATCGTCTGCGGCAGTCCCGGCGAGAACGCCGCTGCGGGCGTGGGGCTGGTGCTGATCCGCCTGCTGAGCGCGATTTTCGGCGAGCGCCACCACAGTTCCCTGGTGCAGAAAATGACCATCGGGGCGTTCGCAAAGCGCTTTCCCAGCGCCGAGCATCCCAGCAGCTGGATCTCGGCCAACGAGGAGAACGTGATCGCCTACGAGGCCGACCCGCTGTGCACGTTCACCTTCACCCTGAACGGCAACCGGGCGCTGCTGCGGCTGATGCGCAGGGCCTACGGGCTCTCCTCCACGCGGGGGAATCCACAGCTTCCGGTGCGCTTCTTCTCCGGCGCGGAAGATCCCTGTGCGCCCGATGAAAAGGGATTTTGGCATGCGGTGGAGCGGATGAAGCAGGCGGGCTTTGCGGACGTTGAGGGCAAGCTGTTCCCCGGCCTGCGCCACGAGATTCTGAACGAGGCAAGCCGGCAGGAGGTCTTTGAAGCGATCTGGCAGGACGCGATTGCGCCGCTGCTGAAGCAGAACTGAACGACGGAAGGGGGAGCCTGCCATGGACGAGCGTCGGGTGCGCATCATCGACATCGCCGAGGAGCTGGGCCTGAGCACCGCCACGGTGTCCAACGTGCTCCACGGCAAGACCGGCAGGGTCTCCCCGGAGACCGCCCGGCGGGTGCAGGCGCTGCTGGAGGAGCGGCAGTACATCCCCAGCATGGCGGGCGTGCTGCTGGCGCAGAACAGCTCCCGCATCATCGGCGTGGCCCTCAACGACCACGAGAAGTACGAGGCCCGGGCGCTGGAGGACGGCTTCGTGGCCTCCACGCTGGGCTGCCTGTCGGCGGAAATCGAAGCAAGTGGCCGCTTCATGATGGTCAAGCGCGCCACCGACTTCGACGAGATTGCCCGCTTCGCCTCCATGTGGAACCTGGACGGGCTGGTGCTGATGGGCTTCTGCCGCCAGGATTACGCCGCGCTGCGGGGCCGCATGCGCATTCCGCTGGTGGTGTTCGACGGCTACCCGGAGCCTGCGGAGTCGCTTCCGGCAGGAGGCATGTGCAACATCTGTACGGATCAGCGAGACGGCGGCCGTCAGGTGGGCCGCTATCTGCGCGCACTGGGCCACCGCAGGGCGCTGTGCATCGCGGACAACCGCATCTGCATGGACGCGGAGCGCTACGAGGGCTTCCGAGAGGGCTTCGGCCCGGGCGCGGAATTCTTGCAGGTGCCCATGCTGCGCGACGATCGGCGGAGCTTCTATCTGGAGCGCATGGAGCTGCTGCGCACATACACGGCGGTGTTCGCCGTCTCGGACGAGCATGCGCTGGAGCTGATGCATCTGCTGCAGGCGCAGGGGATCGACGTGCCCGGGGAGATCTCCATCGTGGGCTTCGACGACATCCCCGCCTGCCGCATGGTTCGGCCCGAGCTGAGCTCCGTGCGTCAGGACAACGCGCTGCGTGCGCGCGCCGCCATGGAGGCGCTGGACGCGCTGCGCTCCGGCGGGGCGGTCGACGGGCAGCGGGTGCTTCCGGTGCGGCTGATCGCGCGGGAGAGCAGCGCACCGCCCGGATAGCTGCGCCATCTGCATAATTTTCACAGGATAATTTCATCGCAGGTTACGCGATTAACCTTTGCGGTGCAGGCCGTCCGCGTGCTACAATGTTTCCGAAGAAATCCTTCAGGGAGGTTGACGGAAGTGGCGAGGCGGGACGGCTTTTTCCGCGCGGTGTGCGCGCTGGCAGCGCCGGTGGCGCTGCAATCCATGCTGCAGGCGTCCTTTTCGGCGGTGGATCAGATCATGATCGGCCAGCTGGGCAGCGCCTGCGTGGCGGGCGTGGGGCTGGCGGGCAAGTTCGCGTCCATCCACGGCGTGATGGTCTCGGCGGTGGGCGCGGTGGCGGGCGTGATGCTGGCGCAGTATCTGGGTCAGGAGAACCGGCCCGCGCTGCGGCGCAGCTTCCGGGTGAACCTGCTGCTGGCGCTGGGCGTGGCGCTGATCTTCAGTCTGGCCTGCATCGCCCTGCCCGGGCAGATCATGGCTCTGTACAGCAGGGACGCGGACACCATCGCCGAGGCGGCGGCGTACCTGCGCATTCTGGCGGGCAGCTTCCTTCCGGCGGCGGGCTGCACGCTGCTGAGCGCGCTGCTGCGCTGCATGGAGCGCCCCGCCCGGGCGCTGGCGGCGGGAGCTGCGGCGGCGGTGCTGAACACGCTGCTGAACTACCTGCTGATCTTCGGCCACGGCTTTCCGGCGATGGGTGCGCGGGGCGCTGCGCTGGCCACGCTGATCGCCCAGTGGGCAAACCTGGTTCTGCTGATCCTGCTGTGCCGGGACGTATCGAAGCCCCTGCGGCGCATCTCCGGGGAGTCGCGCTGCTTCAACTGGAAGCAGTACGCGGCGATGCTGGCTCCGGTGCTGGCCTGTGAGCTGCTGTGGAGCCTGGGCGAAAACGTGTATGCGGGCGTGTACGGCCACGTGGGCCGGCAGGCCTGCGCGGCGATGACCCTCACCGCCCCGGTGCAGAGCCTGACCATCGGCGCGCTGTGCGGACTCTCCCAGGCGGCGGGGGTGCTGGTGGGCAAGGCGCTGGGCCGGGGCGATTCCGATGGCGCGTACCGCAGCTCCGTCCGGCTGCTGTGCTACGGTCTGATCGGCGCGGCGATGCTGTCCGGCGTGATCCTCTGCGCCGCGCCGCTGTACGTGCGCCTGTTCCGCGTGGAGGCGGAGGTGCGGGCGATGACCCGGCAGATTCTCACCGCCTACGCGCTGATTGCGCCCGTGAAGGTGCTGAACATGATTCTGGGCAGCGGCATCCTGCGCAGCGGCGGGCGCACGGAGCTGGTGATGTGGATCGATTTGATCGGCACCTGGGGTTTCGGTGTGCCACTGGCCTGCCTGGGCGGGTTCGTGTGGCAGCTGCCCATCGCATGGCTGTATCTCCTGCTCTCGATGGAGGAGTGCGTGCGGCTTGCCCTGTCGATCTGGACGATGCGGCGGCGGCGCTGGATGCGCAGGATCGAGGCGTGAAGAAAGGTTAATCTGTACAGGCTTGAAATTTTACAGGGCGATGTTAGAATGATGCTGTATCCGAAAATACAGACGGAAGCAACGAGCGGTGTTCATCACGTAAGTCCAGTTGATGAGCGCCGCTCGTTTTTCTTTGTCTGCGGGTTTCTGCAAAATCGACTGCCGCACGGCGGATGAAAGGGAGGATTGCATGCTGCGAAAAATTCTGGGGAGCGTTCGGGAGTACAAAAAGCTTTCCATTGCCACGCCGATCCTGGTGTCCATGGAGGTGGTGATGGAGTGCGTGATCCCCTTCCTGATCGCGCGGCTGGTGAACGAGATCAAGGCGGGCTGCGGGATGGGCGTGATTCTGCGCTACGGCGGCCTGCTGGCGCTGATGGCGCTTCTGTCGCTGCTGTTCGGCGGCCTTGCGGGCGTGAGCTGCGCCCGGGCGAGCTGCGGCCTTGCGCGCAACCTGCGCAAGGACCTGTTCTACAGCGTCCAGCGCTTCTCCTTTGAGAACATCGACAGGTTTCTCACCTCGTCGCTGGTGACGCGCATGACCACCGACGTGACCAACGTGCAGAACGCCTACATGATGCTCATCCGCACGGCCATCCGCGCGCCGCTGATGCTGGTCTTCGCCTTCGCGATGGCCTTCATCATGGGCGGGCGCATGGCCTGGATCTTCCTGTTCGTGGTGCCCTTTCTGGCGGTGGGTCTGGGCTGGGTCATCTACAAGACCATGCCGCTGTTCCGCAAGGTGTTCAAGAAGTACGACAGGCTCAATGCCTCCATTCAGGAGAACGTGAAGGCCATGCGCGTGGTCAAGTCCTTCGTGCGCGAGGACTACGAGCAGGAGAAGTTCGACGCCGCCGCCGAGGACGTGCGCGCCGACTTCACCCGTGCCGAGCGCATCCTTGCGCTGAACGGCCCGCTGATGCAGTTCTGCATCTACGCGGTGATGGTGTTCGTGCTGTCCTTCGGCGCCTACACCATCATCACAAGCCGGGGCCTTGCCCTGGACGTGGGCCAGTTCTCCGCGCTGCTGACCTACAGCTTCATGATGCTCAACAGCCTGATGATGGTCTCGATGGTGTTCGTGACGATCGTCATGGCGGCGGAGTCCGGCAAGCGCATCGCGGAGGTGCTGGACGAGGAGAGCACGCTTCAGAACCCTGAGAATCCCATCCATGATGTGGCCGACGGCTCCGTCGACTTCGAGCGCGTCAGCTTCAAGTACTCCCAAAAGGCCGAGCGCATGGCGCTGGAGGGCATCGACCTGCACATCAAGTCCGGCGAGACCATCGGCATCATCGGCGGCACGGGCTCGTCCAAGTCCTCGCTGATCCAGCTGATCTCCCGCCTTTACGACGCGACCGAGGGCACGGTGAAGGTGGGCGGTCGGGACGTGCGCGACTACGACCTGGATTCCCTGCGCAATCAGGTGGCCGTGGTGCTGCAAAAGAACATCCTCTTCTCCGGCACCATCAAGGAGAACCTGCGCTGGGGCAACAAGGATGCCAGCGACGAGGAGCTGATCGAGGCCTGCAAACTGGCCTGCGCGGACGAGTTCATCCGGCAGTTCCCCGACGGCTACGACACCTACATCGAGCAGGGCGGCACAAACGTGTCCGGCGGTCAGAAGCAGCGGCTGTGCATCGCCCGGGCGCTCTTGAAGAAGCCGAAGATCCTGATTCTGGACGACTCCACTTCCGCCGTGGACACCCGCACCGACGCGCGCATCCGCAGCGCCCTGCGGGAATACATCCCCGAGACCACGAAGATCATCATCGCCCAGCGCACGGCCTCCGTGCAGGACGCGGATCGCATCATCGTGATGGAGGGCGGACGCATCGACGCCATCGGCACCCACGCGGAGCTGATGGCGGGCAACGACATCTACCGCGAGATCTACACCTCGCAGAACAAGGCAGGTGATTGACGTGGGCAAGAGGAAGGTCAAGAAGGGCGTGGTGGGACGGCTGCTGCGCACCATGCGCGGCTTCTATCCCGTGATGCTGCCGCTTGCGGTGGTGTGCATCGTGTTCAGCGCGGTGGTCAGCTCGATCCCGTCCATCTTTATGCAGAACGTCATCGCATCGGTGGAGACCAGCTGGCAGAGTGGCGACTGGAGCGCCGTCGGCGGGCGGATTCTGCGGCTGGTGGGCCTGCTGGCCGCGTTCTACGTGCTGGCCCTCGTCAGCAGCGTCACCTACAACCAGCTCATGGCCATCATCACCCAGGGCACGCTGAAGAAGCTGCGCGGCGTGATGTTCGACGGCATGCAGCGTCTGCCCATCAAATATTTCGACACCCACAACCACGGCGACATCATGAGCCACTACACCAACGACATCGACACCCTGCGCCAGATGGTGTCCCAGAGCTTCCCCCAGCTGCTGATCTCGGCGGTCACGGTGCTCACCATCTTCTGCATCATGATCTACTATTGCGTGTGGCTGGCGCTGGTGGTGGTGGCGGGCGTGGTGCTGATGTACTTCATCACGAAAAAGCTGGGCGGTGGCTCGGCAAAGTTCTTCTTCCGCCAGCAGACCGCGCTGGGCAAGGTGGAGGGCTTCGTGGAGGAGATCATGAACGGCGAAAAGGTCGTGAAGGTGTTCTGCCACGAGCGCGAGAGCGAGGCCGACTTCGACCGGCTCAACGACCGGCTCTACGAGGAGTCCGTGCGCGCCAACCAGTACTCCAACGTGCTGGGGCCGATCCTCAACAACATCGGCAACATCCTCTACGTGGTGGTCGCGGTGGCGGGCGGCCTGCTGCTCGCCTGCGGCGCGCCGAACCTGAGCCTGTCCGGCAAGGCGCTGAGCATCAGCATCGCCGTGCCCTTCCTGAATATGACCAAGCAGTTCGTGGGCAACATCAACCAGGTGTCCCACCAGATCAACGCCGTCGTCATGGGTCTGGCCGGTGCGGAGCGCATCTTCGAGCTGATGGACGAGCAGCCGGAGCAGGACGAGGGCTACGTGACCCTGGTCAACGCCCGGGAGGAGAACGGCCAGCTGATGGAGTGCCCCGAGCGCACCGGAATCTGGGCCTGGAAGCATCCCCATCAGGCGGACGGCAGCGTGACCTACACCCGCCTGACGGGAGACGTGCGGCTGTTTGACGTGGACTTCGCCTACGAGGAGGGCAAGACCGTGCTGCACGACGTGTCGCTCTACGCCAAGCC
>JBJEJN010000138.1:0-8936 GCA_051878085.1 Aristaeellaceae bacterium | reverse complement strand
GCGCGCCCAGTAGCGGCTCAGCATCTCGGCCATCTGCTCCGGCGTCTCCTGCGCGCCGCGCTTGGACCAGGCGATGTACACGCTGAACAGCGCGCCGGAGAAGGCGCGCAGGGCATAGTACTGCGCCGGGTCGTCCGGGTCGGTCTGCCAGCGGGAGAGCACGTAGTCCTCCAGGGCGCTCAGGAACAGACCGGAGAGTCCGCTCTGGAACAGGCAATTCAGAAAATCCCGGTGTGCATTGAAATACTGAAAGCAGTGCAGCATATGCGGGAAGCTGTATGCGCGGTCATCGTTGTGCAGGGAGACGGATTCCGCACGGTACTCCTCCAGAATGTCCTGGAGGTGTCGGGCGAAGACGTCCTCCTTGCTGCTGTAATTCCGGTAGAAGGTCATGCGGGATACGCCCGCCTTCGCCGTCAGCTCGGAGACGGTGATGGTGGACAGCGGACGATCCTCCAGCAGCTGCATCAGCGCCGTGACCATGCACTCCCGTGCGAGTCGGTTGCTGGCGCTCGGATTGCCCTTTTTCATGAACAAAACCTCCAGATCTGTCACAGCTTCGGCCGCAGACGTTGCGTGCGTAACATTCACATGTTACAATACATAACAGTATTATAGGCCCTGTGCGACGAAAATGCAATGGGATTGCGCCGCGCAGGGAACAATTCGTGCACGAAATCGCAGATTGGGGGAGGATGACAGATGCCGAAGGTTGCCGTCGTCACGGACAGCAATAGTGGAATCAATGCCGCAGAGGCGGCGCAGCTCGGGATCTTTTGCGTCTCCATGCCGGTGCTGATCGACGCCCAGACCTACTTCGAGGGCGTGGACATCGGCATGGATGCGTTCTACGAGAGCCTGCTCTCCGGAAAGCAGGTCACCACGGCGATGCCCTCGCCGGAGGAGGTGACCCGCGCCTGGGACGCGGCGCTCGGAAGCGGCTATGACGAGCTGGTGTACATTCCCATGTCCAGTGGCCTGAGCAGCTCCTGCATCAGCGCGATTGCGCTCTCGGAGGACTACGGCGGGCGGGTGCAGGTGGTGGACAACCACCGCATTTCCGTGCCCCAGCGCCTGTCGGTGCTGGACGCGATGCGCCTGGCGGAGTCGGGCCTCAGCGCCAGGGAGATCAGGGAGCGTCTGGAGCAGGAGGCCTACAACGCCAGCATCTACATCGCCGTGGATACCCTGGAGTATCTCAAGCGCGGCGGCCGGGTGACGGCGGCGGGCGCGGCCATCGCCACGGTGCTGGGCATTCGCCCGATCCTCACCATTCAGGGCGAGCGCCTGGACGCCTGCGACAAGGTGCGCGGCATGAAGCACGCCCAGCAGAGGATGATCGAGCACATCCGGCAGGACATCGACGGGCGCTTCTCCTCCGTGCCCGGGGAACAGCTGCGGCTGGCTGCGGCGGGCACCTTCCTGGATGAGAAGCAGGCGCAGGCCTGGGTGGACATGATCCGCGCGGCCTTCCCCGGCGAAGAGGTGATCTACAACCCGCTGTCGCTGAGCATCGGCTGCCACACCGGCCCGAACGCGGCGGGCATTGCCGTCATCAAGCTCTGCGACTGACACAACAAAAAGCACTTTCATCCCGAGGGTTGAAGGTGCTTTTCTGTGGTTTGCGGAGCGCAGACTTAGCGGCCAACCACGTCCAGCGCGGCGCGCCTGAGTTCGGCGGTCGCGGAGGGAATGTCCTTGGCTGCGAAGATGGCGGAGACCACCGCGATGCCCTGCACGCCGCAGCCGCAGAGCTCCCGGGCGTTCTCCAGACTGATGCCGCCGATGGCCACCGCAGGGATGTCCACGCTTGCGCAGATCGCGCGGAGCTGCTCACCGGTGATGCGGATGGCGCTGCGCTTGGTGGGTGAGGGGAACACCGCGCCCACGCCCAGATAGTCCGCGCCGGATTCCTGGGCCAGCTGCGCCTGTTCCACGGTCTTGGCGGTCGCGCCGATGATGAAGTCCGAACCCACCCGGTGGCGAATTTCCGCAACGGGCGCGTCCTCGACACCCACGTGCACGCCGTCCGCACCGGCCTTCAGCGCTACGTCCACGTTGTCGTTGATGATCAGCGGCACGCCGTGGCGGTGGCAGATCTCGCGCGCCTGCACGGCCTCGTTCAGAAAGGACTCCGCGTCCAGATCCTTTTCCCGAAGCTGAATCAGCGTCGCGCCGCCCGCCAGGGCGTCCTCGATCTGCTCCAGCAGCGTCTGCCGACCGACCCAGGCGCGGTCGGTGACTGCGTATAAGAGAAGCTGTTCGCTGTTGAACTGCATATTGTCTGCCTCCATACCGATATTCCAGAGATCATTATACATCAGCGGGCGCTGGATTGCAAGCCGCGCCGTCACAGCCGGAGTGTCCGCGTGGCGACGGCGCGCTGGAAGGCCGCGTCGTGCTCCACGAAGAGCATGGTGGGTTGGGTCTCGCGCAGCAGCGCCTCGATCTGGATGCGTGAATCGATGTCGATGTAGTTGAGGGGCTCGTCCCAGAGGTAGAGCTGCGCCCGCTGGCACAGGCTGGCGGCGATCAGTGCCTTCTTGCGCTGGCCCTGGGAGAACTCCGCCATGTCCAGCTCGAACTGCGCGCGCTCGAAGCCCAGCTTGCGCAGGATGGTTCGCAGCAGCGTGCCGTCCACGCCGCGCTCCCGGGCGAAATCGGAGAGCGAACCCCGCAGCTGCGCGGCGCTCTGGGGCACGTAGGAGACGATCAGTCCCGAGGCGAGGACAACGCAGCCCTCGTGGGGCACGTCCTCGCCCAGAATCAACCGCAGCAGGCTGCTCTTTCCGCTGCCGTTGCGGCCCTCCAGGCAGACGCGCTCACCCTGCATCAGATCCAGCGTCAGCGGGCCGCAGATCTCCCGCCCGTCGTAATGGATGCGCACGTCCCGCAGCTCCAGCAGGCGCTGGGCGTGGTGGGCAAGCGGTGTGAGCTTCAGCGGCTCCGCCTTCTCCGCGTTCTTCAAAAGTGCTGACTTTTCCTCGATGGCCTGCTCCCGGCGGGCCTCGATGGACTTCGAGCGCTGCATCATCTTCGCCGCCTTGTGGCCGATGCGGCCCTTGTCCGGCTTGAGCCCGGCCACACGCACGCCCTTCGTGGCCTCCACGCGATCCGACCAGTCCGCCGACTGCCGCGCGGCCTCCCGCATGCGACCGATGTCCCGGCGCAGCTGCGCGTCCCGGGCCTGCTCGAAGGCCTGCTGCCGGTCGAAGTTCATGCGCCAGGAGCTATAATTTCCGGCCTGCACTTCGATGCCCGCGCGGTTGATGGACAGGATGTGGTCCACGCAGCCGTCCAGCAGCGCCCGGTCGTGACTCGCCAGAATGAAGCCGTGCTTGCGCCGCAGGTAGTCCGCCATCCGCGCGCGCCCGGCGGCATCCAGGTGGTTCGTCGGCTCGTCGATGAGCAGAAAGCGGCCCTCGTTTAAGAACATCGCCGCCAGCAGGGATCGGGTCTGTTCTCCGCCGGAGAGGGTGGAGAAGGGTTGCTCCAGCACGTCGCCCTCCAGGCCCAGCTTCGAGAGCTCGCAGACCAGCTCCCACTCCTCCGCAGCGGGGCAGATCTCCCGCAGCGCCTCCATCGCGGGGCGTTGGGGGTCGGATACTGTGCGTGGGAAGTATTCAAACTGCACGGCGGTGTGAATCGCGCCGCCGCTGTCGCATTCGCCCGTCAGCAGCCGCATCAGCGTGGTCTTTCCCCGGCCGTTGCGGCCGATCAGCCCCAGCTTCCAGCTGCTGTCCAGCTGAAAGCTCAGGTTTTCAAAGACAGCCTCGCTGCTGCCGGGATAGCGATAGGTCAGGTTTTTCACCTGGATCATGGACATCGTGCATTCCTCCTTCGCGGGACAGTGGCCACGCCGCCCGATGTGGACAAAGAAAAAGGAGCCCAAGAAAGCTGCCTTTCCGGACTCCCAAACCTGCATGAAGCGGCCGCGCCTGCGCGATGCAGGGCGGAACCAGCGGGCGGTGGAGCGATGAACAAACTTTCCTGCATGCCGCAGCGGGCGCATTCCGGGTGGAATGTGCCGCAGAACTGCGGTTCAAACGATTCAGCAGGAAATCTTGCGCATCGGTCTGCCTCCCATATTGATGGTTGGAGTATAGCACGGCGCGGGGGAGAATGTCAAGCTTCCATCAAAGAAACTTGCGTCAGGGGCTTATCAAAACACCGGATTCGCGGTATAATGGTTGCAAGTACAAATGAACTTTACATACGGAGGGTTACAGGATGAGCGCATACATACTGGCGTTGGATGTGGGCACCAGCAGCGTGAAGGCCTCGCTGGTTTCCACGGAGCTGAGGATCGTTTCGGAGGCCGCGCAGCGGTACGAGACCCGCTACCCCGCGCCGCACTGTGCCGAGCAGAGCGCGCAGGACTGGTGGGACGCGGCTGTGGTTGCCGTGCGCAGGCTGTTTGAGATCAATCCCGAGGGTGCGCAGGATGTGTGCGCCATCGGCATCAGCGCGCACATGCTGGGTCTGCTGCCGGTGGACGCGAAGGGCGAGCCGCTGGCGCCGTCGATGATCCACTCGGACAACCGCGCGCTGGACGAGGCTGCGGAGGTGGAGGTGCGCATCGGCCTGGATCGCATCTATCATCTGACCGGAAACGTGCTGACCGCCGCCGCGCCGCTGTGCAAGGCGATGTGGTTCAAGCGCAAGCGCCCGGAGATCTACGCGAAAACGGCGCGCTTCTTGCAGGCGAAGGACTACCTGAACTTCCGCCTGACGGGCAATCTGGACACCACGGACTACTCCGACGCGTCCCACGGCATGCTCATCGACATCAGCAAAAAGGAATACCTGACGGAGGTGTTTCAGGAGCTTGGCCTGGAGGCGGATCGCTTCCCCACGCTGCACGCCTCCACGGAGGTCATCGGGCAGCTCACCGCCGAGGCTGCGGCGCAGCTCGGTCTGAAGCAGGGCATTCCGGTGGTGGCGGGCGGCGGCGACGGCTCCTGCGCCAACGTGGGCGCGGGCATTGCGCGCACCGGCGAAACCTACTGCAGCCTGGGCACGACCGGTTGGATCGCCTGCAACATGGACGTGCCCTATCTGGACGCCCAGCGCCGGGTGTTCAACATCCTGGCGCTGGATGGCGAGCACAGCGCCGTGTTCGGCACGGTGGAGAGCGTGTGCCGCTCCGTGGACTGGGCGCAGAAAATCTACGCGCCGGAGGGCATCGAAGCGATGAACGCTCTGGCTGCGGAGGTTCCCGCCGGCAGCGACGGCCTGATCTTCCTGCCCTACCTGTCAGGCGAGCGCAGCCCGATCTTCGATCCCCTGGCGCGGGGCGTGTTCTTCGGCGTCAGCGCCGAGCACGACCGCAGGCACTTCTCCCGCGCGGTGTTCGAGGGCGTGTCCTATGCCCTGGCGGGCATCCTGGACATCATGCGTGAGTGCCTGCCGGTGGAGGAGATGCGCATCATCGGCGGCGGCGCGAAGTCCCGGCTCTGGCGGCAGATTCTGGCGGACGCAGGCCGCGTGCGCGTGCGTGGCGTGGGCACCTCCGCCGATGCGGCCACGTCGCTGGGCGCGGCAGCGGCTGCGGCGGTGGGCGTGGGCGCGTTCAGGAGCCTGGACGAGGCGGTCGGCTGCGTGCAGATGACCGACGCCACGGAGAGCGATCCGGCAAATGCGGCGGTCTATGCCGAGCGCATGCGCCTGTATCAGTCGCTCTATCCGCTGCTGAAGCCCGCCTTCCACGGGGAGCTCAGCCGCTGAAACAAAAATTGCCCCCGGGGAAGTACATCTCCGGGGGCTTGCTGACAGAATTCAGATTGAGACGATCTCGCCCTTGCGCCGGGCGACGGCCTCCTGCCACTCGGCGCGCTGCTGCTCAGTCTCCAGCAGCAGTCCCGGCACGGGCGTGGGCTGCTCGTTCTCATCCAGGGCAACCATCGTGAAGTGGGCCTGGTTGATGAGCGTGCGGCCGCCGCAGAGCTCCTCCACGTACACGTGCACGCACACGTCCATGGAGCTGCGGCCCACGTAGCAGAGGTGGGCGGTGAGCACCAGCGTGTCGTTGGCGTGGGCTGGGGCGCGGAACTCCAGTCCGTCCACGCGCACGGTGGTCACGTTGCGCTCGGAATGCCTGCGCGCGCACACCGCGGCCACAATGTCCATCCAGCTCATCAGCTGTCCGCCGAAGAGCCGGTTGTAGCCGTTCAGATTGGCCTGGGTCAGCAGCTGTACCTGCGTCGTGTAGGAGTCTGCCACACGCTTCATGCTCCGTTCTGCCATGAAATCCACTTCCTTTGGTGGGATATGCAGCAGTATAGCACGTTTTTTTGCCGGAAGCAAGGGCGGAATCGAAAGAGAATCGGGAGGATATCCAATGAACAAGACGGGCTTTGGCCTTCTGCGCCTGCCCATTGCGGGGGATCGGGTCGATCAGGCGGCAGTATGCCGCCTCGCTGACCGCTTTCTGGAGCTGGGCGGCAGCTACTTCGACACGGCCTACACCTATCTGGGCGGCGAGAGTGAGCGCACACTGCGGGAATGCGTGGTGAAGCGGCATCCGAGGAATGCCTTTCGGATCGCGGACAAGCTGCCGACCTGGCTGGTGCACAGTCGGGAGGACTGCGCGCGCATCTTCGCCGAGCAGCTGGAGCGCTGCGGCGTGGAAACCTTCGACGTGTACCTGCTCCACGGCCTGGATCGGGAAAACTACGCCGCCTGTGGGGCGTGGGACGGCTTCGGCTACCTGCGGGAGCTGAAGACGCAGGGCAGGGCGCGGCGCATCGGCTTTTCCTACCACGACGACGCGCATCTGTTGGATCGAATCCTGACAGAGCACCCTGAGGTGGAGCTGGTGCAGCTTCAGATCAACTATCTGGACTGGGAGAGCGCGGTCATCCAGTCGCGGCGGTGCTGGGAGGTCGCGCGGAAGCACGGCGTGAGCATCGTCGTGATGGAGCCGGTGAAGGGCGGAAATCTTGCGTCGCTTCCGGAGGATGTTGCGGCGATGCTGCGCGCGCTGGATCCCGAGGCAAGTCCCGCGCGCTGGGCGCTGCGCTTTGTGAGCAGCCTGCCCGGCGTGGAGACGGTGCTCAGCGGCATGAACGCAATGGCTCAGATTGAGGAGAACCTGCGGGACATGCCGCCGCTGACGGACGGGGAATTCACTGCGCTGATGGAGACGGCGGAATGCATCCGCAGCGTCACGGCGGTGGGCTGCACCGGCTGCGGCTACTGCCTGGACGGCTGTCCCCGGCGCATTCCGATTCCGTCCTGCTTTGCGCTGTACAACGAGTACCGGCGCAGTCCCGGCGAAAAGTGGAAGCTGGAGCACGCCTACGCGGAGCTGCCGAAGGCTGCAAGCGCATGCATCGGCTGCGGCGCGTGCGCGCACGTCTGTCCGCAGAAGCTGGACGTGCCGGGGCATCTGCGGGAGCTTGCGCGGGTGTTTGAACAGGAGGGGAACTGATGGCGTCCAGGGAGGAAAAGCTGCGTGTGCTGTCGAGGATGGCGGCGGAATTCAACCGCGCTGGCCTGAACTGGGCCGTGGGCGCATCCCTCTTGCTCTGGTTCAAGGGGTATGTGGATGATTTTCATGACATCGATCTGCTGGTGACCGAGGGAGATGCAGAAAAGATGGAGGGCATCCTGCGCTCCATGGGCAAGCTTCAGCCGTCCACGCGGGGCAGCTACGCGACGAAGCGCTTCCGCGAATTCACAATCGACGGCGTGGACGTGGACATGATGGGCGGCTACGCGGTCGTGCGCGACGGCAGTGTGTACGACTGCGAACTGGAACCGTCGCAGATTGCGGAATATGCGGAGGTGTACGGCGAACGGATACCGCTGCACTCCGTGGCGCTGTGGCGCAGGTACTATGAACTGATGGGAAGGGACGAAAAGGTCGCGATCATCGACCAAAAGGGCATATAAAGACATCCTCCGCAGGGAAGCATCTCTGCGGAGGATGTGCTTTATTCCCGCACCACCGTGCAGCTTTCGATGCTGTAGTAGCGGAAGCAGGCGAGGGCGTGTTCGTCGATGCGTTCGCCGCACACCAGGATCGGCACCGCGGGCGGACAGGCCACCGTGGCGGCGGCAAGGATGCGGCCCAGACAGCGCTCCACTGGCAGCGTCTCGCAGGGGGAGAGCGCCGCGTCCCGGATGGACAGGGCGCGCGCAGCGGGTTGGAACACGGGGGCTTCATCCTGTATGACCGGTTGCAGCGGCAATGCGTCCAGCGCGGCCTCCAGCCTTGCAAGGCCATCGGAGCCGACCTCAGGCGTGAGCATCAACACCAGAAAGTCCGGGTCGGCGAACTCGCACACGATGTTCTGTTCTTCCAACGCCCGTGCAAGCTCCATGCCCGTGTAGCCCCGATTCTTTGCGCGCAGGGTCAGCTTCAGCGGCTCGTCGCCCTGAAGCTGCCAGCCCTTCTTCAACAGACGCGCCTTAAGGGCATTCACCTCGGCGATAAAGCGCGCCAGCGACTCACGATAGTTATCGCCGAGGGTCAGGTTGGCCGCGTCCAGCGATTGCAGAATCAGATAGGAGGGGCTGGTGGAGCCAAACAGCGCCAGCGCTGTGCGGGCCTGATCGAAGCAGAACTGCGGCGCATCGGGGGAGAGGTGCAGGTATGCACCGCCAGTGAGCACCGGCAGGGTCTTGTGGGCGGAGTCGCAGCAGATGTCCGCGCCCAGATCGATGGGATGCCGGGATTCGGGCAGGAAGCGCAGGTACGCGCCGTGGGCGTTGTCCACAAGCAGCAGCACGCCCCGGCGGTGGCAGACCTCCGCGATGGCGGCGATATCCACGGTGTTGCCCAGGTAGTCCGGGCTGGTGAGGTACACCGCAGCGGGCGCGTCCATGCCGTCCAGCATTGCGTCCAGCGCATCGGCAGAGACAGTGCAGCTCAGGTAGGAATCTCCGGGCGCGGGGTTGAGCCAGACCACGTCCAGATCCAGCAGCGCGGC
>JBJEJN010000137.1:0-9129 GCA_051878085.1 Aristaeellaceae bacterium | reverse complement strand
GAAGAGCATCTACACCTCCCGCGGCATCGAGGTGGGCAACATCTTCCAGCTGGGCACCAAGTACACCGAGAGCATGGGCATGACGTATGTGGACGCGGACGGCACGATGAAGAATCCCATCATGGGCTGCTACGGCATCGGCGTGGGCCGTCTGGCGGCCTCCGTGTGCGAGGCGCACCGCGACGACTACGGCCCGATTTGGCCCATCTCCATCGCGCCCTGGCACGTGCAGATCTGCTCCCTGCGCAGCGACAACGAGGAGGTCGCCGCCACCTCGAAGCGCATCTACGACGAGCTGACCAAGCGCGGCGTGGAGGTGCTGTGGGACGACCGCTCCGTCAGCGCCGGCGTGATGTTCTCCGACGCAGACCTGTTCGGCGTGCCGGTGCGCGTGGTCGTCAGCCCCAAGGGCCTGAAGAACGGCACCATCGAAATCTCCGCCCGCGACAAGTCCATGCAGGAAAAGAAGCCCGTGGACGAGGCCGTGGACTTCGTGTACAACTACGTTGTGGACGAGCTGGCCAAGCTGGACTGCCGCCTGTAAGTCATCCAAAACCTGCATCCGCCCCTTCCATCATCGGAGGGGGCGGATTTTCATGTCAGCGTGCTTCCTCCGCTTATCCAAACACGTTCAACACGCCGTGCGCCAGAATTCCCAGATAGCAATTCCTGGTTTTGAGCCGGATAAAACCCAGTAAGAACCCGTACATGGTTCCCCACAGTACCTTCATCGCGATGCAGAGCAGCAGGCTCCCTCCCTGCCAGAGATAGATTCCCACCGCATAGCCGATGTGCCACAGTCCGAACAGGATGGTCACGATCAGATACACAACCCACTCCTTTTTCACATGGGAGCTGAGCCGGTTCCAGAAGAAGCCCCGGAACAGAAGCTCCTCAAACACAGGCGTGACGATTCCCGCATAGACGATGAGAAGCAGATTCTCCGGCGAAAACCCTTTGACCCAGAACAGCGTGATTGCAAGAAACAGCGCTGCGGCAGCAGTCGTCGCAATATGGATGCTTCCAATTTTCTTGGGCAGCAGCTTCAGTTCCGCACCTTTCACCTTCCAGTAGAATGCGAATCCCGCGAGTACAAGCAGCATGGAAACCATCATCACCATGCTCCTTGAAAACAGGGTCTCATCGCAAAAACGGAACGCGATGCACTTGACTCCCAGAAAGAGCCCCTGTACGGCGCAGATGCACAGCAGGATTCCGATCAGCGTTGCAGCAAAGTCTTTTCTACGCTTCTTCATTGCATCACCTTGTGTGTTCAAAATGGATCAGTCGGATTCGTCGGGACGGTACTCCATCAGGTCGCCGGGCTGGCAGTCCAGCGCCCTGCACAGCGCCTCCAGCGTGGTGAAGCGCACCGCCCTGGCCTTGTTGTTCTTCAGAATGGACAGGTTCGCGGGGGTGATGCCCACGTGCTCGGCCAGTTCGCCCGCAGACATCTTGCGCTTCGCCATCATGACGTCGATGTTGATGATAATTGCCATGCGCGCACCTCATATCGTCATGTCGTTCTCGGCCTTCAGCTCGATGGCGGAGCAGAACACATTCTTGACGACCCGCAGGATCAGCCCCATGAACGCAGCGGCCGCGCAGATCAGCAGGAAGGGCTGGTAGAAGCAGCCCGCGGCCAGCGTCACCAGCGCCACGGCGAAGCAGCACCAGGACAGCGCGCGCAGCAGGGTCACGTTCTGGGCGATGAACAGCAGCTCCTTCAAAAGGTTCCGCAGCAGCCGGTGCAGCGCACCCAGCGCAAGCAGTGCAAAGGGCAGGCAGCAGTAAAATGCGATGGTCAGACGCGTGGCCTCCGCGCGGCCAAAGACTTCCGCATGCCGCACGGCAACGGTCGGCATCGCAAGGGCGCAGACCAGCGCGATCAATGCGCATAAATCCACCAGCGCCAGCGAGAGTTGGATCGACTTCCGGGCGTTCCACATAAACAATCTCTCCTTTTCGGTTTGTTGCTGCCAGTATAGCACGTCTTTTATCGTTTATCAATAAATAATATCTGTTTTTAGGTAATAATATATCGCCACCCGAATATCAAGTGGCGATTTGAAATTCAGTTTTCCGCATCGTAGGGACGGCGCACGGTGATGATCACATCGTAGGAATCGCCGTGGGCCTCCACGCGGCTGCTGGCGTGCACGCCGATGCGCTTGAGCTGGCGCACGGTGTCGTTGAGGGCGTTGATGACGAGCCGGTTGTCCCGGATCAGCCGCAGCTCCGGCTTGGCGGCGCGCGCAGCGTTTGCGTTGTGGGCGATCTGGCCCTCCAGCTGGCGCACGCTCCACTTGGATTTCACGGCGAGGCGTGCAAATTCCAATTGCTCCTGCCCGTCCTCCAGCTTCAGTAGTGCCCGCGCGTGGCGCTCGGACAGGCCGCTCTCCCGGAGAAAGGCGCGGGTCTCCACGCTCAGGCGCAGCAATCGCAGCCGGTTCGCCAGGGCCGAGGGGCTCATGGAGAGGATGGAGGCCAGCTCCTCCTGGGTCAGGCCGTGCTCGTGCAGGATGCGGCGACAGGCCTCCGCCTCGTCCAGATAGTGCAGATCCTCCCGCTCCAGGTTCTCGATCAGCCCGATGAGCGCGCAGTCCCGGTCATAGGCGCTGAGCACGATGGCGTCCGCATGGGTCCAGCCCAGCTCCTTCAGAGCCCGCAGCCTGCGTTCCCCCGCGATCAGCTCGTACTCGCCTGCGGTGCAGCGCCTCACCAGCAGCGGCGTGAGCAGCCCGAAGCGCCGGATGGATTCCGCCAGCTCCTGAATGGAGGCCTCGTCGATGCTCTGGCGCGGCTGATAGGGACTGGCCGCGATGCGGCTGAGCTCAATGCGGGCAATGCGCCGGTCGGCCCCGCCCGGACGAAGGGAAAATGCAGGCATGCGCGTTCCTCCTTATCGAAGCTACGCTTTATATATTCAGTTTTCAGAGAAATATCCGGCAGAGAATGGAAAAAAGCAACCTGTCAGAACGAAATCTACGTAAGAAGTGTTCAGAAACCTCGAAATTGACAGTCTGACTGTCCGCATGGTATAATCACTGTGGAGCCGCGAGGCCTCCCGGCAGGAAGGATAAAGATGGCGCTTGGCTTTTCACCTCTGACGCACAACAAAAGCGAAGGAGGTGAGATCATGACTGACTTTGAGATGCTTTATCTCGTCATAATGATTGCCTCTCTTGTGCTGAAAGCGATCCAGTTCGGACGCAACTCAAGAAACAAGAAGTAGTAACAAAGCAAAGCCGCCATCCAGCGTGAACTGGTCGGCGGCATCTCTCTAACCAGAGGGGAAAAGCTCACCACAAGCGTCATCCCTTCCTGCCGTTATTATAGCACACCATTCAACATTCTGTCAACCAAGCCATGCAGTCCTTTACAGCAGAATAGAGCCAGCCGCGCATTCGCAGCAGACGCCCAACAAGCATGTCAAACAATCTCTCTGGCTCCAAAATCAATATAGCATATTCATTCAAAACTGTAAACGATTGAATCCCAACACATATACCCGATATCCCATAAAAAATGAGCATCCGTAGATGCTCATAAGATCCCAAGAGTGCCGTCAATCTCTGCTTTTTCACCCGCCGCTCCGGCAGGGCGGAGACCTGCGACTGCTTGCTGCCTTCCCCTGGCAAAATCGGGGGCCTGGCATCTGCATATCGACCCGGAATCCTTTTATGAATCTGTGGGTAAAAGCACAGACCGGCGCACACCCCAGGATGCTTTCCCGTTCAGGCGGCTTCCGCCGCCGACAGTTCAATTATATGCGCTGCCACGGCGAATGTCAAGCGCTCCGGCAAAGTTTCGCATGGCATCTTTTTCCGGAAATTCTGTTCCATCAGAAAACAATCCATCTTTTTTCCTCTGAACCCCTTGACAAGCCGCATGCAAGCGTCTATACTGTTCATATCGTATATATACAGTTATTCCGAAGGGAGATCTCCATGAACATACGCATCAGCAACGCGGATGCGCGGCCGATTTACGAGCAGCTGCGCCAGCAGATTCGCAAATCGATCCTCAGCGGCGAATTGAAGGAGGGCGAAGCGCTGCCCTCGATCCGCGCGCTGGCCAAGGATCTGCGCATCAGCGTGATTACCACCAAGCGCGCCTACGACGAGCTGGAACGGGACGGCTACATTCACACGGTGGCAGGCAAGGGCTGCTACGTGGCCCCGCTGGACAGCGGACGCGTGCGCGAGGACTGTCTTTGCCGCATTGAGGAGCAGCTGCAAAAGGCGCTGGAGCTGGCGCATTCCTGCGGCGTTTCCACAGACGAGCTTGCGGAAATGCTGCACATGATGGAGGAGGGAAATGAAGATGGAAAATGCGATTGATGTGCGCAATTTGTGCAAGCACTATCCGGGCTTTGCGCTGGAGGACGTGAATTTCACGCTGCCCAGCGGCTGCGTGCTGGGTCTGGTGGGCGAAAACGGCGCGGGCAAGAGCACGATCATCAACCTGCTGATGAACGCGATCCGCCGCGACGGAGGCGAGGTGCGGGTGCTGGGGACGGATCCCACGGACCCCGGCTTCATCCGAACAAAGCAGGAGATCGGCGTGGTGCTGGACGAGGCCCACTTCCCGGAGCTGCTGACGGCGACGGACGTGGGAAGGATGATGCAGAGCTGCTACGCGAACTGGGACGCTTCGCTGTACCGGGAGTATCTCGCGCGCTTTGACCTGCCGGAGAGGAAGTCCTTCAAGGACTACTCCCGGGGCATGCGCATGAAGCTGGCCATCGCGGTGGCGCTGTCCCACGGGGCAAGGCTGCTGATTCTGGACGAGGCCACCGGGGGACTTGACCCCATGGCCCGGGACGAGATGCTGGACATCCTGAACGACTTCACCCGCGAGGAGAACCACTCCATCCTGATCTCCTCCCACATCGTCAGCGATCTGGAGAAGATCTGCGACAGCATCGCCTTCGTGCACAAGGGGCGCATGCTGTTCTGCGAGGAAAAGGACCGTCTGATGGAGGAATACGCGCTGCTGAAGCTGTCCCGATCGGACTTCGAAGCGGTGCCGCCGGAGGCCGTGGTGAGTAAGCGGGAGAATCCCTACGGCGTGGAGGTTCTGGTGCGCCGGGCAATGGTGAACGAGGCGCTCACGCCGGAGCGCGCCACGCTGGAGGAGATCATACTGTTCTTCGTGAAGGGAGCGGATGCGAGATGAAGGGACTGCTGTACAAGGACGCTGTGACGCTGATGAAGCAGCTGAAGCTGTTTCTGCTGATGATCCTGATCTTCGCGGTGATTCCGGGCTACAACATGATTACCTTCGCGCTGGTCTACTGCGCCATGCTGCCCTTCAGCGCCATGGCCTACGACGAGCGTTCCAAGTGGAACCGCCTGGCCGCCATGCTGCCGTACAGCGACGTGCAGCTGGTGCTGTGCAAGTACATCCTCGGCTGGCTGAGCGTGCTCGGCGCAATGCTGATCGCCGCCGTCGCCCAGTTCGCCGTGCTGCTGATCCGAGGCGCACAGGCGGAGCTTGCCGCGATGCTGCTGACGCTGGTGGTCAGCGCGTCGGCGTCGCTGATCCTGCTGGCGCTGTCGCTGCCCTTCCTGTACCGCTTCGGCGTGGAGCGCGGGCGCATGACCTTCATCGTCGCCATCCTGCTGGGCGTGGTGGGTGTCACGCTGTTCACCAACGCCGCATCCTTCGATCTGAACGAGCATGCTTCGAGCATCCTTGTGCTCCTCGCACCCGCGCTGGCGGTGGCGCTGAACGCGATCTCCGTGCCCGTCTCCACCCGCCTGTACCGGAGCCACGGCGTGCGCTGAAAATGGACTACTTTCCTCTGCTCCGCATTGACTTTTTCCACATTCGGACTTACAATGAAGGTGGAAAATCTCGATGGGGAGTATCTTTTCCATGAAACAGATCATCACCGACCGGCGCGCGCTGCACCGGATTCCGGAGCTGGATCGGGAGCTGGACCGCACCATGGCCTACCTGCGCGGCGCGCTGAAGGGTCTGCGCTGCCGGGTGTTTGCACCTATCCCGAATTCGCTGTGCGCCTTCTTTGACAACGAAAGCGACAGCGCCATCGCCTTTCGCTGCGGCTGCGACGGCCTGCCCGTGCATGAGCGCAGCTTCCTGCCCTATGCCTCAGAGCTTCCGGGCCAGATGCACGCCTGCGGCCACGACGGCCACATGGCCATGCTGCTGGAGCTTGCGCGGCGGATGGAAAATGCGTACGTAAACCGCAACGTGCTGCTGATCTTCCAGCCCGCCGAGGAGACCACCGGCGGTGCGCGGGACATCTGCAAGAGCGGCGTGTTTGAAAAGTACAATGTGGAGGCCGTGTTCGGCATGCACCTGTGGCCCGATCTGCCGCTGGGAACCATCGCCAGCCGCGCGGGCGCGATGATGAGCCGCTCCTGCGAGGTTACCCTGCGCTTCACGGGCCGATCGTGCAGCGCCGCACGCAGCGACGAGGGCGTGGTTGCGCTGCGCGCCGCCGTGGAGTTCTACCGACGCGCCACGGAGCTGGCCGCCGCAGGGCCCTCGGAGCCGCCGAGGCTGCTGCACTTCGGGCACATGGAGAGCCTCGGCCCGTGCAATGTGGTCAGCGATTCCGCCCGCCTGGAGGGCACGCTGCGCGCCCTCGACGACGAGAGCTTCCTCGGCATCCTGCATGGACTGGAGCGCATCGCTGGAGAAATCCATGCAGAAACCGGCTGCAAAATCGAGCTGGAGACCAGCATGGGCTATCCGGCGCTGGTCAATCCGCCGGAGCTCTGCGCGCGGGTGCGGGAGGCGGGCGTGCAATTTGTTGATCTGGAACAGCCGGTGATGGTCACGGAGGACTTCTCCTGGTACCAGCGCCACCTGCCCGGCCTGTTCTTCCTGCTGGGCATCGGCCCCTGCCCCGCGCTCCAGGCCGAGGACTTCAACTTTGACGAGACTGCGCTGGAGACCGGCGCGGACTTCCTGGAATCCATCGTCCTGAAATACAGAGCATGAAAAAGACGGACACACATCCGTCTTTTTTTATATCCCGTCACAGTCGGATTCCGATCAGACCCAGAACCCAGCAGATCAGGATCGGCAGAAACAGCGCGGGCAGGTAGTCCGCCGTCTTGGTCTTGCGCACGCCCAGCAGGTTCATGGCGATGGCCAGCAGGATCAGCGAACCCACGCAGTTCACCATCGGCAGGGCGTTGATCTGCTCCAGGAAGGGCTGAATGAAGCTGGCCAGCAGCGTGAGCCCGCCCTGAAACAGCACCACGAACGCCGCCGAGGCCAGCACCGACGCGCCGTAGGTCACGGCCAGGCAGGTGGAGGACACGAAGTCCAGCAGAGACTTGATCAGCAGCGTGGTGTGGCAGTTCAGATCCAGCGCACCCGCCGGGTTGCGCGCTCCCTCGAATGCGCCCAGGATCGTCATCGATCCGATGCAGAACAGCAGGCAGGCCGTCACGAAGCCCGCGGCGGGGTTCGCCTGATTCGCGTCGCCGCCCACCTTCGCCACCAGATGATCGCCCAGCGAGCTGATGCGGTCGTCCAGCCGCAGCGCGTAGCCGATCAGCAGGCCCAGCACCATCGAGGCCACCACCACGATCGCCTGCTTGCCGGACTCCGGGCTCAATAGCCCCGACGCGGCGGCAAAGATCGTGCACAGGCCCAGGCAGGCCATCATCGTGTCCGGCAGGGGATCCCGCTTCGAGGCGGAGCCTGTCCGCTTGCCGCGCCTACGCAGCGCAAGGCCGATGCTGCCGCCGCAGACCACCGCCAGCGCATTTACGAACGTTCCAAAGTATTTCCACATAATGCCTTCACCCTTATCTTCCGTTGCGCGGCGCCGCATATTCGGCCGTGCTGTCGCACATCATACCATGCGTATGTTAATTCATAATGCGCATTGCACCAAATTCTGTACCTTTTTGTCGCAATGCACCAAAGAATCCGGGCTGTTTTTCCACTTCCGCACAGCCGTATTCAACGAACGATTACCTCAGTTTCCTTGACCGTATTTCGTTTTTTTGGTATGATGTAAGCGTTGACCCCATGCTAATGTTCGGATTTTTAGGAAGCAGGAGGAACATTTCATGAAGAAAGTTGCCGTCATCATGGGCAGCGACAGCGACCTGAAGGTGATGCAGGGCGCCATCGACATGCTCAGGCAGTTCGAGGTTCCCTTTGCCGTGCGCGTGATCTCCGCGCACCGCACGCCGGAGGCCGCGCGCGATTTCGCAGCCTCGGCCATCGAAAACGGCTTCGGCGCGATCATCTGCGGCGCGGGCAAGGCCGCCCACCTGGCGGGTGCGTTCGCCGCAAACACCACGCTGCCGGTCATCGGCATTCCGATCAAGTCCTCCACGCTGGACGGACTGGACGCGCTGCTCTCCACCGTGCAGATGCCCTCGGGCATGCCGGTGGCCACCGTCGCCATCGACGGCGCCGCAAACGCAGCGCTGCTGGCGGTGCAGATGCTGGCCCTGAGCGACGAAAGCCTCGCCGCAAAGCTCGTTGCCTACCGCCGCAGCCTGACCGAGAAGGTCGAGAAGAAGGACGCGGAAATTCAGGCCCAGTTCGCCTGAGCCAATCCAACGCACATCCCTGACAATAAAGAAAGAAGGTTTCATTCACATGCAGAAGACGGAAATGCTCTACGAGGGCAAGGCCAAGAAGGTTTACGCCACCGAGAACCCTGAGCTGTACATCGTGTCCTACAAGGACGACGCCACCGCGTTCAACGGCCTGAAGAAGGGCACCATCGCCGGCAAGGGCGTGATCAACAACCGCGTGACCAACTACATGATGCAGATGCTGGAAAAGAACGGCGTGCCCACCCACTTCGTAGAGGAAATCTCCGACAGCGAGACCGTGGTCAAGAAGGTGCAGATCGTGCCGCTGGAGGTCATCATCCGCAACATTTCCGCCGGTTCCTTCTCCAAGCGCTACGGCGTTGAGGAGGGCATCGTGTTTGAGCAGCCCACCATCGAGTTCTCCTACAAGAATGACGACCTGGGCGATCCGCTGATCAACGAGTACCACGCCTTGGCCCTGAAGCTGGCCACCCGCGAGGAGATCGACACCATCAAAACTTTGGCCTTCAGGACCAACGAGCTGATGAAGGACTTCTTCAAGAAGATCAACGTGGATCTGGTGGAC
>JBJEJN010000136.1:0-42077 GCA_051878085.1 Aristaeellaceae bacterium | reverse complement strand
GCCTTGCGGATGGTCATCACGGCGTGCACGGTGGAGTAGTCGAACTCCACGCCCTGGCCGATGCGGATCGGGCCAGCGCCCAGCACCACGGTCTTTTTGCGATCGGTGACGATGGACTGGTTCTCTCCCTCGTAGCTGGAGTAGAAGTACGGGATGTAGGCACCCGTGTGGCAGGTGTCCACCATGCGGTAGACGGGCATCACGCCGTTGGCGCGGCGCAGTTTCCAGATTTCCGTCTCGTCCACGTTCCACAGACGGGCGATGAACTTGTCGGAGAAGCCCAGCTTCTTGGCCCCGCGCAGCACGTCAAGGTCGCCGACGTTGGCCTTCAGCACCGGCTCGTAGTCGGTGATGCGCTTCACGGCCTCCAGGAAGTAGGGGGTGATGGCGGTGATTTCATAGATCTTGTCCACGCTCACGCCCCGGCGCAGCAGCTCCGCGACGGCGTAGAAGCTGTCGTCCCGGAACACGGAGACGTACTCCTCCAGCGCCTCGGTGGTCATGGAATCGAACTTCGCCATGTGCAGGTGGCACACGCCGATCTCCAGCGAGCGCACCGCCTTCAGCAGGCACTCCTCAAGGCTTGAGCCAATGGCCATGACCTCGCCGGTGGCCTTCATCTGGGTGCCCAGCTTGTTGTTGGCGGAGGTGAACTTGTCGAAGGGGAAGCGCGGGAGCTTCGCCACGACGTAGTCCAGGCTGGGCTCGAAGGCGGCGTTGGTGTTGGCGATCTGGATGTCCTCCAGGCGCATGCCCACGGCGATCTTCGCGGTCACGCGGGCGATGGGATAGCCGCTGGCCTTGCTGGCGAGGGCGGAGGAACGGGACACGCGGGGGTTGACCTCGATCAGATAATACTCGGAGGAATTGGGGTTCAGCGCGAACTGCACGTTGCAGCCGCCCTCGATCTTCAGCGCGCGGATGATCTTGATGGCGCTGTCGTTGAGCATCTTCAGGTCGTGGTCGTTCAGGGTCATGATGGGGGCAACCACGATTGAGTCGCCGGTGTGCACGCCCACGGGGTCGACGTTCTCCATGCCGCAGATGGTGATGGCGTGATCCTCGCCGTCGCGCATGACCTCGAACTCGATCTCCTTGTAGCCCTTGACGCTCTTCTCGATCAGCACCTGATGCACCGGAGAGAGGCGGAAGGCGTTGATGGCGGTCTCCACCAGCTCCGCTTCATTGTAGGCAAAGCCGCCGCCGGTGCCGCCCAGGGTGAACGCGGGGCGCAGCACCACCGGATAGCCGATCTCCTTCGCGGCCTCCACGGCCTCCTCCACAGAGTAGGTGATCTTGGAGGGAATGACCGGCTCGCCGATCTCCTGGCACAGCTCCTTGAACAGCTCGCGATCCTCGGCACGCTCGATGCTCTTGCTGCTGGTGCCCAGAAGCTCCACCTGGCACTCCTTCAGCACGCCCTTCTGCTCCAGCTGCATGGCCAGATTCAGACCCGTCTGACCGCCGATGCCGGGGATGATCGCGTCCGGGCGCTCGTAGCGCAGGATGCGGGCCACGTACTCCAGGGTCAGCGGCTCCATGTACACCTTGTCCGCGATGACGGTGTCGGTCATGATCGTGGCGGGGTTGGAGTTCACCAGCACCACCTCGTAGCCCTCCTCCTTCAGCGCCAGACAGGCCTGGGTGCCGGCGTAGTCGAACTCCGCAGCCTGACCGATGACGATGGGGCCGGAACCGATGATCATGATCTTCTTCAAATCCGTTCTCTTTGCCATGTTGATTCCCTCCGTTGAAAATCTCTTGCAAATTTATCTTTCCAAATTTTGGGTGTAAACTAATCCTTCTGCATCCATGCCACGCGGTCGTCAGAAACGGTCAGCAGGCACCGTCCCTGCGCCTGCGCGCCTGTGAACGGCGTGCTTTTGCCCATGCTGACAAACTCCACAGGGTCGACGGCGTAGCGCGCGTCCAGATCGAACACGGTAAAGTCCCGCCCGATCTCCCCGCCTTCCAGATGGAAGCGCTTCCGGGGAGAAACGCTCATGCGCTCCACCAGTTCCTCCAGCGTAATGATCCCCTTCTGCACAAGTCCGGCATAGAGCAGCGCAAAGGCCGTCTCGATGCCCACCACGCCCATCGCGCTCTTCTCCAGGCCCCGGCCCTTCTCCTCGGCGGAGTGGGGCGCATGGTCGGTGGCGATCATGTCGATGGTGCCGTCCCGCAGGCCCTCCAGCAGCGCCTCGCGATCTGTGCGGTCGCGCAGCGGCGGGTTCATCTTGAAGCGCCCATCCTCCTGCATGCAGGAGTCGTCCAGCAGCAGGTAGTGCGGGCCGGTCTCGCAGCTCACGTCCACGCCCGATGCCTTCGCGTCCCGGATCAGCTGCACGCTCTCCTTCGTGGAGATGTGGCAGACGTGGTAGCCGCAGCCGGTCTCCGCCGCCAGCTTCAGGTCGCGCTCGATGGGCCGCCACTCGGATTCGGAGCAGATGCCCCGGTGTCCGTGGGCGCGTGCGTACGCGCCGTCGTGGATGTAGCCGCCGCGCAGCAGGCTGTTGTCCTCGCAGTGGGCAGCGATGAGCTTCCCCAACGCCCTCGCGCGCTGCATGGCCTCGCGCATCATGCCCACATCCTGCACGCCGCGCCCATCATCGCTGAAGGCGCACACCAGCGGCGCAAGGCCCTCCAGATCGGCAAGCTCTTCGCCCTTCTCGCCCACACTGATCGCGCCGTAGGGCAGCACGCGGATCACCGCATCCCGTTTGATCGCGTCCAGCTGCGGCTGAAGGTTGACCGGACTGTCCGGCACCGGATTCAGGTTCGGCATGGTGCACACCGCAGTGCAGCCGCCCCGTGCCGCCGCCCGGCTGCCGGTCGCAATGGTTTCCTTGTAAGAAAAACCCGGCTCGCGGAAGTGCACATGCACGTCCGCGAAACCGGGAAACACGTACTTTGAATCGAGAAACACTTCGCCGTCTCGGGAGCCCTGGGCGTCTGCGAAGCTGAAATCCCGGACGACAATGCGTCCGTTCTCAAACACGCGGGCATTTTTGACGATGCACTTCAAGCTCCATCCCCCCTTGCGTATCCTGCCATAAAAAACGCTCCTGCCGGCGGCAAGAGCAGACTGCATGCGACAATGGAACGCAGTGCGTCCATGTCCATCTATGCGCGTCTTGCCGGCTTCACGGAACCGTCTTAAAGAACGTTTTTGTGTGTTTTGTGTATTTTATCACAGCCCCCTCTCCCCTGTCAACGCACATTCCAATTAAGTTTTCTGGAAGCCCTCGTTCAACCGCAGCGGAGGGACGCTTCGGGCGCAGATTTCCAGATTATTTCAGAAATGTGTCAATTTTAGGGAACAAATGTGAACATACAGGGGTCTAACCATGCAGACAACAAACATGAAAGGAATGAAAACAAATGAAACGATTGATCACCTGTATTCTTGCTCTGATGTTGCTCCTCTCCTGCACGGCATATGCCGCTTCCCTCGATCAACTGCACGTCGTGGGCTGCGAGGAATTCATCACCCTGCGCGAGGAGCCCTCCACCGGCGCACAGCGCGTCGTGCAGATCCCGCTGGGCGCGCTGGTGACCTGCTACGAGTACACGGAGAACGGCTTCGCCCGGGTGTACTACGGCGGATGCTTCGGCTTCGTGCAGTCCAAGTACCTCTCCGAGGTCAACCCGGAGACCGGCGGCGAATGGCGCATCCCCATGTATGTCGCCAACTGCAACGAATTCATCTCCCTGCGCGAGGACGCGTCCACATCCTCCGACTGCATGCAGCGCATGCCCCTGGGCGCGCAGGTGGAGTGCTACCTGCGCACTGTCGACGGCCCGCAGCCCATGGAGAATGTGGGTTATCCGGGAGCAGAGGGTCTGCTGCGCGGCTATGCCCTGTCACGCTACCTGTGCTTCCTGCCGCCTGAGACGAACAGCTGCGCGCTCATCTCCGCCACGCTGCGGATGAACGACGAGGACGGCGTTCTCACGCAGCAGACCGTCACCGACCCGGCGCTGCTGAAGGAGCTGGAGGGCATGATCCGCCGGGCCACGCCCACGATACCGACCAAGTGCCCCATGGCCGCACAGCTGGAGCTGGAGCTGGCCAACGGAGATCAGCTGCGCTTCGCCTATCCCATCGACGGCTGCGCCACATTGATCGCGGAAAACCAGAGTGTGTACACGCTGACCAGCGCCGACGGCGAGCGCCTCTGGCAGCTCTTCGATGTGATGGGCTGCCTCCGGGCAAATCTCATGGTGTAGGCGTAAAAGCGCAGGCGCTCCGTTCTTCCCAAAAAGTGCAACGCCCGGGCGGATGCAAAATCCGTCCGGGCGTTATTTCGCGTTTTCCGGCGCAAAAACCGCATCCAAAGAACAGCTCCCGGATGCGGCTTATGAATCCATGTATTTCTGCTTCAGGCGTGCGCCTGCGCAGTCCTTACTCGGCCTCGTCGCCCAGCTCGGCGCGGCGGCGGCGGATGGACTTGCAGGCCTCGGTCAGCTCGTCCTCCACGGACGCGAGCAGCTGATACGCGTCGTGGTTGGCCTTGAGCCGCAGCTCACTGGCCTCCACGCGGGCGTCGTTCTTGATGATGCGCGCCTCCTCGCGGGCCTGACGCACGATCTCGCTCTCGTCCACCATGTGGTTGGCGCGCTCCTGCGCGTCGGCCAGAATGGCGTGGGCCTCGTTCTCCGCGTCAGCCATGATCTGCTCCGCGTCGTTCTTGGCCTTCTCCAGCGCGGCGTTTGCGCGCATCTCCGCGGAGCTGACCCGGTTCATCGCGGCGGTCTCCGCGTTGCCGAGAATGCGTTCGCGCTCGGAGAACATCTGCATGCCGTACTGCACCGCGTCGGGCAGGTTGCGCTCCATATCGTCAATGATCATCAGGCACTTATCCGCATCGATGATTTTCTTGTTGGTCAGCGGAACATTGGCCCCCGAGCGAATGGCAGCGCGAATGTGCTTGAGCAATTCGAGGAAGTATTTCATATCGTCGATTTCATCGACATTCTGCTGCTCCTGCGGTTCCGCACGAACTTCCTGATCCTCATCTTCGTAGAATTTCTCCTGATCGTGATCCATTCTAGCCCTTCCTTTCCGCACACGGTGCAACGCCGTATGCAGCGTAGATTTTCCCGATAATCTCCTCCGGAACCATGGAATCGATGGGCGCGCCGTGGGAGGCGCAGTCCCGCACAATGGTCGAGGAAATCATGCTGTATTCCGGGAGACAGCTGATAAAAACCGTTTCAATGCTTCCAATCCGCCGGTTGGCCTCGGCCATCTGCATTTCAAACAGCAGATCCGAGGAATTGCGCAGTCCGCGAACGATCACGTCCGCGCCCTCTCTGTGCGCCAGATCCACCAGCAAACCGGTGTCCGCGACGACGCGGACATTGCGAAACTCCCGCGTGATCTCTTCAAGCATTTCCAGCCGGGCCTCCGGCGGGAACGTATACTGCTTGGCGCGCTGGGACAGCACGGCGACCACGAGCTCGTCGAACATCGCGGACGCGCGGCGGATGATGTCCAGATGCCCCAGGGTCGGCGGCGAGAAGCTGCCTGCGTAGACCGCAATCATCCCTCTACCTCCCGGACACTGCTTCGACGCACAAAATCGATGGAAGTTTCCCCATAGTGGCGCGTATCGTAAATTTCAAAGCCCTCCGGGATGCGGATCACCGCGTCCTGACGACGCTCGGCAACGATAACAGCGCCCTCGCTGAGCGCACCTGCCTTCCAGAGCCGCTCCATCGCATCCGGATAGGCGTCCAGCATGCGGTAGGGCGGGTCCAGAAAGACCAGATCAAAGCGCCTTCCGTTCAGGCTGGAAATCGCGCTGCGATAGTCGGTCTTGAGGATCAGTGCGCGCTCGGCCAGCGCATCCTTGAGCACATTTCCGGCGTTGCGGCGGATCACCTCGATCGCCGCGCGGGAGGAATCCACGATCACCGCGCGCGCCGCGCCGCGGCTGAGCGCCTCCAGCGCCAGGGCTCCGGTGCCGCCGAAGAGGTCCAGCACCTCGGCGTCCTCCACCCGTCCGTTCAGTATGTTGAACAGGGAACCCCTGATCTTGTCCGAGGTCGGCCGCGTCTGATCCCCGGAGGGTGCAAACAGCGTCCGTCCCCGCGCTTCGCCCGATATAATGCGCATATCTTCACCTATGGTATTTGTCGTAATTATATCACAATTGATCTATATTTGCAAACGGTATTTTCGAAATAAATTCAAGTTTCGGGCGTTCCAGACCGTTTTTCACAATAATTTACGAAATTTTCTGCCCGCAACGCCCGCTTCGACCGTGCATCTCGACCGGATTCCGCCTCAATCGCGCCCGGAGATGCCCTCGCGCACCGTGCGCACCCTGGGCGAGAAGCCCAGCATGATCTCGTAGGGGATGGTTCCGGCCAGCTGCGCCAGCTCGTCGGGGGTGATGCGCTCATCCCCCTGCGCACCCATGAGCACCACCTCGCTGTCGATATCGGCCTCCGGGATGTCGGTCACGTCGGCCATCAGCATGTCCATGCACACGTTGCCCACGATGGGCGCGCGCTTCCCGCACACCAGCACGTCGGCCCTATTGCTCAGGATGCGCGGATAGCCGTCGCCGTAGCCGATGGGCACGGTGATGATGCGGCTGTCGCGCCGGGCGGTGAAGGTTCGCCCGTATCCAACAGTATCTCCCTGATGTATAATTTCCATGCGGATGGGCTTCGCGCACAGGGTCTGGGCGTACTGGAGCCTGCCTTCCAGCTCCGGCACCAGCGTGCCGTACAGGCCGATGCCCGCGCGCACCATGTCGTACTGATATTCCGGCCTGAGCATGGCGGAGGTCGCCGCCGAGTGGGCGATGGGGTTAAAGCCCATGGAGCGCACGATGGCCAGCGCCTGCGCAAAGCGCGCGTTCTGCCGCTGCGTGAACTCCGGGTCGCACTCCGCCACGCAGAAGTGGGTGAAGATGCCCTCCATCTCCACGTCCGGGCAGCAGCGCTTCCAGTGGTTCAGCAGCTGCACAAGCTCCTTATCCCCCAGCACGCCGATGCGGGACATGCCCGTGTCGATCTTCAGGTGCGCCTTTGCGCGTTTCCCCAGCCGCGCAGCCTCGGCCTGGAGCACGTTCAGCGCCTCGACGCTGTACACCGCCTGGGAGACGTCCAGCGCCACGGCCTCCCGCAGGGATTCCACCCCTGCGCCGCCCAGAATCAGGATGGGCACGGCGATGCCCGCGTTGCGCAGCTCCGCCGCCTCCTCCACGATGGCCACCGCGAAGGCGTCCGCGCCCGCATGCAGCATCAGCCTTGCCGCAGCGACGCTGCCGTGTCCGTAGGCGTTGGCCTTCACCACGCACATCAGCTTCACCTTCGCGGGAACCTGTGCGCGAATCGCCGCGGCGTTGTTCAGCAGCGCCGCATCCGAAATTTTCATAACGCTCGTTCGCATTGTTCAATCCAGCTTTCCTTTGGTATTGCCCCTCCCAGGGTCACATATTTCATGATTCCTCTATTATATCCGCGTCCGGCATAAATTGCAACCGGAAGCGGGTCTGTGCGGCGCGCTGACGAAGAAAAGCCCCGCCTTCGCTTCTTGCCAAAGCGTGCGCGGATGTGTATACTAAAGGAGACGAAATCAGGAGGTCTTTGAATGCGCTTCTTCAAGAATTATTTCTATGGAAGGCCCGGCCAGCGTGACTTCACCGAGCAGGACCTTCCCACCAACCGCTTTCAGCTGTTCCGCGAGGTGCTGAAGGTGCGCCGGGGCAACATGGTGGGGCTGAACTTCCTCTATCTGCTGTGCTGGATTCCCGCCGCGCTGTGGAGCTTTCTGAACCTGGTGCAGCTGACCGCCATCGCGGAGGGACTCAGCGACGCGACGCTGGGCGACCTGCTGTACTCCTATCTGCTGGTGCTGTTTCCGCTGATCGCCATCACCGGCCCATTCACCATGGGCATCAGCCGCGTGATGCGCAACTGGGCCCGGGACGAGCACGCCGACACCTTCGGCGACTTCATCGCGGGCGTGAAGGAGAACTGGAAGCAGGGGCTGCTGTACAGCCTCGCCAGCGGCGCGCTGCCGCTGCTGGTGTTCATCTGCGTGAACTTCTACACCGGTATGCTCCAGGCCTCGCCGCTGTTCTATCTGCCGCTGGCGATCACGCTGGTCGTCGCGCTGCTGTGGAGCCTGAGCGCCCAGCTGATGCCGGCGCTGATCGTGAGCTATCGCCTGCGCTTCACCGGTGTGGTGCGCAACGCGGTGCTGATGACGCTGGCGGCGCTTCCCAAGGCCATCGGCATCAAGCTCGCCACGCTGGCGATTCCGGCGATCCTCCTGCTGCTGATGCAGTTCGTTCCGGCGGCGATGCGCTGGGCGGTTCCGGCGGCGCTGGTGCTGTACGCGATTTTCTATCTCAGCTTCAACCGGCTGATCGTCGCCAGTTACAGCAACGCCTGCTGCGAGAAGTACCTGAACGCGAAGATCGAGGGTGCGGGCGTGAACATCGGCCTGCGCGATGAGAACGGAGACAAAGCATGAAGCCTGCAAACCATCCCTTTGAGCTGCTTGCCCCGGCGGGCGATTCCGAGCGCCTGCATACCGCGCTGCGCTTCGGTGCGGACGCGGTGTACCTGGGCGGGCCGATGCTCCAGCTGCGTGCCGGAAGCGTGGGCTTCGACATGCAGTCGCTGGCGGAGGCCGTGCGCACGGTGCACGCCGCCGGGAAGCGCATCTACGTCACGGTCAACGCCTTCGCGGGCAACGCCGACGTGGACGCCGCCGCCGATTACGGACGCGCGCTGCATGCGCTGGGCGTGGACGCGGCGATCGTGTCCGACCTGGGCCTGATCCGCACGCTGCGGCTGGCCGCGCCGGAGCTGGAGATTCACGTGAGCACCCAGGCCAACTGCCTGAACTACGCCGCCGCCTGCGCCTACTACGACATGGGCGCGACCCGCGTGGTGCTGGGCCGGGAGATGTCCCTGGCAGAGATCCGGGAGCTGCGCAAGCGCACCCCGGCGGAGCTGGAGCTGGAGGCCTTCGTGCACGGCGCGATGTGCATGTCCTACTCCGGGCGGTGCATGATCAGCGCGTACCTGACCTCCCGCAGCGCCAACAAGGGTGCGTGTGCCCAGTCCTGCCGCTGGAAGTACCACCTGATGGAGGAGAAGCGCCCCGGCGAATACTTCCCCGTGGAGGAGGACGAAAACGGCATGACCATCCTCTCCTCCTTCGACATGAACTGCCTGGACTTCCTGGATCAGATCATGGACGCGGGCGTGACCTCCTTCAAGCTTGAGGGCCGCATGAAATCGCCCTACTACGTGGCCACCGTGACCAACGCCTACCGCAAGCGCATCGACGGCATCCTGGACGGCAGCGCGGACGCGGCGCAGGTGGCCCTGCTTCAGCGGGAGCTGAATGCAGCCAGCCACCGCCCCTACGCCAGCGGCTTCTACTTCGGCGAGATGAAACGCCACGGAAGCGACGACGGCAGTTACCTTCAGGACTGCAACTTCGTGGGCGTGGTGCGCGGGGTTGAGGAAGGCCGCATCGCCGTGGAGGTGCGCAACCGCATCTTCGAGGGCGACCGGATCGAAATCCTCTCGCCCGACAGCCTGAACGCAAGCTTCGTCGCCCGGGACATTCTGGACAACGCGGGCGCTGCGGTGACCGCCGCGGCGCGCCCCAGCGAAATCTACACCATGGCCTGCGACGCGCCGGTCTCCGAGGGCGATCTGCTGCGCGTCCGCATCGCGAAGGAGGGAGAGAAGTGACCCGCAGAATCTGCATCCTCTTGCTTGCCCTGCTTTTGCTCTCCGGCACGGCGCTTGCCGCCACGCTGAAGGTGCCCGACGTGCTCACGCTGACTTACCCCGACGGCTGGGAGAACTACGGCCCGGACGACCAGGACAACGTGGAGAACGAATACTACAACCTGGGCTTCATCTGCGGCCCCGGCGACACCGACCTCAACCTCAGCATCGACCTCTACTACTTCCCGGAATTCGCCGAGCTGCGCCTGTTTGAGCTGGACGAGCAGGCCGCGCAGGACTACGCCGGCATGCTGATGGAGGACTACGAGAACGCCTCCCTGCTGGAGATCCGGCGCGTGGGTGAGCACGGGATTCCCTTCGTGATCCTGCAAACCGAGGACGCCTACGGCCCCTGCTACATCGCCGAGACCCTCACCAACGGCTGGGATCTCTGCCTCTCCGCCTATGCCTATACCGATTTGGACTATGAAACGGCCCGCCTGCTGAGCCGCGCGGAGCTGGAGGTCTTTCTGGGCATCGTGGACAGCATCGTGCCCATCGTGAATTGAGGTGGCGGCGATGAGGAGACGGCTTGCGTTTCTGCTGGCGCTGGCCTGCATGTTCTGTTCGATCCCGGCGATGGCTGCGGAGGGCGCGATGCGCACCACGGTGCTGATCTACATGAGCGGCTCCGATCTGGAGAGCGTGGACGGCAGCGCCACCGCCGACATTCAGGAGATGCTGCGCGCGAACGTCCCGGCGGACGGATTGCTGACCGTGCTGGTGCAGACCGGCGGCGCGAAGAAGTGGCAGCTGGACGGCCATCCCGAAAAAAAGAACTGCCTGTACCGAATCTCCGGCGACAACTGCCAGCTTCTGGAGGCCACCCGCAGGCGCAGCATGGGCGAGCCGGACAGCCTGTCCGCCTTTCTGGAGTATGGCCGCAAGAATTATCCCGCTGACCGCTACGTGCTGGTTCTCTGGGGCCACGGCGACGGCCCCACCGGCGGCGTGTGCTTCGACGAGCTGTTTGACGACGATTCCCTGATGCTGGACGAAATCGCGACCGCGCTGGAGGGCGCGGCGCAGGCCGGGCAGAACATCGAGGCCCTGATCTTCGATGCGTGCATGATGAACTGCGCCGATCTGCTCTTCTCTCTGGGCGAATGCACGGACTACATCGTCGCCAGCCAGGAGAGCACGCTGGGCAGCGGCGGGCGCTACGACCTGTGGCTGTCCGCTCTGGCCCAGAACCCGGAGATGGACGCGCTGGAAATCTGCACCCGCTTCGCCGGGGACTATGTCTCCACCGGCAGCCACGGCCTGTTCTCCCGGACAACCACGTCGAGCGTGCTGGACTGCGGCGCGTCTGAGACGCTGCAAGCGGCTGTGGAGGCATTCTACGCGGAGCTGAACCTGCGCTTCGACGACAGCGCCGACGAGATTTGCGCGGCGGTGGCCGATCTCGCCTCCTTCGGCGAGCTGGACGGCGCTCCGCCCTCTGGAATGATGGACGCATTGCAGCTCTGCGACGCGCTGGAGCCCTTCGCCCCTGAGGAATGCAAAGCGCTGCGCAGCGTCGTGAACCAGGCCGTGCGCTTCCACGCCGACTCCGGCGCTCTGGAGAACGCGACCTGCGGGCTTTCGCTGTTCCTTCCCTGCGCCGAGCAGGACTGGTTTGACGCGCTCTACGACTGGTATCTGCCCCAGATGGGCGACAGCGACTATGCCCGGCTGATCCTGCGCATGGCCGATGCGCAGCAGGAAAGCAAGGGCGCGTCCATCCTCAGCTATTTGCGGAGCACCCTCTCCGGCGATGACGAATCCGACGCACCTGTTGTGGATATCCAGCACATCTGGCAGGGACTGGAGTCTTCCTCAAATCCCGCACCGGACACTACGCGCTCCGACGCACCCGCCGTGGATACCCAGCACATCTGGCAGGGGCTGGAACCCGCCGCGTGAATTATCACCCCTCCAAAACAGACAGCAGGACGGCCCGCGTCATCGCAGGCCGTCCCTTTTGTCCGTTCACGCACGCGGCGCGTCCGGACGTTCTATACCCTCGTTTACTTCACTCAGCGGTTGCCGCTCATGGCGCGCTCCTGGGCCTCGATCATCTTCTTGACCATGTTGCCGCCGATGTGACCCGCGTCCTTGGAGGACAGGTCGCCGTTGTAGCCCTGCTTCAGGTTGATGCCCAGCTCGTTGGCCACTTCCTGCTTCATGTTGGCCATGGCCTGGCGCGCCTCGGGAACGTTGATCTGATTGTTGTTGTTGCGCATAATGCTCTCCTTCTCACGCCGCTGCTGCGCGGCGGTTTTTGTTCTGACTTGGGAGCCGCGCCGCAAACGCCTTGTTCGGTGCATGCGGAGCCGCTCCCGGGGGAAGACTGATGCGTGCGCGGATTCCGCGCGGGTGACGCCTTACTGATTGGCGTGCTGGCGCTGATAGTCCTCGACCATCTTGCGAACCATCTGACCGCCGACGGTGCCCGCGTCCTTGGAGGACAGGTTGCCGTTGTAGCCCTTGGTCAGGTTCACGCCGTACTCGCGCGCAATTTCATACTTCATGTTTTCCATTGCGGCCTTGCTTTCGCCGTTCTTCATGCTTTTCACCTCCTCGCTTGAGTCTGACTGTATTTTGACCCGCACCGGAGCTTTTACACTGGAAATTGTGCACTGGAGAAGAATGGCGTGCGCGCGTTTTTTTGTCAGGCGCACAGAAAAGCGCCTTCGGAGGCAGCTTCCCCCGAAGGCGCGAACATCTTGTATTCAATTGACGGCGGCGTCCCGGAACTTCTGCACGTAGGCCTCCTCCGCCATGCGGATCACCGCCTGCGCGTCCGGGTTATCGCGGTTCCGCAGCAGTTCTCGTGCCTCATCGTGCACCAGCTTTAAGAGCTGGGTGTCGCCCGCCAGCGTGCCCACGCCGCAGACGATCGAGCCGCTCTGGCGCGTGCCGAACAGGTCGCCCGGGCCGCGCAGCTCCATGTCCTTCTGGGCGATTTTAAAGCCGTCGGTCGTGGATGCGAGGAACTTCAATCTTTCGTTGGGCTCCGCCATCAGGAAGCACCAGGCCTCGTCGGAGCCGCGTCCCACGCGACCCCGCAGCTGATGCAGCTGCGCAAGGCCGAAGCGCTCGGCATTTTCCACCACCATGACGCTGGCGTTGGGCACGTTCACGCCCACCTCGATCACCGTGGTGGACACCAGCACGTCCGCCTCGCCCTTTCGGAATTTCTCCAGCACTGCGTCCTTGTCCGCCGCCTTCATGCGGCCGTGCACCAGCTCGATGCGCAGATCGGGAAGATCCCGATTGCGCAGGTTCTCGTACACCACCTCCGCCGGCAGCGCATCCACCGCCTCGGATTCCTCCACCAGCGGGCAGACCACGTACACCTGCCGCCCTTTATGCACCTCGCTGCGCAGAAAGCCGTACATGCCCTGCCGCTTGTCCTCCGGCACGATGCGGGTCTTGACCCCCTTGCGCCCCGGCGGCAGCTCGTCGATGATGGAGATGTCCAGATCGCCGTAGAGGATCAGCGACAGCGTGCGCGGGATCGGCGTGGCCGACATCACCAGCACGTTGGGCGCTTCGCCCTTGCGGCTCAGCTCGGTGCGCTGGCGCACGCCGAAGCGGTGCTGCTCGTCGGTGACGGTCAGGCCCAGATTTTTGTACTCCACACCCTCGGTGATCAGCGCGTGGGTGCCGATGACCACGTCCCATTCGCCGCTGGCGATGGCCTCGTGGGCGATGCGGTGCTGCTTCTGCGTGAGGCTCCCCACCAGCAGGCCCGCCTTCATGCCCAGCGGCTCCAGCAGGGCCTTCGCGCCCTCGTAGTGCTGGCGGGCCAGCACCTCGGTGGGGGCCATCAGCGCCGCCTGGTAGCCGCCGCGCACCGCAAGGTAGATCGCGCCGAAGGCCACGGCAGTCTTGCCGCTGCCCACGTCGCCCTGCACCATGCGCGCCATGGCGTTGGGTGTACGCATGTCGCTTGCGATCTCCTGAAGCACGCGCTTCTGCGCCCCGGTGGGCGGAAAGGGCATTTTTTGCCAATATTCCTCCAGATCGGCATCCTTTGACGCGATCTGCACGCCGGGTTCTCCGCTGTGGCGGCACAGCGATATGGCTACCTGGTAGAGCAGCAGCTCCTCGAAGGCGATGCGCCGCCGGGCCGTCTCCAGCGCCTCGCGGCTGTCCGGGAAGTGGGCGTTGCGCATGGCAAAGTTGCGCTCGCACAGGCCGTAGCGCCTGCGGATGGACTCGGGCAGCTCGTCGGGCCACTGGCCCTCGCACACCTTCAGCGCCGCCTCCACGCTCTGCCGCACGGCCTTCGCCGGAACGCCGCTGATGCTGCGGTACACCGGGATCAGGCCCGTCTCCTGCTCGATGGTGGGGCTGCTGAGCTGAATCGAGCCGCCCCGGGCCTCGCAGCGCCCGTAGAGCAGCAGCTCCCGGTCGCGGGTCAGCTGATCCTTCAGCCAGGGCTGGTTGTACCACACCACCGCCATGGTCTCGCTGCCGTCGGTGACGTAGACCTTTGTGATCACCAGCTTGCGCGCGCGGCGCTGGCTGACCTCCCCGGCCACCCGCACCCGCACGGAGACCGTCTCGCCCGGGCGCACCTCGCTCAGCGGCGTGAAGGCGGAGAGGTCGCGATAGTCCCTGGGCAGGAACATCACCAGATCCCGCACGCTGCGGATGCCCGCCGCCTCGAAGGCCTTCAGGCGCGCCGGCCCGATGCCCCGTATCGTCGAAAGGGACACGTCCTCCATATGCTCACCCTCCCCTCATAGACAGACTCTAAAGAATCCGGCGGGCATGCCCGCCGGATTCATCCATATCTGTTCGGCTTGTTTATTCCACTGCAATCAGATAGTAATACAAAGGTTGTCCGCCGTACTGAAGCTCCACATCGCAGTCGTCGTATTTCTCAGCCAGCGCGTCGCAGAGCTTCTGCGCGTCCTCCTCGGAGACGTCGCTGCCGTAGTAGATCGTGATCAGGTCGGTGTCCTCACTGACCATCTTTTCGGCGATGTCCAGGCACACCTGGTGCACCTGACTGCCCAGCACGCTGAGCTTGTTGTCGATCATGCCCATGATGTCGCCCTGATGGATCTCCTTGCCCTCGTAGGTGGTATCGCGCACGGCGTAGGTGATGGACGCGGTGTGCACGTTCTCGGCGGCCTCGGTCATGGCCTCGGTGTTCTCCTCCACGCCCATGTCGGCGGAGAAGGCCAGCATCGCGGAGATTCCCATGGGCACGGACTTGGTGGGCAGAACGATCACGTTCTTCTCCGTCAGCTCCGAGGCCTGCTGGGCCGCGAGGATGATGTTGGTGTTGTTGGGCAGAATGAACACGTTCCTGGCGTGGGTGGCCTCCACCGCCTGGGCCAGATCCTGAATGCTGGGATTCATGGTCTGTCCGCCGTCCACGATCTGATCCACCATCAGATCCTGGAAGATGCGGTCGATGCCCTCGCCCAGCGCAACGGCCACGACGCCGTAGTCCTTCAGCTTGGCGGCCTCCGCCTCAGCGGCAGCCTGCCGCTTGGCCTCGCGCTCGCGGGCCTCCTCGAACATGTTGTCCACCTTGATGGCGTCCAGCTCACCCAGCTCCAGCGCATACTGCATGGCCTTGCCGGGGTCGTTGGTGTGCACGTGCACCTTCACCACGGACAGATCGGAGATGACCAGCACGCAGTCGCCGATCTTCTCCAGGCGCTTGCGCAGGCGCACGACCTCGCTCTCCTTCATGTCCGGGCGCGGGTGGGAGACGATGAACTCCGTGCAGTAGCCGAATGTAATGTCCTCCACGCGCAGATCGCCGTGGTCGTCCACGTATTCGCCGGGCATGGACTGCGCCGCGCCGCTGCTCTCCTCGATCTCCACCGTCTCGCCGGTGAGGGCGGCGTACATGCCGCGGAAGATGACCATCAGGCCCATGCCGCCGCTGTCCACCACGCCGGCCTGCTTGAGCACCGGCAGCATCTCCGGCGTCTTTTTCAGGATCGCGTCGCCGGAGGTGAGCAGCAGCTTGAACAGCTCCTCCAGGGTCTCGCACTTGCCGCCGCTGCGCTCCAGATCCTCGGCGATCACGCGGATCACGGTGAGGATCGTGCCCTCCTTGGGCTTCATCACGGCCTTGTAGGCGGTGTTCGCGCCCTGGCGGATCGCCTGAATCCACAGCGCGCAGTCCACGTCCTCGTGACCAGCCAGGCCACGGGCGATGCCGCGCAGAATCTGGCTGAGAATGACGCCGGAATTGCCGCGCGCACCCTTCAGCGCGCCGCGCGCGACGGCGTCCGCCACATCTGCGGCGGAGGTGTAGCGCTTGGCGTTCATTTCCTTGATGGCGGCGGTGATGGTCTGGGACATGTTGGAGCCCGTATCGCCGTCCGGAACCGGGAACACATTCAGGGCATCGACGCTCTCGCGGTTCTGCGTCAGCAACGCAGCTCCCGAGGAGAACATCTCCTTGAGCATCATGCCATCTATCTTCTTATTCGCCATTTCTTCCTCCAACTGTGGAAGCAACCGTCAGACGCGGATGTCCTCGACGCATACGTTGACGCGCCCAACCGGAATCCCCGTAAGATGCTCCACCTTGTATTTCACGGTCTCGATGATCGAAGCCGCGACCGCACTGATCGAAATGCCGTATTCCACGATGATGAACAGGTCGATGTCCACCTTGTCGCCGGATGTGCGGATTTTCACGCCTCGTCCAAGATTTTCCTTGCCCATCAGCTGCACAATGCCGTCCGTTGAGCGCTTGGAGGCCATGCCGACGATGCCGTAGCAGTCCAGCGCGGCGTAGCCGGCCACGCGCACAAGCACATCGTCGTTGACTGTTACGAGGCCAAGATCGGTTGTAAACTTGCAATCCATGTCAAAACCTCCGTTCAGGTATTGCCCGCGCCGGATCCGGCGGGCGACGTTCAGAAGCGGATGATAATTCCACTTACTATCAGTATAACTGCTTTTTTGCGATTATGCAAGCGCATCGGAAAAAAACAGTGGGCTTTGCGGGCCGAATTTCCCGGATTTTGAAAAAAATTCTCTGAATTGCAGAAGTTTTACACGCAGCCCACTTGCGTTTTGCGGGAAAGGGTGCTATAATTCATGTGTTTTGATGTGACATACCCTTGAAGGAGGTGTGATAGAGTATGAGAAAGTTTTGTGAGGTTTGCGGCAAGGGCGTCGTTTACGGCAACAACGTGAGCCACTCCAACCGCAAGACGCGCCGCACTTGGGCTCCGAACACGCAGAAGGTCAAAGTTCTCGTGAATGGCGCTCCCAAGAGCATGACCGTGTGCACGCGTTGCCTGCGCAGCAACAAGGTCGAGCGCGCTCTGTAATCCATTCTTTTATAAAAACATGCGGGTCGTCGGTCTACGGCGGCCCGCATGTTTTGTCTCCCTTCAGCTGAACCGCCACACCAGAAAGCCGATGCTGATCAACAGCACCGCCAGCAGCGAGGTCCACACCCAGCAGGGCACGAACAGCAGGAGCACCAACGCGCCCACTGCCATCAGCACAATTCCGATCGTTCTGGCCTTTGAACCGTTCCTGACCACGGTCCGGCGGCGCCTTGTGCAATACCCGCCCATCTCCATCGCCTCCCCACTTCCAGAATATGTCCCCACAGTCCATTCCGTGCCCGCTTTTCTGTTGTTGGATCGGGCAAACTGTGCTATAATTGTAGAGAAAAGCAGAACCACTTCAATCGAGGATAAGAATATGGAAAAAATCAAGACCACCGTCCGCATCGCGGGCAAGGAATACGCCATTTCAAGCTATGATTCCGAAGCTTATGTTCAGAACGTCGCCGCATGGGTGGACCGCAAGATGAAGGAGCTGGCTCAGGCCACCCGCCTGCCTACGGGTCAGCTGGCGGTGCTCGCCGCCGTGAACGCCACCGACGACATGATGAAATCCCGCGAGGAAATCCGCCGCCTGAAGCAGGAGCTGGAGTCCGCCCGCGCGGAGATCGAGCGGCTGAAGCATGAACAGGCCTGAGCTGCTCTCCCCCGCCGGAAGCGCGCCCGCCATGGTTGCCGCCGTGCAGTGCGGCGCAGACGCGATCTATCTGGGCGCGGGGGATTTCAACGCCCGCAAGAGCGCCGACAACTTCGGCGGTGAGCTGGAAGCCGCCGTCGGCTATTGTCATGCCCGGAATGCGAAGGCCTACGTGACGCTGAACACCATGGTGCGTCAGGACGAGCTGTCGCGCCTGGAGCGCACCGTCGAAGAGATCTGCGCTGCGGGCGCGGACGGCGTGATCGTGCAGGACTTCGGCGTGGCGCGCTGCGTGCATCAGATGGCCCCTTCCCTTCCCCTGCACGCCAGCACCCAAATGGCGGTGCACAACCCTCAGGGCGTGGACTTTCTGGTGGAGAACGGCTTTTCCCGGGTGGTGCTCGCCCGGGAGATGGAATATGAAGAGATCGCCCGCTGCGCCGGTCGCGGTGCGGAGCTGGAGGTGTTCGTCCATGGCGCGCTGTGCGTGTCCTGCTCGGGCCAGTGCCTGCTCTCCAGCATGATCGGCGGCCGCAGCGGCAACCGTGGGCTCTGCGCCCAGCCCTGCCGCATGAAGTACCGCATGGATGACGTCGAGGGCTACCTGCTCTCCACAAAGGATCTGTGCGGCCTGGAGGGCCTCAATGCCCTCGTACAGGCCGGTGCGGACAGCTTAAAGATCGAGGGCCGACTCAAGCGTCCCGAATACGTGGCGCTCACCACCTCCGTCTACCGCGCCGCGCTGGACGATCCCAACTTCGATGCGAACAAAGCCCGCGCGGAGCTTGCGCAGATGTTCAACCGCGGCGGCTTCACCCGGGGCTACGGCTTCGGCGTGGAGGATACAGAGCTGATGTTCCGCGAACGCCCGAACCACCTGGGCGTAAACATCGGTCAGTGCCGCAGAAACGGCGAGGTGCTGCTCAGTCAGGACGTGGACGGCAGGGACGCGCTGGTGCTGCGCCGCAGGGGCCGGGACGATATTCCCGTGCGCATGGCGACCACCGCCGCCGGACGCGCAAGCCTCGCCGAGGCCCGCAAGGGCGATCAACTCTGCCGCCTGGTCTCCCAGGCCCAGATGCGCGATTTGCAGGCGCGCTTCACCGCCGAGCACAGGAAGTTCCCCGTGGATATCCGGCTCGAATTGCAGCCGGGAATGCCCGCGCGCATTTCGATGACCGACGGCGCGCACAGTATCTCCTGCGCGGGCGAGGTCGTGCAGACCGCCCAGAGCAAGCCCGCCGACCCGGCGCGCATCCGCAGCCAACTGGAGAAGCTGGGCGACACGCCCTTTGTGCTGCGCGACTGCGATTTGCAGCTCGATCCCATGGCCTATCTGCCCGTGTCAGCGCTCAACGCGCTGCGGCGGCAGGTGGTGGAGCTGCTGATTGCGGCGCGCATGGGTGCGCCCCATCCCTGCAAGGTGATGGAGCCTGCGCCCGATTTTCCCTGCGAGAAGAACCGTCCTGCCGAGCTGACCGCCCAGAGCGGCGACCCCGAGGTGCTGCGCCGCGCCTTGTCCGCGGGTGCGGACCGCGTCTGCTACGCCCCGGAGGATCTGCGCCCCGACGCGCTGAACGCGGTGCTCGACGACCTGCCCGAACGTTTTGACCTCGCGCTGCCGCCGGTGACCGACGAGGCCGCGCTGCGCATTCTGAACGCCTGGGCACTGGAAAACTCCGGACGCATCCGTCGGGTGTACCTGGCCAACGTGGGCCAGCTGGGCCTTGACTGGCCCGGAGAGCGCGCCGCGGACGCGTCCCTGAACCTTGCGAATACCTTTTCCCTCCGGCAGATGGCGGACTGGGGCATGTCCCTCTACACGCCGTCGCTGGAGCTGAACCGAAGCCAGATCGAGGCGCTGGGCGGTCGGCGGCAGCTGATCGTCTATGGCGCGATTCCGCTGATGCAGCTGCGCCACTGTCCGCTGCGGGCGACCCAGGGGCTTCCCGGGCCGCACAAGTCCTGCCGCCGCTGCGACGGCGTTCCCATGGAGCAGAAAATCGGCGCGAAGTCGCTAACCGACCGCACCGGCGCGGCCTTCCCCCTGCGGCGCATCGCCGCGGACGGGGGCTGCGTGATCCAGCTGCTGAACAGCGCAAAGCTGATGCTGCTGCGCAAGTCCACCTCCCTGCCCGCCTGCGAGGGCTGGCGGCTGCTGCTGGACGGCACGGACGATGTGGAGACCGTCGTGCGCCTGCACCGCCTCGCCATGCATGGATCGGATGTGCGCAGCGACCCCGCATGGGAGGCATTTTCCAGGCAAAACACCACCACCGGACACTATTTCCGAGGAGCAGAGTGATATGAATGAGAGAAATCTGCGGGTACTGGAGTTCCCCAAGATCCGCGCGCGCATGGCTGCGCTGGCCACCACCGAGATGGGCCGCGCCTGCGCGCTGGAGCTGATGCCCTCCAGCGACCCCTTTCTGGTGCGCCGCATGCAGCAGCAGACCGAGGAGGCCTCCACGGTGCTGGCCTACAACGGCTCAAATCCCATGGCGGCGTTCACCGACGTGCGGCCCTTTTTGAAGCTGGCCCAGATCGGCTCCACGCTGTCCGCCAAGGCGATCCTTCAAATTGCCGACGCGATGAAGGCCTCCCGCCTGGTGAGAAGCGCCCTCGTCACCGACCGCGAGGACACCCCGCTGCTGACGGAGCTGGGCTCCCGGCTCTACGCCAACCGCCGCCTGGAGGAGGATATCTTCGACGCGATCCTCTCCGAGGACGAGATCAGCGACCACGCAAGCTCGGAGCTGAACGACATCCGCCGCCACATCCGCGTGCTGAACGACCGCATCCGGGACAAGCTGAACTCCATCGTGCGCAGCCCGTCCACGGTCAAGTACCTGATGGACGCGATCATCACCATGCGCAACGGGCGCTACGTGGTTCCGGTGAAGGCGGAGTGCCGCGCGAACGTCCCCGGCATCGTGCACGACCAGTCCGGCACGGGCTCCACGCTGTTCATCGAGCCGATGTCCGTGGTGGAGGCCGGAAACGAGCTGAAGCAGTGGGCCGTGAAGGAAAAGAACGAGATCGAGCGGATTCTGGCGGCCTTCTCCGCCCAGATCGGCCCGGACGCGGAGCTGATCGGCGACAGTCTGGAGAACCTGGCCGAGATCGACATGATCTTCGCCCGTGCGGCGCTGGGCCGCAGCATGAACGCCGTGCCGCCCAAGCTCAACGAGGAGGGCCGGGTCAACCTGATCCGGGCGCGACATCCGCTGATCGACCCCGACAAGGTGGTGCCCTCGAACCTGTGGCTGGGAGAGGACTTCACCACGCTGGTGATCACCGGCCCCAACACCGGCGGCAAGACCGTGACGCTCAAGACCGTGGGCTTACTTTCGCTGATGGCCCAGGCGGGCATGCAGATTCCCGCCGCCTACGGCTCGGAGCTGGCCATCTTCGACGAAATCTTCGCCGACATCGGCGACGAGCAGAGCATCGAGCAGAGCCTGTCCACCTTTTCCAGCCACATGACGAACATCGTGGACATCCTCGATCGGGTGACGGAGAATTCGCTGGTGCTGTTCGACGAGCTGGGCGCGGGCACCGACCCCACCGAGGGCGCGGCGCTGGCCATGGCGATCCTGAACCGCCTGCTGGAAAAGAAGGTGCGCACCATGGCCACCACCCACTACAGCGAGCTGAAGGTGTTCGCCCTGTCCACTCCCGGCGTGGAGAACGCCTCCGTGGAGTTCAACGTGGAGACCCTGCGGCCCACCTACCGGCTGTCCATCGGCGTGCCGGGCAAGTCCAACGCCTTTGAAATCTCCCGGAAGCTGGGCCTGCCGGAGGAGATCATCGACAGCGCCAAGGAGAAGCTCAGCGGCGACCAGGTGCGCTTCGAGGACGTGATCGCCAATGCCGAATATCACCGCCAGATCGCCGAAAAGGAGCGCAAACTGGCCGAGGAGGCCCATCTGGAGACCCAGCGTCTGCGCGACGAGGCCGAGAAGCTGAGAAGTGACCTTGCCGCCCACCGGGAGCGCGACCTGCGCAAGGCCAAGGACGAGGCCCGGCGCATCCTGCAGCGCGCCCAGCGGGAGTCCGAGCAGCTGATCGCCGACCTGAAAAAGAAAAACAGCGGCGAACTGAAGGAGCACGAGCTGCACGCCATGCGCGCCAAGCTCCAGAGCGCCATCGACGAAAACTCCGAGAAGATCGAGGTTCCCGCAGGCGTGGGCGAGGTTCCCAAGACCGTGCAGGTGGGCGACACCGTGGAGCTGGTCAATCTGGGCACAAAGGCAACGATCCTGACGCTGCCGGACGCCAAGGGCGAGTGCACGGTGCAGGCGGGCGCGCTGAAGCTGAAGGCAAAGCTCAGGGACATGCGCACCGCCCAGCCCGACAAGCCGAAGAAGCAGCCCAAATCCGGCAACCGAATCCATGTGGCTCCGCGCCCGGTGGAGACCGAGTGTGACGTGCGCGGCTGCAACCTGGAGGAGGCGCTGATGGCGGTGGATCTGTTCCTAGACGGCGCGGTGCTCAACCGCCTGCGCACGGTGAGCATCATCCACGGCAAGGGCACGGGCATCCTGCGCGCGGGCATCCACAAGCACCTCAAGACCCACGCCGCCGTCAAGGAGTTCCGTCTGGGCCGCTACGGCGAGGGCGAGGACGGCGTGACCATCGTGACGCTGAAGTGACTTCCGCCCCATTGTTCAAAGAAAATTCACAGGCGGTTCACGCCCGCATGTTAGATTGGAATGAAACCCGAAAGGAGATGCACACATGCCGATGCTGAAAATTCTGCTGGTGGACGACGACCCCAACATCCGCCAGCTGGTGAACCTCTACCTGCAAAAGGAAGGCTTTGAGGTGATGATGGCCGACCGGGGCGACGAAGCGCTGAAGATGTTCAAGGCCTCCCCACCGAATCTGATCCTGCTGGACATCATGCTGCCCGGCATGGACGGCTGGCAGGTCTGCCGCGAGGTGCGCAAGATCTCCAACATCCCCATCATCATGCTCACCGCCAAGGACGAGACCTTCGACAAGGTGCTGGGCCTGGAGCTGGGCGCGGATGACTACGTGGCCAAGCCCTTCGACATGAAGGAGCTGGTGGCCCGCATCAAGGCGGTCTCGCGCCGCTTTCAGGCCGCCGACGCGCCGGAGAAGGAGCTGGTGTTCCCGGGCCTGACCATCAACATCAACCAGTACACGGTGATGTACATGGGCAAGGAGCTGGAGATGCCCCCGAAGGAGCTGGAGCTTCTCTACTTCCTGGCCAGCCATCCCGGCATGGTGTTCACCCGGGAGCAGCTGCTGGAGCAGGTGTGGGGCTACGACTACTTCGGCGACTCCCGCACGGTGGATGTGCACGTCAAGCGCCTGCGCGAGAAGCTGACCGAGGGCGAGAAGCTCGGCTGGCAGATCAAGACCGTGTGGGGCGTGGGCTACAAGTTCGAGGTGAAATAATCCCCCATGAAAGACGGACTGTTCTGGCGGCTGTTCAGCGCGATCCTGGCAGTCGTCACGGTGACGGTGGCGCTGTTCACCGCCATCCTGCTCACCACCCAGCGCACCCAGGCGCAGGAGAACTATGAGACCGAGGTGCGCATGCAGGCGCGGCAGGTGGCGGAGTACATGCAGCAGCTCAACCAGCTGAACCTCATCAAGAGCAACGCCACGATTCAGTGGCTGGTGAACGAAAAGATCGTGGAGATCTACGACCGCTACAACGCCGACATCTGGATCGTGGACCTGAGCTCCGGCCGGCTGGAGCTGAAGTACATCGACCGCTCCTGGAACACCACCGAGAGCCTGGCCACGGATTCCGTGATCGAGCAGCTGAACCTGATCCTGGCGGGCAACGAGATCCGCACCTCCGGGCTGTTTCCGGAGCTGGGCGACCACATCGTGACCATCGGCGTGCCCTGGACCTACTCCGACGGCCGGGTGGTGGGCGCGGTGCTCCTGCACATCCCCAACGACCGGCTGCGGGTGAGCCTGATCTCGGTGCTGCCCCAGGCGGCGTTGCCCATCGCGGCCTCCATGCTGCTGGGGGTGCTGCTGGCGTTCTTCATCGCCCGCAGCCAGACGCTGCCCATCCGGGAGATCGACAGCGCCGTGCGCGAGTTCACCAAGGGCGACCTCTCCCGACGGGTGGAGCTGCACTGCGGCGGTGAGCTGGAGCAGCTGGGCAACTCCATCAACCGCATGGCCGGGGAGCTGTCCAGTCTGGAGGAATCCCGGCGCAGCTTCGTGGCGAACGTCTCCCACGAGCTTCGCTCCCCCATGACCAGCATCAAGGGCTACGTACAGGCCATGCTGGACGGCACCATCGGCGACGAGGATCGCCCGCGCTACCTGCGCGTGGTGCTGGACGAGACCAACCGCCTGACGGAGCTGGTGCGGGATCTGCTGGATCTGAGCCGCCTGGAGTCCGGCAAGTTCCCCATGGAGATCGCGCCCTTCGATGCAAACGAGATGCTACGCCGCATCCTGATCCGCTTCGAGCAGCGCATCGATGAGAAGCACATCGACGTGGACATCGAATTTGCCGACGATCCCTGCTACGCCCTGGGCGATGTGAACCGCATCAACCAGGTGGTCAGCAACTTCGTGGACAACGCCGTGAAGTTCATGGACGGCGAGGGCTCCCTGCTGACCCTGCGCACCCTGCGGGAAGACAAGCGCATCCGCTTCCGGGTGCAGGACAACGGCCCGGGCATCAGTCCCGCCGATCAGCCGCACATTCTGGAGCGCTTCTACAAGGCGGACAAGGCCCACACCGCCGGCATGGGCACGGGTCTGGGTCTGTCCATCTGCAAGAGCATCCTCCAGCAGCACAACAGCGCCATCGAGATGCGCTCCCGCCCGGGCGAGACGGTCTTTGAGTTCACGCTGCCCGCCGCCGAGCCCGCGCCCCGCATTTCCGGGGAAGCGGAGGGCCAGCGCCCGCGGCTCCCGGCAGAGTAGGCAGGAAATTTTCACAAAACGGTTTTCTTTTCCGCCGCAATTCTGTATAATGAATTTATATAGAATTGCGGCAGTTCCGCATCAGTCAAAGTGAGGATGAAGAGATGTTCAAGCGTATTCTGGCCCTGACGCTGTGCGCGTGCCTCTTGTGCGGCTGCGCGCTGGCGACCGAGGCGGTTCCCTACGACGTGATCTACACCAGCGAGAACCCGATCCCGGACATCGCCGAGCGCGTGCGCCCATCGGTGGTGCAGGTGGTGGGCAGCTGCGAGACCTGGGACGCCGCCACCCGCGTCTCCTCTACGGTGGAGATGGGCGCGGGCTCCGGCTGCTACTTCCAGACCGACAGCGACGGCCAAGGCGGCTACATACTCACCAACAACCACGTGGTCGCGGACAGCGAGCTTTACAGCATCGAATGGCTCAGCGGCGAGGTGATGGACGCAACGCTGGTGGGCCACGACGACGGCACCGACATCGCCGTGCTCCACTTCTCCAAGCCCGCGCCCGACGGCGCCGAACCGATCCCCATGGGCGATTCCGACGCGCTGCGCATCGGTGAGCTGGCCATCTGCATCGGCAACCCCGGCAGCGCGGACGAGGTGCTCTTCGGCACCGTGACCGCAGGCATCATCTCCGGCCTGGAGCGCGAGGACATCAATGCCAACAACTTCGCCCGCAGCATCTCGGTCATCCAGATCGACGCAGCCATCAACTCCGGCAACTCCGGCGGCGCGCTGCTCAACGCAAAGGGCGAGCTGGTGGGCATCCCCACGCTGAAGTTCCGCAACGCCGCCATGGGCTTCGAGGGCCTGGGCTTCTGCATTCCCATCAACACCGTCAAGGCCTTCCTCTCCCAGATCATCGAGACCGGCAGCGTGGTTCGCCCGCGCCTGGGCATCACCGTTGCAGACATCGACGGCCCCGACGAGCCCATGCGCAAGTATCCGCCCATCGGCGCGCAGGTGTTCACCGTGGAGCCGGGCGGTCCCTCCGAACGGGCGGGCCTGCAGCAGGGCGACGTGATCACCGAGGTCAACGGCGTGCGCATCAAGGGCTACATGGCGCTTCTGAAGGAGCTGGACAAGTGCAAGGCCGGTGACAGCGTGGAGCTGAAGGTCTACCGCTACTACGACGCGGAGGGCAACCTCACCGGCAGCTACGAGGAGCTCCACTTCAGCGTGCGCCTAGAGATGCTGGACTGAACGGAAAACCAGACATGCAGCAGCCCCGAATCCATTTTCGGATTCGGGGCTGTAATTTTGCCTTGGATTTATTCGGCGCAGACCTCGCGCAGAATCTCCAGCGCCTCCTTGAAGGTTTCGGTGGGGATGTTCAGCGCGGGCAGCAGGCGGATCTTGTTCTTCGCGGTGAGGCAGAGCACGCCGCGCTCGATGCACCTGAGCACCACCTCGCGGGCAGGCTTCACCGGCTTGATGCCGATCATCAAGCCCATGCCGCTGACGCTCTCCACGCCGGGGACGTTCTGGAACATCTCAAAGGCCAGCTTGCTCTTTTCGCGAACCTCGGCCATCAGATCGTCATCCAGGCGCTCGAGGATGCTCAGCGCGCCCGCGCAGCACACCGGGTTGCCGCCGAAGGTGGAGCCGTGGTCGCCGGGGCCGAGGGTGTTCTCCACCTTCTCGCCCAGCAGCGTCGCGCCCAGCGGCAGGCCGCCGCCCAGGCCCTTGGCCGTGGAAACGATATCCGGCTGCACGCCGTAGTTCATGTAGGAGTAGAGCGCGCCGGTGCGGCCGTTGCCGGTCTGCACCTCGTCCACGATCAGCAGGATGTTCTCCTTCTTCGCATACGCCGCAAGGCCGCGCACGAAGTCCTGCTCCAGCGCCATCACGCCGCCCTCGCCCTGCACGCACTCGATCATTACCGCAGCGGGCTTGCACTGTGCCGCCAGCGCCTCGAAGGCCGCCAGATCGTTGGCCGGGGTGTGCACGAAGCCGGGGGTCAGCGGCTGGAAGAGCTGATGAAAGTGATCCTGACCGGTGGCGGCCAGGGTGGAGATGGTTCTGCCGTGGAAGCTGTTCACCAGCGTGATGATGGTGGAATACTCCGGGCCCTTGTTCTCGGCGGCCCACTTGCGGGCAACCTTGATGGCGCACTCGTTGGACTCTGCGCCAGAGTTGGAGAAGAACACCTTCTTCATGCCGGTCTTTTCGCAGAGCAGCTTCGCCAGCCGCGCGTTGGGACTGGTGTAATAGAGATTGGAGGTGTGCTGCACCTTGCTCAGCTGGGCGATGACCGCCTGCTGCCAGATTTCGTCCGCCACGCCGAAGCAGGTCACGCCGATGCCGGAGGTCAGGTCGATGTACTCCTTGCCGTCGGCATCCGTGACGATGCAGCCCTTGCCGGAGACGATCTCCACCGGGAAGCGGTTGTAGGTGCCCGCAATGTAGCTGCGATCCAGATTCATCGTATCAGTCATTGTCATTTCCTCCTGAGACCATGGTGCCCGCACCCTCGTCGGTGAGGATCTCCATCAGTATGGAGTGGGGGATGCGGCCGTCCATGATGATTGCGTTCTTCACGCCCCGGTGGATCGCGTCGATGCAGCACTCCACCTTGGGGATCATGCCGCCGGAGATCACGCCGTCCGCGCGCAGCTGCTTAGCCTCGTCGATGGTGATTGCCGGGATGAGGCTGGCGGGATCGTTGCGGTCCCGCAGGATGCCGGCGATGTCCGTGAGCATAATCAGGCGCTCGGCGCCCAGCGCTCCGGCGATGTGTGCCGCAGCGGTGTCGCCGTTGATGTTGTAGGTGTTGCCGTCCCGGTCGCAGCCGATGGTGGAGATCACCGGGATGTAGCCCTTCTCCAGAAGATCGGTGACGGGCTCGATGTTGACGTGCACCACGTCGCCCACGTAGCCCAGGCGCTCGTCCTTGATCTTCGCCTCAATGAGCCGCCCGTCCATGCCGGAGATGCCCATGGCCTTGCCGCCGTTCATCTGCAAGAGGTTCACCAGCGTCTTGTTGATGCTTCCGGCCAGCACCATCTGCACGATGTCCACGGTCTCCCGGTCGGTGACCCGCAGGCCGTCCACGAACTCGGCCTTCTTGCCCAGGCGCTGCATGGTTTCGCTGATCTCCGGCCCGCCGCCGTGCACCAGTACCGTCTTGACCCCGATCAGCGACAGAAGCACGATGTCCTCCATCACCTGATGCTTGAGCATGGCGTTGATCATGGCGTTTCCGCCGTACTTGACCACGACGATCTTGCCGTTGTAGCGGCGGATGTAGGGCAGGGCCTGGGTCAGAATCTGCGCGCGCTCCGCGTTCGAGAAATACTTTTCCATATCTCTGCCCTCAGGTGCGGTAGTCGCCGTTGATCTTCACGTAATCGTAGGTCAGGTCGCAGCCCCAGGCGGTGGCCGCAGCGTCGCCGCTGTTGAGCTGCACCTGGATCTCGATCTCCTTCTCCAGCAGCACAATCTTGGCCTCCTCCTCGGAGAAGGGCACGCCCGCGCCGTTCTTGCAGACCTCCACGGTTCCCTTGGGGGATTTGAAGGCCACGTCCACGCGATTCACGTCCACGTCCGCGCCGCTGTAGCCGATGGCGCAGAGCACCCGGCCCCAGTTCGCGTCCGCACCGAACATGGCGGCTTTGAGCAGACTGGAGCAGATCACGCTCTTGGCCACCGTGCGTGCGGTGGAGAGGTCCTTCGCACCCTCGACCTTGCACTCCAGCAGCTTGGTCGCGCCCTCGCCGTCCCCGGCGATGCAGCGGCACAGCTGCACCGTCACGGTATTGAGCGCCGTCATGAAGGCGGTGAAGTCCGCGCCCTCGCAGGTGATTTCCGCGTTTCCGGCCATGCCGTTGGCGAGGATGGTCACCATGTCGTTGGTGGAGGTGTCGCCGTCGATGCTGACCATGTTGAAGGTGCCCGCCACGTCGCCGGACAGCGCTTTCTGAAGCATCTCTGCCGAGATGGCCGCGTCGGTGGTGAGGAACACCAGCATCGTAGCCATGTTGGGGTGGATCATGCCGCTGCCCTTGGCGATGCCGCCCAGATGGCAGGTTTTACCGCCCAGTTCGAACTCCACGGCGATCTCCTTGCGCACGGTGTCGGTGGTCATGATGGCCTCGGCCGCTGCGGCGCTGCCGTCGGGATTCAGACCCTCTGCCAGTGCGGGAAGTCCCGCCGCGATGGGATCCAGCTTTAGCCTCTGGCCGATCACGCCCGTGGAGGCGACCACCACGTCGCTTGCCGGAATGGACAGCTGCTGCGCCACCAGTTCGCTCATGGCCTCGGCGATCTCAATGCCGTCGGCGTTGCAGGTGTTGGCGTTGCCGCTGTTGCAGATCACCGCCTGCGCCCTGCCGTCGGCGATGTGCGCCTTCGTCACCAACAGGGGCGCGCCCTTGACCAGATTCGTGGTGTAGACCGCCGCCGCGCTGGCGGGAACCTCGCTGTAGATCAGCGCCAGATCCCGCTTGCTGTGGTTCTTGCGGATGCCGCAGTGAATGCCGTTTGCCTGAAAGCCCTTCGCGGCGCACACGCCGCCGGTAATGATCTTCATAAGCCAAGCTCCTTTATTTTATCAGGTAATTGTTATCGGTGATATCAAGCGTTTGTTATTTGACGGGTTCACAGAACCAGACCTTCGGTCTCGTCCGCGCCCAGCAGCAGGTTCAGGTTCTGAATCGCCGCGCCGGACGCGCCCTTGCCCAAGTTGTCGTAGCGGGCGGTGAGCAGGATGCGCGCGTCGTTGCCGGAGACGGAAATCTCCATGCCGTCACTGCCGGACAGCGCCGCTGCGGACAGGAAGCCGCCCTCATCCGGGGATTCCACGTAGCGCACCACAGGGCCGACGTAGGTCTCCCTGTAGATCTCGCGAATCTGCTGCACGCCGCCGTGCAGCTGGGACGCGAACAGGGGCACGCTGACCTCCATGCCGCTGTAGAAGTCCGCCACGATGGGACAGAAGCAGGGCGGCGCGCTCAGGCCGCTGACCGCCGCCATCTCGGGCAGGTGCTTGTGCTGCTGCGCGAGGCCGTACTGCCGGGGCGCGTCCAGCAGGGGACTCTTCCCCTCCCCCTCGTATTCGGCGATCATCTTCTTGCCGCCGCCGGAGTAGCCGGTGAGGGAGAAGCAAGTGAGCTGCGCGTTCGCGTCCAGCAGCCCCGCATGCACAAGCGGTGCGACCAGCGCGATGAAGCCGCTGGCGTGACAGCCGGGGTTGGCGATGCGCTTCGAGCTGCGGATTTTCTCCCGCAGGCCGCCCACCTCCGGGAAGCCGTAAACCCAGCCCGGGGCCGTGCGATGGGCCGTGGAGGTGTCGATCACGGCGGTGTGGTCGTTCTCGATCATGGCCACCGCCTCCACCGCCGCCGCGTCGGGCAGGCACAGAAAGGCTACGTCCGCGCAATTCAGCGCCTCCCGGCGCGCATTTTCGTCCTTTCGCATCTCCTCCGGCAGGGCGATCAGCTCCACGTCCTTACGCGCCATCAGCCGCTCCCGGATCCGCAGGCCGGTGGTTCCGGCGCTGCCATCAATGAATATTTGGGTCATATGCGATCCCACCTTTATGCATCAAATATGCAGATAATATGCATAAATCTCCCTGATTTGGGAATTTCATGCAATTATTATACATTTACGTGCCCTGCGTGTCAAGTAAACATACGAATAATTATGCGCGTCATCAGGCGCGCGTTCGCACAAAATCCGGGCCGATTTTTATGCAAAATCCTGCGTCCTCGCACCGCGCGCGACAGTTCCGCTTGACATTTTGGGGGAAAGGTGTACAATAAGATCAGCGCGCAGCGAAAGCATAAGTCCGGCTTTCGCTGCGCGTGATTTTATTTTGGGAGGTATCACCATGGAAAAGAATTGTCCGTGCTGCGATAAGCACTGTCCGGTGGAGAAGCTGAGCTGCGGCGAGGGCCGCCGGCACTTCGGCATGGAGGACGCACGGCATGCCGGCGCGCCGGAGGAGCGCATGATCGTGCTGCTGCGCAAGTGCGGCCACTTCCTGCACCACAGCCTCGGTCCCGGTGCGGATGTCGCGCCGCTGACAGAAGCGCTGAGCGCGGAGGAGCGCGCAACGCTGGAGAGGCTGCTGGAGAAGTGCCTGAAGCACTGGGAGACCCTGCCCCAGCCGGAACATCCGGCGCACGGCGAGGGCCATCATCCCCATCACCATTGACGCGGCGCGCAAAAATTCCAACCGAAATTGAACGGTTGGAATTTTTGCATTCCGGAAGCGCGTCCCGACGAGTATTGAAGCCGCCGGGCGCGCCGTATTTTTGCTCAGACCGATGCTCAGTCGTCCTGAAGCGCCGCATAGCCCTCCTCGCCGGTACGGACGCGGATGACGTTCTCCACGTCGTAGACGAAGATCTTGCCGTCGCCGATGTGGCCGGTGTAGAGCACCTTCTTGGCGGTCTCGATGACCTTGCGGACGGGCACCTTGCTGACCACGATCTCAACCTGCACCTTGGGCAGCAGGCTGACCTCCACGGCGACGCCGCGGTAGTACTCGGGCTTGCCCTTCTGCGTGCCGAAGCCCATCACGTGGGAGACGGTCATGCCGGTGATGCCGATGCCGTTCATGGCGTTCTTCAGGGCCTCCAGGCGGGCCTCCTTGCAGACGATCTCCACCTTGGTGAACTTGGGGCTGTCGTCGCTGAAGGTAGGCATCTTCTTGACCGGAACGGCCTCGGCGGCGGGCACGTCGCCGGTGACGACGCTGACCTCGCCCGCATCCGCGGAGGTGGTGTCGGGCAGCATCGCGAATCCCGCGTAGGCGCTCGGCAGGCCGTGCTCGGAGATGTCTAGACCGGCGATCTCGTCCTCAGCGGATGCACGCAGGCCGATGGTGTGCTTGAGGATCTGGAACACGATGGTGATGACGATGGCGACGTAGATGGCGACCGTGACAACGCCCAGCACCTGCGTGCCAAAGAACTTGAAGCCGCCGCCGTAGAACAGGCCCTTGTCGGTGGACACGCCGGTGGCGAACAGGCCGGTCATGATGGTGCCCAGCGCGCCGCACACGCCGTGGACGGAGATTGCGCCCACCGGGTCATCGATCTTGACAACCTTGTCGAAGAACTCGATGGAGAGGACAACCATGAAGCCGCAGACGATGCCGATGATGGCCGCACCGACGGGGCTGACCGCGTCGCAGCCGGCGGTGATGCCCACCAGACCGGCCAGGGCGGCGTTGTAGGTCATGGACACGTCAGGCTTCTTGTAGCGGATCCAGGTGAAGATCAGCGTCACGCAGCAGGCGACCGCCGCCGCAATGTTGGTGTTGAAGAACACCAGGCTGGCGCTCTCAACCAGGCCATCGCTGTCCATGCCGACAGTGGAGGTGCCGTTGAAGCCGAACCAGCAGAACCAGAGGATGAACACGCCCAGCGCGGCGATGCTCAGGTTGTGGCCCAGGATGGCCTTGGGCTTGCCGTTCTTGTCGTACTTGCCGATGCGGGGCCCGAGGATCTTCGCGCCGATCAGCGCGCACACGCCGCCGACCATATGAACCGCCGTGGAACCGGCGAAGTCATGGAAGCCCAGCGCGGACAGCCAGCCGCCGCCCCAGATCCAGTGGCCGGAGATGGGGTAGATGAACAGCGAAATCGCAGCGGAGTAGATGCAGTACGCGCTGAACTTGGTGCGCTCGGCCATCGCGCCGGAGACGATGGTAGCTGCGGTGGCGCAGAACACGGTCTGGAAGATCGCGTAGGCCCACAGCGGAACGCCCGCCGGCAGCACATGGCTGTAATCCTTCATAATCATGGGATCGATCCAGCCGAACAGGGCCGTGCCGGAGCCGAACATGATGCCGAAGCCCACCAGCCAGAACATCGGCGTGCCGATGCAGAAGTCCATCAGGTTTTTCATCAGGATGTTTCCGGTATTCTTTGCGCGGGTGAAGCCGGCCTCACACATGGAGAAGCCCGCCTGCATGAAGAACACCAGTGCAGCTCCCAGCAGTACCCAAATCGTGTTGACAGAACTGTACGTCATAGTATCCCATCCTTCCCTTAGTCCTATCTATATCAGAAAAAGGGAGCCTCGACCGCCTTTCGGCATTGTCAAGACTCCCTTGTCCTGTCCAGTATATGTGATGCTCAGTGCATCAGATCTGTGTCGATCTCCTCCGCAGCAGCCTTGCCGTCCGCGATGGCGCGCACCACCAACGACTGGCCCGTGCGCATGTCTCCCGCCGTGTATAGGCCGGGCGCGATGCGGTGACCACGCTCGGTCTCCGGCACGCCCCGGGGCGTGAGCTTCAGAGAGAATGCCTCTGCCGCTTTGGTTTCGCAGCCCAGGAAGCCCGCCGCGATCAGCAGCAGCTCGCAGGGCAGCTCGCGCTCGCTGCCGGGCTCCGGAACGAACCGGCCCTCGGCGTTGCGCTGCATGTGTGCGACGATTACGCCGCGAATCGCGCCCGCGTCGTCCGTCAGCACGCGCTGCACGCTGGTCTCGAAAATTCGGGGATCGCCGCCCTGCTTCTCGGCGGCCTCCAGCTGGCCGTAGTCGGTGCGCAACGTGCGCGGCCACTCTGGCCAGGGATTGTTCTTCAGGCGCTCCACCGGCGCGGCAGGCATCAGCTCCAGCTCGGTGACCGATGCGCAGCCCTGGCGCAGGCAGGTGCCCACGCAGTCGTTGCCGGTGTCGCCGCCGCCCACGACGATGACATTCTTGCCCTCGGCGGTGATCTCCGGCTTTCTGCCGTCCATTAGCGCCTTGGTGGCCTCGGTGAGGTAATCCACCGCGAAGTGCACGCCCTGCGCGTCCTCGCCCGGTGCGCCCAGTCCCCTGGGACGGCGTGCGCCGCCGCAGAGCACCACCGCGTCGTAGCCCGCAATGGTCTGCGCGTCCGCCTCGGTGTTCAGCAGGAAGGTCACGCCCTCCGCCTCCATCAGGCGGATTCTGCGCGCCACAACCTCCTTGGGCAGCTTCATGTTCGGGATGCCGTACTGAAGCAGTCCGCCCGGACGGTCCGCCCGCTCGATGACGGTGACGCTGTGTCCACGGCGGTTCAGGTAGTCCGCAGCCGCCAGGCCCGAGGGGCCGGAACCCACCACCGCCACGCGCTTTCCGGTGCGCACGGCGGGGATGCGGGGCTGAATCAGTCCCCGGCGGAAGCCTTCTTCAATCAGGTACAGCTCGTCGTCGCGGGTGGTGACGGAGCCGTGGTCGGCAAGCATGCACGCCTTTTCGCACAGCGCCGGGCACACGCGGCCCGTGAATTCGGGGAAGCTGGCCGTCTTGGTCAGGCGGCGGATGGCCTCCTCGATCTCGCCACGGTAGAGCAGATCGTTCCACTCCGGGATCAGGTTGTGCAGCGGACAGCCGTAGTTCGACTGGCAGTAGGGCACGCCGCAGTTCATGCAGCGAGCCGCCTGTTCGCGGCGCTGTTCGTCCGTGCACAGGGTGTGCAGGAACTCAAAGTCCTGCATGCGCTCTCTCTCCGGTCGGAAGGGATTTTCACAGCGCTCGTATTCCAGAAAACCTGTCGTCTTTCCCATGCGCTCACCTTCCTTCCAGCAGCTTCTTGTATTCTGTGGGGATAATCAGCTTGAACTTGGCAAGGCTTCCCTCGAAGTCCGCGAGGATCGCCTTCGCCTTCGGGGAGCCCGTCCACTTCAGGTGGTTCTCCAGGATGCCGCGCAGCTCCTGCGCGCCCTCGCCGGAGACCGCCTCCACGCCGACCATTGCCCGGTTGAGCCGTCCCGCAAGCGCACCGTCCTCGTCCAGCACGTAGGCCAGTCCGCCGGACATGCCCGCCGCGAAGTTGTCGCCCACGCTGCCCAGGATCACCGCGCGTCCGCCCGTCATGTACTCGCAGCCGTGGTCGCCCACGCCCTCCGCGACGGCGGTCGCACCGGAATTGCGCACGCAGAAGCGCTCGCCCGCGGTGCCCGCGATGTAGACCTCGCCCTTCGTCGCGCCGTAGAGCGCCACGTTGCCGATCAGCGCGTCGCCTCTGTTCCAGCTGCCGTCATCCGGCGGACAGACGGCGATCGTGCCGCCCGAGAGGCCCTTGCCCAGGTAGTCGTTGGCCTCGCCGGTGAGCCGCAGCGCCAGGTTCTGCGGCAGGAATGCGCCGAAGGACTGTCCGCCGCAGCCCTGCACGTCCAGCGTCCGCTGCTGACCGTGGGGATGTTCCTTCAGCATGGCCGCGCCCAGCAGGGTGCCAAAACTCCGGTCGGTGTTGCGCAGCACGGCGTGCTCCTGCGGAATCGAAGCGTCCGCGCGGCTGTCCAGCTTGAAATCGTACGCCTTCTGCTTGATGCAGTGGCGGTTCTCGGAGAATGCGGTCAGTTCGGTCAGATCCAGCGGGCTCTCGTCCTTGATCTTCAGAAGATCGGCCCGGCCCACCAGCTCGTCTACGCTGCGCGCGCCCAGCTTTGCCATGATGCCCCGCAGCTGCTCCGCCACGAAGAACATGAAGCGTTCCACGTACTCCGGCTTGCCGATGAAGCGCTTGCGCAGCTCCGGATTCTGGGTGGCGATGCCGAAGGGGCAGCTGTCCAGGCTGCAGACGCGCATCATGCGGCAGCCCATGGTCACCAGCGGTGCGGTTGCGAAGGCGAATTCCTCCGCGCCCAGCAGCATGGCCACGGCCACGTCGCGTCCGGTCATCAGCTTGCCGTCGGTCTCCAGCGCGACCATCTCGCGCAGCCCGTTCTTGCACAGCACCTGGTGCGCCTCCGCGAGGCCCAGCTCCCAGGGGAGTCCCGCGCCGTGGATGGAGGTCAGCGGTGCAGCGCCCGTGCCGCCCTCGCCGCCGGAGATCAGGATCACCTGCGCGCCGGCCTTGGCGACGCCCGAGGCCACCGTGCCCACGCCGGTCTCGGAGACCAGCTTCACGGAGATGCGCGCGTCCCGGTTGGCGCACTTCAGATCGTAGATCAGCTGCGCCAGATCCTCGATGGAGTAGATGTCGTGGTGCGGTGGCGGGGAAATCAGCGAGATTCCCGGCGTGGAGCAGCGCGTGCGCGCCACCCACGGCTTCACCTTTGCACCCGGCAGATGGCCGCCCTCGCCGGGCTTCGCACCCTGGGCCATCTTGATCTGAATTTCGTTTGCGGAGAGCAGGTACTCCTCCGTCACGCCGAAGCGGCCCGAGGCCACCTGCTTGATGGCGGAATTGAGCTTCGTGCCGAAGCGCTCCGGCAGCTCGCCGCCCTCGCCGGTGTTGGACTTGCCGCCGATGTGGTTCATGGCCTCGGCCATGCACTCGTGGGCCTCCTGGGAGAGGGATCCATAGGACATCGCGCCGGTCTTGAAGCGGTGCACGATCTCGCTTGCGGGCTCCACCTCGTCAAGCGGAATCGCCGTGCAGTCCTCGAAGCGGAAGTCCAGCAGCGAACGGATGGTTCGGGATCCGTCCTTCAGGATGAGATCGGAGTAGCGCTCAAACAGCGCGTAATCGTCGTTCCACACGGCCTGCTGCAAGGTATGGACAACCTCCGGGGTGTAGAGGTGCTCCTCCGCCAGCTTGCCGGTGCGCAGCCGGTGCAGGCCCACGCTGTCCAGCGTCGGGTCGAGGTCTGCGCCGTCGGTCACGAAGGCGTGATCGTGGTGCCAGCGCACAGCCTCCTCCAGGTGCGCAAGGTTCACGCCGCTCAGGCGGCAGGGCGTGTTGGTGAAGTACTTGTCCACCAGATCGTGATCCAGGCCGATGCACTCGAAGAGCTGCGCGCTCTGATAGGCCTGAATGGTGGAAACGCCCATCTTGGAGGCGATGTGCAGGATGCCCGCGGTCAGGGCCTTGTCATAGTTGGCGATGGCAGCGTCCGCATCCAGCTTCAGCGCGCCCTTTCTGCACAGATCGGCGATGCAGGCCTGGGACAGGTACGGGTTCACCGCCCGCGCGCCGTAGCCGATCAGCGCGGCCAGCTGGTGGGTGTCCCTCGGCTCGCCGCTCTCCAGAATCACGGACACCGCCGTGCGGCGCTTGCTGCGAATGAGATGCTGCTCCAGTGCGGACACCGCCAGCAGCGAGGGAATCGCCATGTGATCGCGATCCACGCCGCGATCCGAGAGAATCACCACGTTCGCGCCGCCCTCGTAGGCCGCGTCACAGGCCCGGAACATGCCCTCCACCGCATCCTCCAGCGAGGTTTCGCGGTCGTAGAGCAGCGAGACGGTCTCCACCTGGAAGCCCGGCAGATCCATCTCACGAATCTGCTCCAGCTCCGCGCAGGTGAGGATCGGGGTCTCCAGCTCCAGCACGCGGCAGTTCTCCGCCGTGGGCTCCAGCAGGTTGCCGTCGTCGCCCACATAGACGGAGCAGTCCGTCTTGAGCTTCTCGCGCAGCGCGTCGATGGGCGGGTTGGTCACCTGCGCAAAGCGCTGCTTGAAGTAGGAGAACAGCGGCGGATGCCTGCGGGACAGCGCCGCGATGGGCTCGTCCGCTCCCATGGACGCGATGGGCTCGCCGCCCTTCTCCGCCATGGCCATCAGCACGTCCCGCACGTCCTCGTGGGTAAATCCGAAGGCCTTGCACAGCTGCGTGCGCTCCGAATCCGTATATTCCTTCGCCCGCCGGGCGGGCTGCTTCAGGTCGCCCAGGGTGTGCACGCCCTTGCGGAGCCACTCTCCGTAGGGAAGCACCCCGGCGAACTCCTTCTTGATCTCCTCCGCCCCGGCAAAGCGCCCGGAGCGCAGGTCTGCCATCAGCAGATCGCCCGCGCGCAGCCTCCAGCGGCGCACGATGTTCTCGTTCTCCTCGTACAGCACGCCCGCCTCGGAGGACAGGATCAGGCGATTGTCCTTCGTCAGCGTGCAGCGCATGGGGCGCAGGCCGTTGCGATCCAGCGAGGCACAAACCACGTCGCCGTCGGAGTAGAGCACCGCTGCGGGGCCGTCCCAGGGCTCCATCATGGTGGCATAGTAGCGGTACAGATCCTTCCAGGGCGTGTCGTAGGACTTGCCCTGCCAGGGCTCCGGCAGCAGCACCATGCCCGCCAGCGGCAGCGGCATGCCGTTCATGGTCAGGAACTCCATGGTGTTGTCCAGCATCATGGAATCCGAGCCGCCCACCTGCACCACGGGATAGACCTTCTCCATATCCGCATCCAGCGCGTCGGAGTGCATGGTCTCCTCGCGGGCCAGCATGCGGTCGGCATTGCCGCGGATGGTGTTGATCTCGCCGTTGTGCAGCAGCATCCGGTGGGGATGGGCCTTGGGCCAGCTGGGCTCGGTGTTGGTGGAGAAGCGGGAGTGCACCATCGCCAGCGCGGAGGTGTAGTCCGCATTGCGCAGGTCGTCATAGAAGGTGCGCAGCTGGGTCACCAGCATCATGCCCTTGTAGACGATGGTGCGGCTGGACAGGGAGCACACATATACCCCCGTGTTCTTCTTTTCAAAGCTGCGGCGCAGCACATACAGCCTGCGGTCGAAGGGCAGTCCCTGCGGAACGCCCTCCGGACGAGCGATAAAGCACTGCACGATGGCGGGCATCGTGCTTCTCGCGCCTTCGCCCAGGATCTCCGGGCGACAGGGCACGTCGCGCCAGCAGATCAGGCGAAGTCCCTCCTGCGCGGCGGCAGCTTCCATCGCCGCACGAACCTGTTCCATTTCCAGGTTCTCGGGCACAAAGAGCATGCCAACGCCGTAATCGCCGGCATCCCCCAGCTTCCAACCGTTCTCTGCAGCCCAGGCGGCGAACAGAGCGTGGGGAAGCTGCGTCAGCACGCCCACGCCGTCGCCCGTGGTTCCCAGGGCGTCGCAGCCGGCGCGGTGTGCCAGGCGCTCCACGATCGTCAGCGCGTCCGAAACCGTCTTATGACTCCTTTGTCCGGACAGATCCACCACGGCGCCAACGCCGCAGGATTCATGTTCCATTTGCGCATCGTAGAGTGGGTACTGTTTCATGGCAAGCTCTCTCCATTCAATACGCGGCGGGCACTCTCGGTCATCTTGATGCCCAGACGCATGCTCATGCGCTGAAGGGCCTGATGTGCCTGCTGCTCAGTATATCCGCTGCCCTCGATCAGCAGCGCTTTCGCCTCTTCGATCAGTTTCTTTTCCTCAGGTGAGCGCCGGGGCATGCGCATGTAGTGCAGCTGCACCAGCATGTTGACCGCGCTGGAGAGCTCGCCCCGGGTGAAGGGCACCGACAGGCGGAACAGCGCGAAGTGTTCGCACCTCTCCAGCTGATCCGGCTTGCCCAGCACCAGCATCAGCACCTGCTCCCCCAGGTCGTAGGCCAGTTCATCCACCGTGCGGTCGGGAAAGCGCGTGCCGCACACCAAGATGCCGTCGTGACAGGCGTCGAAGGCGCGCATGACTTCGTTTCCCGTCGCACACTTGCGGAACACCTGCAGGCCGGAGCCGTCCAGCACGGATGCGATCTGTTCGCACTTCCTCGAATCCGCAAACGCGACAATGATCTTGGCCATGATCTCACCCCTAAATCAACATTTTGTAAGATGTACACTGGGATCGGGCGATATTTTTGGTTTCGATTTTCCTGAAATGCCGCGGGCGCAGTTTTCGTTCTGCGCCCGGGATTTTCAAAGGCTCCGTTGCTCCGCACATGCGGAACAGGGCGCGTCATCAATAGGTGATCAGGTACTTGGAGATCTCCCAGTTGCTCACATGGGTGCGATAGGCGTCCCACTCGGCATACTTGCCCTCGGTGTAGTGGCTGACCACGTGATCGCCCAGGGCCTCGCAGATCAGTTCGTCCTCCTTCAGCGCGTCCACAGCGGCCTTCAGGGAGCCGGGCAGGCTCTTGATGCCCTTGGCAGCGCGGGTGGCCTCGTCCATGGCGAAGATGTTCTCGGTGATCTCATCCGGCGGGGTCATGCCCTTCTCGATGCCGTCCAGACCGGCGGCCAGGCACACGGCCAGCGCCAGGTAGGGGTTGCAGGTCGGATCGGGGCAGCGCAGCTCCACGCGGGTCGCCTGACCGCGGGCCGCCGGGATGCGGATCAATGCGCTGCGGTTGCTGGCGGACCAGGCCAGATAGCAGGGTGCTTCATAGCCGGGAACCAGGCGCTTGTAGGAGTTGACCAGCGGATTGGTGATGGCCGCCATGCCGCAGACGTGCTTGAGCAGGCCGGCGATGAAGGCGTAGGCCTCCTTGGAGAGCTTGCGGCTGTCGTCGGGATCGAAGAACACGTTCTTGCCATCCTTGAACAGGGACATGTTGGTGTGCATGCCGCTGCCGTTGATGCCGAACACCGGCTTGGGCATGAAGGTAGCATGCAGGCCGTTCTTCTGGGCCAGGGTCTTGACCGCCAGCTTGAAGGTCATGATGTTGTCGGCAGCGGTCAGCGCCTCGGCGTACTTGAAGTCGATCTCGTGCTGGCCCTGGGCAACCTCATGGTGGGAAGCCTCGATCTCGAAGCCCATCTGCTCCAGCGCCAGGCAGATCTCGCGGCGGGTGCTCTCACCGTGATCCAGCGGGCCAAGGTCGAAGTAACCGGCCTCGTCGGAGGTAGTGGTGGTGGGGTTGCCGTTTTCATCGGTCTGGAAGAGGAAGAACTCGCACTCCGGGCCGACGTTGAAGGAGTAGCCCATGTCGGCGGCCTTCTTCAGCACGCGCTTGAGCACGCCGCGGGGATCGCCCACGAAGGGGGTGCCGTCCGGGTTGTACACGTCGCAGATCAGGCGGGCAACCTTGCCGTGCTGCGGTCTCCAGGGAAGCACCGTGAAGGAATCCAAATCCGGATAGAGGTACTGGTCGGACTCGTGGATGCGAACGAAGCCTTCAATGGAGCTGCCGTCGATCATGATCTGGTTGTTGACAGCCTTCTCAATCTGGGATGCGGTGATGGCGACATTCTTCAGCTGACCGAAAATGTCGGTGAACTGCATGCGGATGAACTCCACGTCTCCCTCGCGAACCAGGCGGATGATGTCTTCCTTGCTGTACTTACTCATGACTGCGACCTCCTCAAAAATCTGTCGGAAAATAGAAAAAGAGCAAACTGGACGTTCAACATCGCCCCTTTGCTCTGTTGCGGGTATCATAACAGAATTCCCCACGGCTGTCAAGACTTTTTTGCAAGCGAGAAATGTTGATTTTTCGTTTCTTCGGCCCAATTCCGAGTTTTTACCTATATATGGCGGCGGAAATGAATGTTAAATGAAATTAAACTTGCAATTCCCCATTGACAGCGCCGTCAGATTGTGATAAGATTCACCCAATTTCAAACGCAAACGCGATGAGGAAGAAAAGTAAGCAGGTTCGAGGTTTATCGAAATAATTTGTGGCCACAGAGAGCGGGCGGCGCTGAGAGTCCCGTGCACAAGCCTGGTGAAAGAACCCTTCCGAGCCCAAACCCAAAGCGATGGTGCAAGTAGGGGCGGCGTGGGGACGGCACGTTACAACCGTCGGGGCTTGTTGGAGCCCGCTAAGAAGCAAATCAGGTGGCACCACGGATCGGCGGCATTCGTCCTGAAACAGAGGACGGGCCGCAAAAAATTCGGAGGTGCTTATTTTATGTGTTCTATCTTTGGCATTGAGAGCAAGACGATTCCCATGGAGCAGATGCAGGCCAGCTTCGATCGCACGATCTCCCGCGGGCCGGACATGTCCCGCATGATCGAGGTGGAGTGCGGATATCTGGGCTTCCACCGGCTGTCCATCATGGGTCTGGATGCGCGCGGCATGCAGCCCTTCGAGCTGGACGGCAGCTACGTGGTCTGCAACGGCGAGCTCTACGGCTTCCGCCCGGTGCGCGAGCGCCTGAAGGCGAAGTACAGCTTCAAGGGCGAGTCCGACTGCGAGATTCTGCTGCCCCTGTACCGGGAGTACGGTCTGGAGATGTTCAAGGCGCTGGACGCGGAATTTGCACTCATCATCTACGACGCGCAGCGCAAGTCCTTCGTGGCCGCGCGCGATCCCATCGGCATCCGTCCGCTGTACTACGGCGTGCTCAAGGACGGCGGCATGGCCTTCGCCAGTGAGCCGAAGAACCTGGTGGGCCTGTGCGAGAGCATCCTCCCCTTCCCGCCCGGCTGCTACTGGGCCGACGGCGAGTTCACCCGCTACGCCGATCCCGCCCACGTGGATCAGTTCCAAATGACCAGCATCGACGACGCTTGCAGCCATCTGCGGCAGCTGCTGATCGAGGGCGTGGAGAAGCGCCTGGACGCGGACGCGCCGGTGGGCTTCCTGCTCAGCGGCGGTCTGGACAGTTCCCTGGTGTGCGCCATCGCGGCCAAGTCCCTGGGCAAGAAGATCCGCACCTTCTCCATCGGCATGGATATCGACGCCATCGACCTGAAGTACGCCCGCAAGGTGGCCGACTTCATCGGCAGCGACCACACCGAGGTCATCATCAGCGAAAAGGACGTGCTGGACGCGCTGGAGCCTGTGGTGGAGCTGCTGGGCACCTACGACATCACCACCATCCGCGCCAGCATCGGCATGTACCTGGTCTGCAAGTACATTCACGAGAACACCGATGTCCGCGT
>JBJEJN010000135.1:0-9337 GCA_051878085.1 Aristaeellaceae bacterium | reverse complement strand
AGGATTCCGCGCGGGCGGCACAGTTCATGCTCTGGGCGGGCAGATTGGCCAGCGCTGCGATGAACATCCAGAAGGCATAGCTTTTTGCCTGGGGAAGGGATGCATCCGATGCGCCGAAGGCCCGCATCAGGGGCTCCAGAAAGACAATTCCGCACACGCAGAGAAGGATGCCGATGATAACGGACACGCCGATGATCGTCGTGATCGTGCGGCTTGCGCCCTCGTCATCCTTTGCGCCCAGCTGCCGTCCCGCCAGCACGGCTGCACCGGCGGCGAAGATGTTCTCAATGGAAACCATGATCAGCAGCAGCGGAACGGTCACGCCCACCGCCGTCAGGGCGATGTCGGAATTGAGCATGCCGATGTAGGCGGTGTCCACCAGATTGTAGACCGCCTTTGCCAGCAGCGCAAGGGTCGCCGGGATTGCCAGCTTGATGATGGATTTCGAGGGGGCCATCTCCCCCAGCACGGATTGTGTCTGTGCATTTTCTTTCGCCATGTCGATATTCGCTCCTTTCAATGCCACCATGATTGTCGGCGTGCCGAATCAGTGGCAAACCATGATTGCCGGCGTGCCGAATCAATGGTAAACCATGAATAAGAATGCGCAGCATCCTCCGGCAGTTTACTTCGCGTTTGATGCTGGCGCACTCCATAAAATTGACCATCCGGTATATTTTCTATATCCTAGCACAAATAGACCGATCGGTCAATAATGAAATTGTAAACATTTCTGTCGGCCATGCACCTTCACTTTTTTTCCAGCTTTTTCGCGCCGGTGCTTGCAAATGCAGCGGGTTTATTATACACTATTGATGGAAATCTGCACATCCGGGGGAGAAGGCTCCCTTTGGAGGGCGCTGCGTCAATTTAGGAGGAAACTGAAATGAAACTGGGCGTCGTCGGTCTGCCGAATGTCGGCAAGAGCACGCTGTTTAATGCGATCACCTGCGCGGGTGCGCAGGCCGCCAACTATCCCTTCTGTACCATCGAGCCGAACACCGGCGTGGTTGCCGTGCCGGACAAACGGCTGGACGTGCTGGCGGAGATGTATCATCCGGAGAAGTACACCCCGGCCACGCTGGAGTTCGTGGACATCGCGGGTCTGGTGAAGGGCGCGAGTCGCGGCGAGGGTCTGGGCAACAAGTTCCTGTCCCACATCCGCGAGGTGGACGCCATCGTGCACGTGGTGCGCTGCTTTGAGGACGACAACGTCATCCATGTGGACGGCAGCGTGGATCCCGCCCGGGACATCGACGTGATCAACACCGAGCTGGTGCTGGCGGACATCGAGACCGTCACCAAGCGCGCGGAGAAGGCCGCCGCCATGGTCAAGAAGGGCGACAAGAAGTTTGCGCTGGAGGCCGAAGCGGGGCGCGTGCTGCTGGAGCACCTGAACGAGGGCAAGCCCGCCCGCACGGCGAAGCTTACGGAGGAGCAGCTTGCTGCCGTGCACGACTGGTTCCTGCTGACGATGAAGAAGGTTATCTACGCCGCGAACATCGGCGAGGAGGATCTGGGCAAGGACGAAAATGAACTGCCGCTGGTCAAGCCCGTGCGGGAGATCGCCGAGAGCGAGGGCGCACAGGTGCTGGTGATCTGCGCGCAGGTCGAGGAGGACATCTCCCAGATGGAGCCGGACGAGAAGCAGATGTTCCTGGAGGACATGGGCATCGGCGAGAGCGGCCTGGACCGCCTGGTCACGCTGGGCTACAAGCTGCTGGGCCTGATTTCCTACCTCACCGCAGGCCCCAAGGAGGTGCGCGCCTGGACCATCGAGGACGGCACCAAGGCTCCCCAGGCCGCCGGCAAGATTCACACCGACTTCGAGCGCGGCTTCATTCGCGCGGAGATCGTGCCCTACGAGGATCTGGTGCGGGAGGGCAGCATCGCGGCCTGCAAGGAGAAGGGTCTGGTGCGCTCCGAGGGCAAGGACTACGTGATGAAGGACGGCGACGTGACGCTGTTCCGCTTCAATGTCTGAGCAGCGCTCCGGAATCCGTCCGGAGCAGCGGCCCACGCGCAAAAACGCGCTGGTTCTGTACCTGCTCTCGGGAGTCGGGCTGTACGCGGCGTCCCTGCTGCTGGGCGCGTTCAGCGGCGCGCTGCGGAATGCGGACGCGAATCTGGTGGCCCTGGCCTACAACCTGTTCTACTACCTCTGCTTTCTGGCGCTGCCCATTGCGCTGAGCGTGAAGCGTCGGCCGGAGATTCTGCCTGCGCTGCGCCCGAACCCGATCTCGCTGCCGGGCGTGCTTGCAATCGTGGCGATGGCGCTGCTGGGCGTGTTCCTGGTGAACGATATCACCCTGATCTGGAGCATTCCCTTCCAGAAGCTGGGCTTCGACGTGACCGCAGGCGGCGTAACGGTGCCCTCCGACCGGATGGGGCTGATGCTGTGCGTACTCTACGTGGCGGTGCTGCCGGGCGTGTGCGAGGAGTTTTTGTTCCGTGGAGCGCTGCTGTCCGCCTTCGAGGAGCATGGCACGCGCCGGGCGATGGTACTGACCTCGCTGCTGTTCATGCTGATGCACGGTTCGCTGATTGGCGCGCCGGCGGAGTTCATCCTGGGCATGCTGATCGCAGCTCTGGTGATCTGCACCGACTCCATCTATGCGGGCCTGATCTACCACACGGTGCACAACGCCGCAACGGTGCTGCTCCAGTTCGTGCAGCAGCGCATGCCGTCGGCGGAGGAGATTCCGGTGGACTATTTCACGGCCATCGGCGGGCTTCCGGGCCTGCTGGTGCTGCTGGTGGAGATCGCGCTCACTGCGGCGATGCTGCGGCTGATGCTGCGCATCTTTCGGGCGCGCGCACAGCTGCGGGGCGTGCGGACGGTGCAGGGCGCAAGGCTGCGGCTCAGCCGGGGCGAGTGGGCGCTGCTGATCGCGGGCGTGCTGCTGACGGCGCTGATGTACGTCACGGACGTCATCCAAATGCTGGCATAAACTACGGGCGGGGCGGGTTTCAACCGCTCCGCCTTTGCATGAAAGGGAGGTTCCCCCATGAACGCGACCATACTCTGCGTGGGCAAGCTGAAGGAGAGGTGGCAGCAGGAGGGCTGTGCCGAGTATCTCAAGCGCCTGTCCCGCTACGGAAAGTACGAGATCGTGCAGATCGACGATTTGCGGGAGCCGGACAACGCAAGCCCCGCCCAGATCCGGCAGATCATCGACCGGGAGGGCAAGAATCTGCTGGCCCGCATCCGGCCCAATGACCGGGTGATTGCGATGTGCATTCAGGCCAAGGCCCCGGATTCGGTGGGGCTGTCGCGGCTGATGCAGGACTGGAGCGCGGACGGACGGCGCAACGTGTTCGTCATCGGCGGCTCCAACGGCCTGTCGGACGAGCTGCTGGAGCGGGCCGACGCGCGGCTGTCCTTCTCCAACCTCACCTTTCCCCACGGCCTGATGCGCGTGATCCTGCTGGAGCAGCTCTACCGCGCCGAGCGGATTCGGACGGGGGAGAAGTATCACAAATAATTGTGGCGGGGGAGTATCTCCCCCGCCACAAAAACCGGGGGCTTCCCAAATGGGAAGCCCCCGCACTTTGCTTACTGAATTACAGCAGGCCGTTCTCGGTGATGTACTCCGCGGTCAGCATGGTGACGCCGGTGTCCATGTTCTCGAACTCGGTGGTGCCGTTGGTCAGATACTCAACAGCGGTCTGGATGCCGTAGTAGCCCATGTTGTAGGGGTTCTGAGCGGTGGTGGCGACCAGGTTGCCGGCCACGACCAGGTTCAGGATGGCATCGGACTTGTCGAAGCCAACGCCCAGCACGGCGCAGTCCTCGCCCTCAGCGGCGATGGCGTTGCCGACGCCGACGGTGCAGCCTTCGTTCGCGCCGAACAGGGCCACGCAGCCATCGGTGATGTAGTTGGTCGCGATTTCCTGAGACTTCGCAGCATCGCCCTCGCTGTACTGGGTCTCAACGATTTCAAAGGCAGTGCCTTCAAAGGCGGCGCGGAAGCCGGTCTCACGATACTGGGTGGACACGGTGGCGGCGTTGACGTTGACGATGCCGATCTTGCCCTCGGTGATGCCAGCAGCGGTCAGAGCGTCCAGCAGGGTCTGGCCAGCCAGAGTGCCGGCGGCGGTGTTGTCGGTGGCCAGGGTCTGGAGCGCAACATCAGAGTTGGCGGGAGAGTCGACATAGATGAACTTCACGCCTTCGTTGTTGTACTCTTCGATGGTGGCGACCTCGGTGTCCGGGCCGTTGGAGGCCAGCAGGATCACGTCGGCGTTGTCGGCATAGGCGTTGTTGATGCACTCGATCTGAGCGGCGTCATTCTTGCCGGTGGTGGGGCCGGACCATACATAGCGGATGTCCACGCCGGCTTCCTTGGCCTCGGCGACGGCGGCCTGAGCGCCTTCGTCAACGGAGACCCAGTGCATGTCTTCCAGGTCCATGGTGATGAGGTAGATGGTGTACTCCTCAGCCAGGGCTGCGGTTGCGCTCAGAGCCAGAACGAGCGCGATGACCAGTGCGAACAGTTTCTTCATAAATCTGTTCCTCCTTTTATTTTTCTTAAAGCGCCGCGATGGACGCTTTAATTCGGGAAATTATGCCTTCTTGTGCTTGAAGGACAGCTTGCCGGTGCGGCGCACCACGTCGATCAGCACGGAGCAGATGACGATCAGGCCGACGACCACGTTCTTGAGGCCGACGGAAGTGCCGACCATCTGAAGTCCGTTGTCCATGACCGCCCAGACGCTGGCGCCCGCCAGCACGCCGGACAGGATGCCGGTGCCGCCCATGGTGGAGATGCCGCCGATAACGCTGGCCGCGACCGCGAAGGTCTCATAGCTCATGCCGGCGTTCATGGTGCCGGTACCGGACTGGGCGCAGACGATGAAGCCGGTGATGCCCGCGCAGAACGAGGAGACCAGGTAGGCCTTCAGGATGGTCTTGCTGACGCTCACGCCGGAGAGCTTGGAGGCCTCGGAGTTGGAGCCGATGGCGTAGAGGTGGCGGCCGGTGCGGGTGTAGGCAAGGATGAAGTTAAAGATCAGCCAGATCACGATGGCGATCCAGAAGGTGTTGTAGATGCCCAGGGTCTTGTTGTAGTAGAAGAAGTTGCGCAGGCCCTCGGCGAATTCGCGGTACTGATAGCCCGCGCCGACGATGGAGTCGGTGTTCATGTTGCCGTTGACCATCTGGGCGATGCCTCGGCAGATGGTCTGGGTGCCCAGGGTTGCCACGAAGGGCGGCAGCTTGCACTCGGCGACCAGCACGCCATTGAGCGCGCCGGTGGCGATGCAGGCGGCCATGGTGATCAGCAGCGCCAGCAGCGGATGCATGCCGTTGCACATCAGCGTTGCGCTCATCATGCAGCTCATGCCCACCACGGAGCCGATGGACAGGTCGATATTGGCGGTGATCAGCACGTAGCCCTGGCCGATGCCGATGATGATGTAGGGCGCGATCTGGCGCAACAGGTTGGCCAGGTTGCGCTTGCCCAGGAAGTTGGGGTTGATGAAGTTGAAGATGATGCATAGCACGATCAGGCCGAAGAATACGGTGACGACCTGGCCGACGCCGCGGGCGGACAGAAGTTTCTTGATCGGATTCTGTTTCTTGTTTTCCATTCAGCTTGCCGCTCCTTTCAATTGGGCCATCAGGCCTGCGCGGCGTCCGCCGCGTCCAGCTTGCTCTCAAACCGGGTCGCCAGTTCGAGGATCCTCTCCTGGGTGGCGTCCTGGATGTCCAGCTCGCCGGTGATGCGGCCGTCGCACATGACGATGATGCGGTCCGCAATTCCCAGAACCTCCGGCATTTCGGAGGAGACGAAGATGACGCTGATGCCCTGCTGCTTGAGCTGGTTCATCAGGTTGTAGATTTCCACCTTTGCGGCGACGTCGATGCCGCGGGTGGGCTCGTCAAAGATGACCACGCGGGAATCCCGCGCCAGCCACTTGGCCACGACCACCTTCTGCTGGTTGCCGCCGGACAGGCTGCCCGCGTCGGATTCCGGGCTGGCCAGCTTGATGGAGAAGTTGCTGATGGCCTTCTTCACCATTTCGCTCACCTTGCGGCGGTTCACCACGCCCAGCTTGTTGCAGGCGATGTCCAGGTTCGGCAGCTCGATGTTGCTGCGAACGGAGAGCTTGGTGCACAGGCCGTCCTTCTTGCGGTCCTCGGGGGCCAGCACCACGCCCTGACGGATGGCGTCCATGGGATTGTTGATCTTGATCTCCCTGCCGTCCAGCCAGATCTCGCCGGATTCCTTGGGATCCACGCCGAACAGCGCGCGGGTGGTCTCGGTGCGGCCCGCGCCCATCAGGCCCGCGAAGCCCAGAATTTCGCCCTCGTAGGAGGAGAAGGACACGTCGCGCACCATGCGCCCGGCGTTGAGGTGCTTGACCTCCAGCACCTTCTTTCCCTTCTCGCAGTGCACGCGGGGGAACTTTTCCTTGATCTCGCGGCCGACCATGTTGGCGATGATGTAGGACATGTCCATGTCCGCGAAGTTGCCCTCGGTGATGAACTGGCCGTCGCGCATGATCGTCACGCGGTCCACGATGTGCTGCAGCTCCTCCAGGCGGTGGGAGATGTAGACGATGCCCTTGCCCTCCGCGCGCAGCTGGCGGATGATGCGGAACAGCTCGTCGATCTCCTTGGAGGTCAGCGCGGACGTGGGCTCGTCCATGATGAGGATGCGGGCGTTGGTGGACAGCGCCTTGGCGATCTCCACCATCTGCTGCTTGGACACCTGCAGGGAGCCGACCATCGTGGTGGGATCCAGGTCGATGTCCAGGCTCTTGAGCACCTTGGCAGCCTCAGCGTTCATCTCCTTCTGGGAGAGCATCACGCCCTTGTGGCGCTCGCGGCCCAGGAACATGTTCTCCGCCACCGTCAGGTGCTGGCACATGTTCAGCTCCTGGTGGATGATGGCCACACCCAGCTCCTGCGCGCGCTTGGGGTTCATGTTGTCGATCTCCTGACCGAAGATCTTCATCGTGCCGGAGTCCTTGTTGTGAACGCCGGAGAGCACCTTCATCAGCGTCGACTTGCCTGCGCCGTTTTCACCCAGCAGCGCCATGACCTCGCCCGCCTTCAGATGGAAGTGGACGTTGTCCAGCGCCTTTACGCCGGGAAAACTTTTGCATATGTTTTCCAATTCGACGATGTACTCGCCCTTGTATTGCTCCATTTAATCCCGCCTCTCTGTTCGCTAAGCCTTTACACCAGCGGTTTTTCATACGTTAAATTATAACACTTCCTTCAATTTCCGTCAATAAAGGAACATGGATTTTGATGGATTTGTGGATGACGAAAGTGTGAATGTTGATTCTGAACGCATGAAAACGGTTGCGCGCGAAAAAATGACGGAATCCTGCCGCAGGGGCTTTCATTTGGGAGAAAAGGCGGCTATAATGGAGGGGAAGGGGTCTGCGCGCGGAAAATGCGGCGGACGTCCACATCAGAACATCCGATCAAGGAGGATAAAATGAACAACTTTACCTACAGCATTCCCACCACCATCCACTTCGGCACCGACCAGCTGTCCCACCTCTCCGAAATGAAGAACAGCGGCAGCCGTGTGCTGCTGGTCTACGGCGGCGGCAGCATCAAGCGCAGCGGCCTGTATGACGATGTGATGAAAGTGCTCACGGAGAACGGCATGCAGGTCACCGAGCTCTCCGGCGTGGAGCCCAATCCCCGCATCGAATCCGTGCGCAGGGGCGTGGAGCTCTGCCATGCAAACGGCATCGAGATGGTTCTCGCCGTGGGCGGCGGCTCCAGCATCGACTGCGCCAAGGTCGTGGCGGCGGGCGCGTGCTACGACGGCGACGCCTGGGATCTGGTGATCGACCGCAACAAGATTCAGAAGGCGCTGCCGGTCTACGCCGTGCTGACGCTCTCCGCCACCGGCTCCGAGATGGACGAGTTCGCGGTGATCTCCGACCTCCAGAAGAACGAGAAGTGGGGCACCGGCGCCCAGTGCATCAAGCCCGTGATGTCGGTTCTGAATCCGGAGTACACCTTCACCGTGTCCGCCCGGCAGACCAGCGCGGGCACTGCGGACATCATGAGTCACACGCTGGAGAACTACTTCACCCCCGTCAAGGGCGCGTACCTTCAGGCGCGGATGTGCGAGGCGGTGCTCAAAACGCTGGTGCACTACGGCCCGATCGCATTGAAGCAGCCCGACAACTACGAGGCCCGCGCGAATCTGATGTGGGCTGGCAGCCTGGCCATCAACGGCCTGCTCAGCGACGGCGCGGACGTGTCCTGGTGCGTGCATCCCATGGAGCACGAGCTGTCCGCCTTCTACGACATCACCCACGGCGAGGGCCTGGCCATCCTCACGCCCTGCTGGATGGAGTTTGCGCTGAATGCGGAAACCGCGTGGAGGTTCGGCGAGTACGGGCGCAACGTGTTCGGCCTGACCGGCGACGACGATATGGAGGTCGGCCGCAGGGCCATCGAGTGCACCCGCGCGTTCTTCAGGGAGATGCAGCTGCCCGCAACGCTGGGCGAGGTCGGCATCGATGAAACGCACTTCGAGATCATGGCCGAGAAGGCCGCGAAGGGCAGCGTCGGCAGCTTCGTGCCGCTGAGCAAGGACGACATCGTGTCGATCTACAGGGCCGCGCTGTAAGCGGCGAGCCGCCGCTGGCTCATCGCTTCGCGGCAGGCTGGGCCTGCTGCCGATTGCCTATCGGCGTTTGAGCAAACGACTCCCTATCCCCATAGATCAGAGGGATAGGGACTCTGTGTTGCTTTCCTTCCGTTTCTTTTGCTGTGAGCAAGAAATTCAGTCCGACAGGAAGGAACTGAATTTCTTGCGTCCGGTTTTGAAATACGGCTCAGATTCGCATTGAGCCGCAGGGCGGAACGCCTTCAGCCCACCGACGGCGAGCCGCACCCATGCGCACGTCCTGTAGGGCGGGACGCCCTCATCCCGCCGCAAAATTGTTGCCATGCAAAGCAGAGCCGACCGGAAGCAGATGCTTCCGGTCGGCTTCAATTTGGGCTTGGGCCGAAGGGGCCCGGTCGGGCGAGCCTCAGCCGTTCAACCAGTCCATGCTGTCGGTATAGGTGTAGGGAAGGTTGTTTTCCTTCGCGTACTCCGCCGCATAGGAGTCCCGGGGGACGGTGAGGGTGGGCTTGTACCAACCTGCGAAGGCGTATTTGCCAATGGAGGTGAGGCCGTCGGGGAGGGTGATGGAGGTCAAGGCGTCGCAGTCATAAAACGCATAATCGCCAATGGAGGTGAGGCCGTCGGGGAGGGTGATGGAGGTCAAGGCGTCGCAGTCATAAAACGCATAATCGCCAATGGAGGTGAGGCCGTCGGGGAGGGTGATGGAGGTCAAGGCGTCGCAGTCA
>JBJEJN010000134.1:0-1910 GCA_051878085.1 Aristaeellaceae bacterium | reverse complement strand
CGATGTTGATGAGGTTTTTCGTCGATTTCTTCATGCCGCTTCACCTACACCTTCTCGGAAATTTTCTCGCCGAACAGGCCGGTGGGCTTGAACAGCAGGATGACGATCAGCAGCGCGAAGGTGAAGGCGTCGGAGAACGTGGTGTAGCCCAGCGCCTTGATGAGGTTTTCACAGATGCCGATGATGAACGCGCCGATGACTGCGCCCGGAATGGAGCCGATGCCGCCGAACACCGCCGCCACGAAGGCCTTCAGACCCGGCATTGCGCCCACCGTGGGGGTGACGGAGGTGTAGTTGGTGAAGTACAGCACCGAGCCGATGGCCGCCAGCAGGGAGCCGATGATGAACGTGGTGGAGATGACGGAGTCGATTTTGATGCCCATGAGCTGCGCAGTCTCAAAGTCCTTGGACACCGCGCGCATGGCCATGCCGATCTTCGTCTTCTGGATGATGGTCACCAGGGCGATCACCAGCAGGATGGTCAGGATCGGGGTGACGATGGTCACGACCTTGGTGGTGGCGGGGCCGATGGTGATGGAATTGGAGATCCAGGGGATGGTGGGATACTGCTTGGCCAGACCGCCGGTGACGTACCACATCAGGTTCTGCAAGAGGTAGGAAACGCCGATGGCCGAGATCATGACGGACATGCGCGGGGCAGACCTGAGCGGCTTGTAGGCCACGCGCTCCACCGCGAAGCCCAGAATCACCGTGAGCACCACCACCAGCGGAATGGCGATCTGCACCGGCAGCGTGGCGGCGATGTAGACCATGAAGAAGCCTGCGGCGGTGAAGATGTCGCCGTGCGCGAAGTTGATCAGGCGCAGGATGCCGTACACCATCGTGTAGCCCACGGCGATCAGCGCGTACTGTCCGCCCACCGAGATGCCCGATAGCAGGTAAGGCAGGATTTTGTCAAACATTTGAAAAGCCTCCGTTTTGTATTGGCGCAGGGATTCGGATGGATTGCGCGGCGCTCCGCGTGCGGATTCAAGCCCGATCCGGAGCGCATAATGATTCCCTCCAAACATGAACATACCGAACCCGCGTTTGGGGCGCGGGTTCGGCGTCGTTCAGTCAGTCAGGACTGAAAGCAATGTGAGTGGATCAGCCCTCGAGCTCCGCGACGGTCTGAGTCTTGACGAAGTCGAATGCGCCGGTCTCGGTGTTGGCCTGCTTGATGTACGCCATGTCCTTGTTGGCGTCGCCGATCTCGTCGAAGGAGATGGAGCCGGTCACGCCGGTCAGGGTCACGCCGGGCATTGCAGCGGCGATGTCCGCGCCGACGGCGGAATCCGCAGCCTTGATGGCCTCGATGGCGGTCATGTAAGCGTCATAGCCCAGGGCGGAGACTGCCGCGACGATGTCGTTGCCGCCGTTGTTGGTCATCTTGTCCGGGTTGGCGTTCAGCCAGGCCTTGAAGCCCTGAACGAACTCGGCCGCCTGGGTGGAGGACTCGTCGTTCTCATCGAAGAAGGTGGAGCAGCAGATGGTCAGGTCGGTGCCCTTGCCGGCCTCCAGGATAACGGAGGACTCCCAGGTGTCGCCGGCCAGCAGCGGCAGCTCCACGTTCATGGAGGCGGCCTGGTTGATCAGCAGGGCGGCCACGGTGGTGCTGGTGGGGCAGAAGATGACGTCTGCGCCGCCGTTGATGGCGTTGGTCAGATAGGCGGTGTAGTCCGAGGTGCCCTCGGTGAACTGCTCGTTGATGACGGTGCCGCCCATGCCCTCGAAGGCCTTGGCGAAGTAGGTGGCCAGGCCGGTGGTGTAGTCATCGCCCAGCTGGCTCAGCACGTAAGCGGTCTTCGCGCCGAACTCGTCCATCGCGAAGTTCGCCATGACGGTGCCCTGGAAGGGATCCAGGAAGCAGACGCGCCAGTAGTAGTCGCACAGGGAAGTGACGCCCGGGT
>JBJEJN010000133.1:0-9535 GCA_051878085.1 Aristaeellaceae bacterium | reverse complement strand
TCATCGGCGGCATCGTGCTCCATCAGGGCCGCATCGCCGAGATGAAGACCGGCGAGGGCAAGACCCTGACCGCCACGCTGCCCGCGGTGCTCAACGCGCTGCCGGGCAAGGGCGTGCACATCGTCACCGTCAACGACTACCTGGCCCGCTTCCAGAGCGAGTGGATGGGCAAGCTGTACCGCTTCATGGGCCTGAGCGTGGGCCTGATCGTGCACGATCTGGACGCGGACGCGCGCCAGAAGGCCTATGCCGCCGACATCACCTACGGCACCAACAACGAGTTCGGCTTCGACTACCTGCGCGACAACATGGTCACCTACAAGGAGCGTCTGGTGCAGCGGGAGCTGAACTTCGCCATCGTGGACGAGGTGGACTCCATCCTCATCGACGAGGCCAGAACGCCGCTGATCATCTCCGGTCGCGGCGAAAAGAGCACCGACATGTACACCTACGCCAACCAGTTTGTGGCGCGGGGCCTGAAGGAGTGCAAGATGGAGGGCGACGAGGTCGTCGAGCCCGGCGACTTCATCAAGGACGACAAGGACAAGACGATCAGTCTTACCGAGGAGGGCGTGCGCAAGGCCGAGGCCTTCTTCCAGGTGGACAACCTCACCGAGCCGGAGCATCAGGAGCTCTACCACCACATCCTCGGCGCGCTGCGCGCCCACAAGATGATGAAGCGCGACGTGGACTACGTGGTCAAGGACGGCCAGGTGGTCATCGTCGATGAATTCACCGGCCGCCTGATGGTGGGCCGCCGCTACTCCGACGGTCTGCACCAGGCCATCGAGGCCAAGGAGGGCGTGAAGGTGGAGCGCGAGAACAAGACGCTGGCCACCATCACCTTCCAGAACTACTTCCGAATGTACCACAAGCTCTCGGGCATGACCGGCACGGCCAAGACCGAGGAGGAGGAGTTCAACGGCATCTACAAGCTGGACATCGTGCAGATTCCCACCAACCGGCCCATGATCCGCAACGACATGAACGACGCGGTGTTCATCACCCAGAAGGCCAAGTACCGCGCGGTGGTGGAAGAGATCGAGAAGCGCCACGCCACCGGCCAGCCGGTGCTGGTGGGCACCGTCTCGGTTGAAAAGAGTGAGATGCTGGGCAAGATGCTGGAGATGCGCGGCATTCCCCACGTGGTGCTGAACGCCAAGTTTCACGAGAAGGAGGCGGAGATCGTGGCCCAGGCCGGCAAGGTGGGCGCGGTCACCATCGCCACCAACATGGCCGGACGCGGCACCGACATCCTGCTGGGCGGCAACGCCGAGTTCCTCGCCCGCAAGCAGATGCGCCTGGCAGGCTACGAGGAGATGGTCATCGAGGACGCCATCGGCTTCAACGAGGACGTGTCCGACGAGGTCAAGGAGGCCCGCAAGGTCTTCCACGACTACCTGGACAAGTTCTCCGTGGAGACGAAGCAGGGCCACGACGAGGTGGTGAAGCTGGGCGGCCTGCACATCATCGGCACCGAGCGCCACGAATCCCGCCGCATCGACAACCAGCTGCGCGGACGCGCGGGCCGTCAGGGCGACCCGGGCTCCAGCCAGTTCTTCATCTCCTTCGAGGACGATCTGATGCGCCTGTTCGGCTCCGACCGCTTCCGCCCGATGCTGGAGAAGCTCTCCGGCGGCGACGGCGCGGAGGAGGCCATCGAGTTCTCGCTGGTGTCCAAGCAGATCGAGAACGCCCAGAAGCGCGTGGAGGGCCGCAACTACGACATCCGCCTGCAGGTGCTCAAGTACGACGAGGTCATGAACAAGCAGCGCGAGGTCATCTACGGCCAGCGCCGTCAGGTGCTCGAGGGCGAGAACATGCACGACAGGATCATGCAGATGCGCGACACCCTGATCACCGAGGCCGTCGACCGCCACGTGGGAGACGAGGGCAACCGGGACACCTGGGACGTTGCGGGCCTTGCGGAGTATCTGGAGAAGCTGTGCATCGACAAGGGCGGCACGCAGAAGGTGTTCGAGGGCCTGTCCGAGCGCCTGAAGAAGGACTTCGTGCAGGGCCTGTGCGAGCGCGCCGACCGCATCTACGCCCTGCGCGAAAAGATGTGGACGGAAGCGAATCTCGACATGCGCGAGTTTGAGCGCGTGGCGCTGCTGGGCAGCGTGGACCGGCGCTGGATGGACCACATCGACGCGATGACCGAGCTGCGCGACGGCATCGGTCTGCGCGCCTACGGCCAGAAGAACCCGCTGATCGAGTACGAGCGCGAGGGCTACGACATGTTCGAGGAGATGAGCCACCTCATCCAGGAGGACACCGTGCGCCGTCTCTACTTCACCGTGGTGGCCAAGCCCGTGGAGCGCAAGCAGGTGGCCGAGCCCACCTCCGCCACCCACGGCAACGCCGAGCCGGAGCGCAAGGCCCCCAAGCGCGCCGAGGCCAAGGTGGGCCGCAACGATCCCTGCCCCTGCGGCAGCGGCAAGAAGTACAAGAACTGCTGCGGCAAGGTCACCAACGGCGGCGAATGAAGCGCAAGACGCGCGGGCGCACCCCCGTAGCGCAATCCATGTGTGCAACAACCTGACAACGGGACATAAAATAGAGTTTGGATGTGAACAATATGATTGAAATGGAAGTCTTCAAGCAGGATCTGGCCGCCGTGCGCAGCATGATTGCCGAGGCGGGCGAGTCGCTGCACGTGGATCATCTGCGGGAGCAGCTGGTGGAGTACCAGGAGGATATGGGCTCCAACGGCTTCTGGGACGACACCGAGCGCGCCACGCGCATCTCGGCCAAGGCGAACTCCACGGAGAACCGCATCAAGCACTACGAGAGCCTGATCAACCGGGCGGACGAGATCGAGATCATGATGGAGCTGGCCGAGGAGGAGGACGACGAATCCATGGCCGAGGACATCAAGAAGGAATTTGCCTCGCTGAAGGAGGATCTGGAGAGCCTGCGGCTTCAGACGCTGCTCACCGGCGAGTACGACGATTGCAACTGCATCCTCACGCTGCACGCGGGCGCGGGCGGCACCGAGGCCCAGGACTGGACGCAGATGCTCTACCGCATGTACACCCGCTTCTGCGAGCGCATGGGCTTCACCGTCAAGGAGCTGGACTACCTGGACGGCGACGAGGCGGGCATCAAGTCGGTCAGCTTTGAGGTCACCGGCGACTACGCCTACGGCTATCTCAAGGCCGAGCGCGGCGTGCACCGCCTGGTGCGCATCTCGCCCTTCGATGCAAACGCCCGCCGCCACACCTCCTTTGCGTCGCTGGACGTGGCCCCCATCATCGTGGACAACAGCGAGATCGAGATCCGCAACGAGGATCTGCGCATCGACACCTACCGCGCGTCCGGCAAGGGCGGCCAGCACGTCAACCGTACCGACTCCGCCGTGCGCATCACCCACCTGCCCACCGGCATCGTGGTGCAGTGCCAGAACGAGCGCAGTCAGCTCCAGAACAAGGAGATGTGCTTCATCTGGCTGCGCGCGAAGCTGGCCGAGCTGAAGGAGCAGCAGCGCCAGGAGCAGATGGGCGACATCAAGGGCGAGCTGAAGAAGATCGAGTGGGGCAGCCAGATTCGCTCCTACGTCTTCCAGCCCTACACCATGGTGAAGGACCACCGCACCGGCTACGAGATGGGCGACATCAACGCCGTGATGGACGGCAAGCTGGAGGGCTTCGTCACCAGCTACCTGCAGAAGCTGTAAGCGACGGGATGATGACTGCGGGGGAGGGATTTCTTTTAGAAAAAAGAAATCCCTCCCCCGCCCCCTCCAAAGAAAACCTGAAAATAATGGGATTTGGTTGAAAGTACGACAACCTCAGGCTCCCTTGTGTAAAGGGAGCTGTCAGCGAAGCTGACTGAGGGATTGTATTCCCACGCCGTGCGGTTTCCAGACAGTCCCTGCACAGCCGTAGGGCGGGGTGCCCTCACCCCGCCGCGTCTCCAAAGGCTCCCTTGTGCAAAGGGAGCTGTCAGCGAAGCTGACTGAGGGATTGTATTCCCGTGCCGTGCGGTTTTCCGACAGCACCTGCTCGCCGTAGGGCGGGATGCCCACATCCCGCCGCATTGCTTTGAAATCACCATACAGTTTGGGAGCCATCATGAAGAAAAGAATCCTGTGCATTGTAAACCTGCTGTGGTGGATGTGCTTTGCACTCTTATTCATCTCCGGCGCGGTGCTGGATATTGGCACGGATGCAGACCTCTACTACAAGGAGCAGACCCGTGCGGGGGTTCTGGAAACCGCCGGAGTGTCTGAGGAAGATCTGTGGCGGCTGGATGAGCGGCTTGCCATCTGCCTGTTGGGGGAGGAGAACTGGAACGACGACTGGGGATGGTACGGCGCCGGGAAACCGCTGCGCGTGACCGTGGACGGCGCGGAGCAGGATGCCTTCAACGCGCGGGAGATTCAGCACATGGAGGACTGCCAGCATCTGTTTGATCTGCTACGGACGGTGCGATGGGTTGTTCTTGTCGCCTTAATTCTTCTGTGGGTGATTCAATTTGTCTTGGAGCGGAAAACAAGGGAAAAGGTCAGCTCCCTTACGCTGATATGGATCGGTTCACTGATCCTCATCGTGCCGCTTGCCATCTTCGGTGTCTGGGCGGCAATTGATTTCAACTCCGCCTTCAACTTCTTCCACCGCCTGCTGTTCACCAACGACCTGTGGCTGCTGAACCCCGAAACCGACCTGCTGATCCGTATCTGCCCGTCGAGCATGTTTGAAAGCATGGGCCTGCGCATCGCGCTGCGCGCGGCGGTGATTCTGCTGGGCGTTCCGCTGCTTATGACTATCCTGAAATGGATATCTGATCGAGTACGAAAGAGGAAAACAAATGAAACCGTTGCACCATGAGGCGCGCATGCGCGAAAAGGCGGACGCACTGCGTCAAAAGGGCCACGCCCGCATCCTGGCGGTGGAGTCCTCCTGCGATGAGACGGCCATCGCCATCGTGGACGATGGCCGCATCGAGCGCGCCAACGCCATCGCCAGCCAGATCGACGTGCACGCGCTCTACGGCGGCGTGGTGCCGGAGATCGCCAGCCGCATGCACGTGGAGGCCATCGACCCGCTGCTGGAGCTGGCGCTTTCGCAGGCGAACTGCACCCTGGAGGACATCGACGCCATCGCCGTCACCTACGGCCCCGGCCTGGTGGGCGCGCTGCTCACCGGGGTGAGCTGGGCCAAGTCCCTGGCCTACGCCCGGGAGCTGCCGCTGATCCCCGTCAACCACATCGAGGGCCACGTCAGCGCCAACTACGTCGCCCATCCCGATTTGGAGCCGCCCTTCGTCTGCCTGGTCGCCTCCGGCGGACACAGCCACATCGTGGCGGTGGATCACTACGGCCAGTACCGGCTCATCGGCCAGACCACCGACGACGCTGCGGGCGAGGCCTTCGACAAGGTCGCCCGCGTGCTGAGCATCCCCTATCCCGGCGGGCCGCTGCTGGACAAGCTGGCGGACGAGGGCGACGACCATGCCTACAAATTCCCCCGGCCCCACACCGAGGGCAAGTACGACTTCTCCTTCAGCGGCCTCAAGACCGCCGTCATCAACCAGGCCCACAACCTGCGCCAGCAGGGCTTGGAGATCGACGCGAAGGACTTCGCCGCCTCCTTCCGCAGGAGCGTGGTGGATTTGCTGGTGGACAAGACGCTGCTGGCCGCGCGGGACACGGGCGCAAGGAAGCTCACTGTGGCGGGCGGCGTGGCGGCCAATTCGCTGCTGCGCAGCGAGCTCATGCGCCGTGGTGATAAGGCGGGCCTTCAGGTGTTCATGCCGCCGAAGCGACTGTGCACCGACAATGCCGTGATGATCGGCGCGGCGGGCTTTTACCGCCTGATGGCCGGGGAGCTGGCTGAACTGAGCCTGAACGCCCTGCCGTCGCTGCGAATGTTTGAAAATTAAACCGACTTTGGTCTGAACGGAGGAAGCGCACGTCGCACTTCCTCCGTTTTGCCGCATACAGGAGAAATTCCGGGTGAAAATCTCCCTTGAATCTACGGAAAATCTCCGCTTCCTGTATGAAATATCCACGCATTTCCACGGAATTTATGCAGGGGAAATCCACATTCGCCGGGGAATGGGACAATTTCGGGGCGGAAGCACATAACGTATAATTAAATAACACATACATGAAATACTTTTGTAACAAATATGCATGGATGGAAACAAAGTGATGGCAGAAACAACGGTGGATTTCTCCCGCCGACTGTGGATAAGCTGGTGATTTTGACGAAAATTAGACGGAAAAAGCATGCGTTGTGCGATAAAACCGACCAAGTTTGAAAATGCTGTGATCGAAACAGACCGATTTCTGTGGATAATTTTTTATTCAAAACCGGAAAACCTGTGGATAACCTGGGAAAACTCCCGGAAACCCCGGGAATTGGGGATTCTTTCTGTGGATAACCATGTGGAAAGTGTGGATTTGTCCCCGGTTTGGGGGATTGAACATACACGCTCTGCGGTGGAAATATTCATTTTGCCACAGTTTCCCCGGGCAATATTTTACAAAAAATTACACGTTCCCCTTGTTTGGAAACATTTCTTCTGTTATACTGATAGCGTGCATAATCGGGTTTTATGCGTGAATGCGGGCGCGGGAGTTTTTCGCGCCGAAGGAGCAGAAATGGAGACTTTTGAACACAATTCTCTGCCGGGTTCGCTGGAACTGGCGTACATGGGCGATGCAATTTATGATCTTTACGTGCGCCGCCGCCTGGTGCGCCGGGGTGGGCGGGTGCAGAACATGCACCGCGAGGCCGTCAAGCAGGTCTGCTGCCACGCCCAGGCCCAGGCCCTGGGCCGCATCGAGGGGGAATTGAGCGAAATTGAGGCCGGCGTGGTGCGCCGGGCCCGCAACGCCCACCAGAATCCCCCAAAAAATGCCAGCCCCGCCGAGTATCACCGCGCCACGGCGCTGGAGGCGCTGATCGGCTATCTCTATCTCACCGGTCAGCAGGCGCGCATGGATGAATTGCTGGAAAAGGCGCTTTCGGAGGAGGTTTCCCATGAAAAATGACGATCGCCGCGCGGGCGCTTATCGCGGAAACAGGAATATGCAGGGCGCGTCCCGCAGAACCTATCCGCTGCGGGAGGACGGCGAAGCTGCCGCAAATCGCGGTGGATATGCCGGAAACCGCGGTGGAAAACCTGACAGGGACGGTGGATACGCCGCGAATCGCAGTGGAAAATCCGAGCACGACGGTGGATATGCCGTCAATCGCGGTGGAAAACCTGAGCGTGACGGTGGATATGCCGTCAATCGCGGTGGAAAAACCGAGCGCAGCGGTGGATATACTGCGAATCGCGGTGGAAAACCCCGCGGCGCAGGCCCCCGCGTGGGCGCAATCTATGACAATGTGCCCCGGGCGCAGCGCGTGGACGCGGAGGATGTCCGCGAAAATCCATCCGCTGCACCCCGCAGGCAGCAGATCAATCCGGTCATAGACGCGGAAATGCACGCAAATCCCGCGATGAATCCGGAGGAAAACGAGAATTTGCTGGTGGGCCGCAACCCCATCCGCGAGGCGCTGAAATCCGGCCGCACGGTGGAGAAGCTGCTTGTGGCCCAGGGCGACCTCTCCGGCGCGGCGAAGGACATCATTCGCATGGCACGGGACGCGGGTGCGGTGGTGCAGACGGTGGACCGCAGCCGCCTGGATCAGATCTATCCGGCCCATCAGGGCATGCTGGCCTACGTGGCGGCGGTGGATTATAAGAGTTTGGACGATATTCTCGCCCTCGCGCAGGAGCGCGGCGAGGATCCGTTCATCGTCATTCTGGACGGCGTGACCGACCCCCACAACCTGGGCGCGATCATCCGATCGGCGGAGTGCGCGGGTGCGCACGGCGTGATTTTGCCGGAGCGGCGTGCGGCGGGGCTTGGCCCTGCGGCGGCGAAGGCTGCGGCGGGGGCGCTGAACTACCTGCCCATCGCCCGGGTGAAGAACCTGAACCGCACGATCGACGAGCTGAAGCAGCGCGGCGTGTGGGTGATCGGCACGGCGATGGACGGCGAGGATGCGCTGACGGCGGATCTGACCGGCCCGGTGGCGCTGGTGATCGGCTCGGAGGGCGAGGGCATCTCCCATCTGACGCTTCAGAAGTGCGACCGGACGGTAACGCTGCCCATGAAGGGCCAGATCGTTTCGCTGAACGCCTCGGTGGCGGCGGGCATTCTGATGTACGAGATCGTCCGCGCCCGGGCAAAGTGAAGCGCAACGCGGCTGGGCCGCGCAGGCGCATCCTGATCGTGGACGGCTACAACGTCATCAACGTGCGCAAGCCCGTGCGGGAGAGCCTGCAATTGGAGGACGCGCGGCGCAGGCTAACTGACCGCCTGCACGACTACGCGGGCTACTCCGGCCAGCAGATCATATTGGTGTATGACGCGTGGCTGTCGGACCGCAGGCAGCGCAGCGTGGAGCGCCACGGGGCCCTGGAGGTGGTGTTCACCATGAAGGGGGAGACCGCAGATTGCTACATCGAGCGCCTGTGCGACGAGCTGGCGGAGGACATCGCCATGCGGCGCGCGGAGGTGCGGGTGGCGACCTCGGACGGCGTGGAGCAGACCGTTGTGCTGGGCCGGGGCGCGGTGCGCGTGTCGTCGCGGGAGCTGCTTCTGGAGATGGACATGGCCCAGCAGGCCCGGGGCGGGCGCGTGAGCAGCTCCGGCGCGCGCAGACCCACGGTGGCCGACCGCCTGCCGGAGGACGTGCTTGCAAAGCTGGAGCGCATGCGCAGGGAACAATGAATCGGAGGGACCGATGACCACACGGGATTTTGAAAACATGCCGGATGAGGCGATCGTGAAGCTGGCCCAGGAGGCCGACGGCGCGGCGCTGGAATACCTGCTGAACAAGTACAAGAACTTCGTGCGCACCAAGGCCCGCAGCTACTTTCTCATCGGCGCGGACCACGAGGACATCGTGCAGGAGGGCATGATCGGCCTGTACAAGGCGATCCGGGACTACCGCGAGGAAAAGCTCAAATCCTTCCGCGCGTTTGCCGAACTGTGCATCACGCGGCAGATCATCACGGCCATCAAGACCGCCACGCGGCAGAAGCACATTCCGCTGAACAACTACGTCTCGCTGAACCGCCCCATCTACGACGAGGATTCCGACCGCACGCTGCTGGACGTGATCACCGAGGAGGCGCCCTCCAACCCGGAGGAGATGCTCATCAACCGGGAGGATCTCTCCGTCATCGAGGGCCGCATCGGCCAGATGCTCTCCGACCTGGAGAAGGAGGTGCTGGTGCGCTACATGGAGGGCAAGAGCTACGTGGAAATCTCCGAGGAGATGGGCCGCCATGTGAAGTCCATCGACAACGCATTGCAGCGCATCAAGCGCAAACTGCTGAAATATCTGGAGCAGAAGTGACATCGTCCGCGTTGTGCGGACATTCAATGAGATTCTAAACGGGGAAATTACAATTCATGGTTGACAAACTTCCCATTTTCCTATAAAATAAATGCTGTATGACGGCGGGAACGCGCGGGTGTAGCTCAATGGCAGAGCTCCAGCTTCCCAAGCTGATCACGTGGGTT
>JBJEJN010000132.1:0-9589 GCA_051878085.1 Aristaeellaceae bacterium | reverse complement strand
GCGTCCACCAGCCGCACGCTGCCCTCGCCGCGCATCAGCATCAGCGTGCGCTGGCAGGCGGACAGGCCGCACTCCTCCGGGTAGACGTCGGTCAAATCCACGCTCATCAGGTCGCGCCCGTCGCCGAAGTCCGCGTCGCAGGCAAGCGGCGCGCGGGGGCGCTTCAGCGGTTGTACACCATCGATCTCGGGCAGGCTGTGCACCTCGCCGCCCACGTCGGCCAGGATGGGCAGGTTGTTGAGGAACAGGGTCACGTCGCCCGCGTTTCCACGCCGTCCGGTTCCCGTCAGCGCGGCGAAGATGCCGTCCATGCGGGAGACCATGACCAGGCCGTCCTCGCTGGCGGCGCGCTTGAGCCGAGGCGGCGTGGAGAGCTCGTCCTGGGCGGCGCGCACGTACTCCATGGAGAGCACGCGCCCGGTGATGCTGAACGCAGGCCTGTCGCTCTGCCTAAGCAGCTGCGCGCCCAGCGCACACAGCACACGATCCCGGCGGAAGTAGCCCAGGCGGAAGAAGTCCATGCCGGAGAGCCGGGTCTGGATGCCCGCGCCGGCGGGATCGATAAAGTACTCGTTGGCGATCCAGGGAATCAGCACGTCGTCCAGGCGGTTGTCCGCAGGGGCCTCGCGGGTCAGATCCAGCTCGCCCCGGGTCAGGCGCTTCAGCAGGCGGGTGAGATCCGCCAGCGCGCAGGCGTCGGCAAGGCGCTCCTGAAGGGGGCGATTGCTGTCGGGAGAAGTGGCGTTGATGCGGTCCAGCAGGTGCAGCAGCGCCTTCACCGGCTGCTGCCGCCGGGAGGGACTGCCCTCCATCAGCACGCAGCTGAGCAGCAGGTCACAGAGGATCAGCGCGGGACAGCTTCCGCGCCCCTGCAGGAAGGGATAGTCGTCGTGGGCGAGGATCGGAGCCAGCAGGCGGCGACGCACCTCGCCGATCATGGCGCTCATCAGGTTCGGCGCGGCCTCGCGCAGCGCGGCGCGGTGGCGGCGCAGCGTCCAGGCCAGCAGCACGCCGGTCTCGGCGGCCTGCAGGTCGATGGTGGGGTGGGCGGGGTCATCAAAGCCGCCGTGCTCCGCCCAGCAACCCTCCTCCAGAATCATGCCGATCAGGTCGAGCATGCGCTCCAGAGCCGCGTCGTTGGGCTCCACCCACAGAAAGGCCTCCAGCTGTTCGCGACGCGCGCGCTGGATGCGGGCGTAGCGCTCCGGCTCCCGCGCGCGCTCCGAGGGCGGCATGAATTCGGCCTCTGCCTGAAGCGAACGCAGTGCCGCCTGGTTGCAGCGGTCGGTCAGCAGGTCGCTGGGCCGGGGAACCGGGATGTTTCCGGGATCCACGGCGGAACCGGTCAGGATGGATATGCCCCGCGCAAACATGGCGCCGCACTCCTTTCGCAAGTCGATTCGATGGGGAAGGTCAGTCCTCCTCGGTGTAGGCGGCGCGGTTGCCGCCGATGAGCCTCGGGCGTGTGCGCGCGGCGGTCACGACGGCGCTGCCAACGCGGTTATGCGCAAGCCGGATGGGCACCGCCACGGCGCGCAGGTGCATGCCGATCATCGTAAGTCCCACGTCCAGGCCCGCGTCGGCCTGAATGGCCTCCACCAGCACGGGGTTTTGCATGCGCTTCCACGCGGCGGTGGCCAGCGAACCGCCGGCCTTCGGGCGGGGAACGGCGCAGACAATATTGTAGCCGCGCTTCTCGGCCTCGTCGCGCTCCATCACCAGCGAACGGTTCAGGTGCTCACAGCACTGGAAGGCGGGGGAGAAGCCGCGCTCGGCGGAAAGATCAAGAATCGCACTGGCGAGGGCCTCGCCGTAGACGTAGGTGCTCATGTGGCCGATGCTGCCGCCCGCGATCTCGCTGGAGGAGCCTCCCACCACCAGCAGGCGCACCGGATTGAAGTGCTCCCGATTTTCGTCCAGCAGCTCCTGGGCCGCATCGCGGGCCTGGGCATAGATTTCGTCATAAGAATAGGTAGTTTCGCTCATTTTCATTCGCCTCCATGCAGGAATACATAGCTGCCCACCGAGACAGCCACCGCCAGATTCAGCGAATCGATCTCGCTGCTCTGGGGAATCATCACGCTCTGGCCCAGCTGTGCAAACTCCGGGGGAAGCCCGGTCTGCTCGTTGCCGAACACCAGCGTAAAGGGCGGTTTTGCGCCGCGCGCGGCCTCGTTCAGGGGAATCGCGCCGTCCAGCATGAAGGGGAACAGCGGCCGATCCGGATGGGCGGCGCGGTAGTCGGCAAAGGTATCGTAGGTGTGCACCCGCAGCTTGTAGAACGCGCCCATGGACGCCCGCAGCGCATGGGGCTCGAACACGTCCACGCAGGGTCGGATCAGCGCCACGTCCCGGATGCCGAAGCCCAGCAGCGAGCGCATGGCCGTGCCCAGGTTGCCGCTGTCGGAGATCTGGCAGAGCACCGCGTGGCAGGCGGCGGGATCGAGGTCGGAATCGAACTTTTCAAACACCAGCGCGGCGAAGCAGTTGTCCTTTCTGGACTCCCTCCGCAGCACGCGCTCGGCCATCTCCTCGCGCACGCCCTGCGCGGCGCACATCTCGCGCAGCTTGACCACGCCCTCGTTCTTCAGGCCGTCGGGGTGCAGCAGCAGCCGCAGCGCCCGCTGGGGCTGGGCCTCCATCAGCATCAGGGCCGGAAATACACCCAGGGCGTAGCTGTAATTAAGTTTTCTGGAATAAGGCTCCAGTTTCGGCATAGGATCACCTCGGAAAGATCTGGAAACCGGCGGCGATGCCGCAGGCTTTCCTGTAAAATCGTGGGCGGCGTGTTCCCCGTCCACCATCATCATTGCGCGTTGTAGCGGATCCAGCCCCGCAGGTAGTCCCGCAGCGCCTTGCTGTGGGTCTCCATGGGGAAGTGCCCGGCGGACTTGAGCACGTGCTGCTCCGCGCCGGAGAGATGCCCGGCGATCAGCGCGCGCTCCCCGTCAGTGAGGGTTGCGTCGCGCCCGCCGAGAATCACCATGGCGGGGCAGAAGCCCAGGCCGCACTCCGGGGCCTCTCGGGAGGCACGCAGCATGTTGAGGAAGCTCTCCCGCGCGCCGGGGCGCAGCAGAGGGGCGCGCATGCGGTCCACGATGTAGTCGTCCATGGGATAGCCGGCGCACTTTTCGATCATGCGGCGGAAGGCGTCCTTCTGGAGCACCGTGTCGCGGAACCAGCGCCCGGGCGGCGTGCCCTCCGGCGGCTGGGGCGCGGTCAGCAGCGGCGAGATGTGCACCTGGGACTTGACGCTGTCCGGATAGAGCGCCGCCATTTCCAGCACGGTTGCGCAGGCGCTGCCGTGGCCGATCAGGTGCCACATGGAGTCCGGCGCATCCGTCTGCCGGTCGATCTCGTCCAGCACGCCCCAGAGCATGTTGGCGCGCATCACCCCGTCCTGGGGCACGTCCCGGCTGCAATCGCTGCGGCCGAAGCCGGGAAGGTCGATGCAGACCGTCAGGCACCCCAGCTGCACAAGCTCCGGCACGACCTTGCGCCAGTGGAACGAGCTGATCAGCGGCGAGGACAGGAGCATCACGCGCTCGACGGGCCTGTCCTCGGGCGCGCAGACGCGGAAGTGCACGCGAATCCCGCGGAAGGATAGATACTGACTTTCCTCGGCCACTGACGCGCACACCTCACCTATTCTAGGAATATTGACATTATTTTATCATATACCGCCCGGTTTGGCAACGAAAACCGCGTTTTTACAGCGCAAACAGAAAGCTCAACACAAAATATCTTGCAGGAATGGGGAAACTGTTGTATAATGACCCATGGCGTACTGCCTGCGCAGTCCGCCGACCCGGCCAAGCCTTCTGCTTGCCGATTCATATAAAAAAGCGAAACGACGGTATTATCGGCGTTGTTTTTTCGCGTCCGGCATGCATTGCGGACGCTTTGTATGCGTATATGTGCAGAGACTGCCCTTTGCAAATCTGCCCAGCGCATGAACGATGAAAGGGGCCGGCCTGCGCCGGATGGATGAGGATATGAAGGAAAAGCTGCGAATTTACGGCAACGAACGCCTGGAGGGCGAGGTCGCGGTCAGCGGCGGCAAGAACGCTGCGGTGGCCATCATCCCGGCGGCGCTGCTGGCGGATTCCCCCTCCACGATCGAAAATATCCCGGATATCAACGATGTTCATGTCATCATCGAGATGCTCAAGTGGCTGGGTGCGAGCGTGGATTTCCGAAACAACACCCTCTGGGTGGATCCCCGCACCGTGGACAAATACAACCCGCCCTACGAGCTGGCGGGCAAGATGCGCGCTTCCTATTATCTGGCTCCGGTGCTGCTGGGGCTGTTCCACCGGGCGGAGGTTCCGCTGCCGGGCGGCTGCGACATCGGCGCGCGCCCCATCGACCAGACCATCAAGGGCATGTGCACCCTGGGCGCAAAGGTGGAGACCCTGGGCGGCGTGCTGGTCGCCACTGCCGACGAAATGCGGGGCGGCGACATCTTCCTGGACATGCCCAGCGTGGGCGCGACGGTCAATTCCATGCTGACGGCGGTGTCCGCAAGCGGCCTGACCTGCATACATAACGCGGCCAAGGAGCCGCATATCGTGGATCTGGCCAACTTCCTGTCCAGCATGGGCGCGTACGTCAAGGGCGCGGGCACCGATGTGATCCGCATCCGCGGCGGACGGCAGCTCCACGGCGCGAACTACACCGTGGTTCCCGATCAGATCGAGACCGGCACGCTGATGATCGCCGCAGCCGCTGCGGGAGACGACGTGCTCATCACCGGCGCGATTCCCACCCACATGGAGTCGCTGTCGGCCAAGCTGCTGGAGATGGGCGTGAACGTGACCAGCGAGGACGACTGGATCCGCGTGCGCTCCAACCGCGTGTTCCGTGCGGTGAACGTCAAGACCCAGGGCTATCCGGGCTTTCCCACCGACCTCCAGCAGCCGCTGAGTGCGCTGCTTACTGTGGCCAACGGCACCAGCATCGTCACCGAGACCATCTTCGAGGCGCGCTTCCGCTTCCTGGACGAGCTGCGCAAGATGGGCGCGAACGTGCGCACCATCGAGTCCAGCGCCATCATCACCGGCGTGAACCATCTGGTTGGCTCCCGCGTGAACGCCACCGACCTGCGCGCGGGCGCGGCGATGGTGATCGCGGGCCTGATGGCCGAGGGCGTGACCGAGATCGGCGGCGTGAGCTACATCCTGCGCGGCTACGAGCGCATCGACGAAAAGCTGAAGATGCTGGGCGCGCACATCGAGCGCATTTCCTACGAGGATCCGGCGTTTTAAGGGCGTTTCGCGCCAGAATATAACACAAACCGACCATGAAACCCCAATTTTATTGGTTGTAATTGGAGCCGATGCGTGTTATAATAGACGAGGAATAGAAAAGGGCAATCACGACCGCCGAGCTTCGGCGGTGTGTTTTTAGGCCCCGATTGAGAGGTTTTTGCACGAAAGGACAGACGCAAAGACCTGTTTTGCGTGTCAGCAACGAAGAATTTGTCATGGAAGCGGAGGAATCGCCTTGCCGAAGAAAGCAATGTCCGTCCGGGAAGCGGAAAAAATCGCCCAGCAGATCGCGGACGAGCAGAATGTGGAGCTGGTGGACGTGGAGCTGGTCAAGGAGCCGACGGGACACTTTCTGCGCTTCTATATTGAAAAGCCGGACGGCATCTCGCTGAACGAGCTGGAGACCTACCACCGCCGGATTCAGCCGCTGGTGGAGAATGTGGAGTACGACTTCATGGAGGTTTCCTCCCCGGGCGCGGACCGTCCGCTCAAGACCGAGCGGGACTTCGAGCGGGCCGAGGGCATGGAGGTCGAGCTCAAGACCTATCGCCCGGTGAACGGCGCCAAGCAGTTCCTCGGCGATCTGGTCGGCCTGAAGGACGGCGTGATCTCCATCATCACGGAGAGCGGCGAGACCCTCTCCTTTGAGAAGAAGGACGTGGCCATCGTTCGCCCGGTCATTGAATTCAGTGAAGAGGATCTCAAGGACGACGTTCCGGTGGGATCGTAAGATAAGAATCAGGAGGAAACCCAAATGGCAAACGGTGGAATTGATTCCGTTGAATTCTTCAGCGCCCTCGACGCGATGGCGAAGGAACGCAGGATCAACAAGGAGGTCCTGTACTCCGCAATCGAATCCGCGCTGATTTCCGCATATAAAAAGAACTTCGGCAAGACCGCCAACGTGCGCGCCGTCATCGATCCCCAGAAGGGTCAGGTGGAGGTGTACTCCCGCAAGATGGTGGTGGAGGAGGTCAACGATCCCCAGTGCGAGATGTCCCTGGCCGACGCGAGGGAGATTCGCCCGCAGTATGAGCTGGGCGACCTGGTGGAGGTTCCCGTCACGCCCCGCAACTTCGGCCGCATCGCCGCCCAGACGGGCAAGCAGGTGGTCGTGCAGCATCTGCGCGAGGCGGAGCGCGGCGTGATCTACGACGAGTACAGCCAGAAGGAGAACGAAATCCTCACGGCCATCGTGCAGCACATCGAAAACAAGCAGGTTTTCGTGGAGCTGGGCCGCGTGGAGGGCGTGCTTGAGCCCTCCCAGCAGATGCCCACCGAGGAGCTGAACATCAACGACCGCATCAAGGTCTACGTGCTGGAGGTCTCCCGCATGGGCCGCGGCCCTCAGGTGTTCGTCAGCCGCACCCATCCGGGCCTGGTCAAGCGCCTGTTCGAGATCGAGGTTCCCGAGATCGTCACCGGCGTGGTGCAGATCAAGTCCATCGCCCGCGAGGCCGGCTTCCGCACCAAGATGGCCGTCTATTCCACCGATCCGATGATCGACGCGGTGGGCTCCTGCGTCGGCCCGCGCGGCATGCGCGTGGAGAACGTGGTCAACGAGCTCAAGACCGAGAAGATCGACATCGTGAAGTGGTCCTCCGATCCGGCGGAGTACATCGCCAACGCGCTGAATCCGGCGCGCGTCATCTCCGTGTTCGTCTCCGAGACGGAGAAGGCCGCCCGGGTCATCGTGCCGGACAACCAGCTGAGCCTGGCCATCGGCAAGGAGGGCCAGAACGCCCGCCTGGCCGCCAAGCTCACCGGCTGGAAGATCGACATCAAGAGCCAGAGTCAGATGGAGGCGCTGGCCGAGGAGCAGGCCGCGCTGGATGCGCAGACGGAAGCGGAGGGTGAGGCCTGATGCCCGTCAAGCCGCGCAAGATTCCGATGCGCATGTGCGTCGGATGCCGTGAAATGAAGCCGAAGGCCAGCCTTCTTCGGGTGGTGAAGCCCCAGGACGGCGACGCGCACATCGACTTCGGCGGCAGGGCGCCGGGACGCGGCGCCTACGTCTGCAACAGCATCGAGTGCCTGAAGAAGGCGGAAAAGACCCGCGCGCTGGATCGCGCCCTCGATGCAAAGATCGAGGAGAACGTCTTCCGCCAGTTAGAAGCCCAGATTGAGGGCGCAGCGCAATGAAGCGGATGCTGAACATGCTGGGCCTGTGCATGCGCGCGGGCCGGATCATCAGCGGGGAGAAGGCCTGCGTGCAGGCCGTGCGCGCGGGCGGAGCCTGCGCCGTGGTGCTGGATCGTGCCGCCGCGAAGAACGCGGTCAAGGCCGTGACCGACGCCTGCACGTACTGTGAGGTTCCGCTGATCTATGCGCCCGAACACGAACTGGGCGACGCAATTGGGAAACCCGGCCGCATGGTTGCGGCGATTACCGATCCGTCCATGGCGGATCGCATACTGGAGCTCGCAAACGCCGAGCGATGATTGATTACTATCGGGGGTGCATTTAGGGAATGACCAAAGTCAGGGTTCAGGACACAACCAAAGAATTGAGCACGAATACCGGAAAAATGCTGGAGAGCATCACCCAGATGCGCAAGAGGACCCAGGACATGCTGGGCAACCTGCGCAGGATCTCCGGGGATTTTGCCCGTGAGGCGCAGGAGGTGAAGGATCGGGAGGCGAAGGAGGAGCAGCGCAAGCGCTACGAGGCGGATGCGCAGTTCATGAACGCCTATTCCAGCGAACAGGTGCCGGAAGTGCCCGCGGAGCCCCGCGCTGAGGTCAAGCCGCAGCCCGAGCCCGAACCGGCGGCGAAGCCGGCTCCGGCCCCCGCGCCCGCACCCGCGCAGCAGCCTGCGGCAAAGGCCGAGGAGAGCGCCGCGAGGCCCGCACCCGTGCAGCAGCGTCCCGCGCAGCAGGGTCAGTACGGTTCTCGCCCGCAGGGCCCCTATGGCCGTCCGGTGCAGCCGGGCCAGCAGGGCGCACGCCCGCAGGGTCCCTATGGCCGTCCGGCGCAGCCGGGCCAGCAGGGCGCCCGTCCCCAGGGCCCCTATGGCCGTCCCGCACAGCCGGGTCAGCAGGGCCAGTATGGTTCTCGTCCTCAGGGCCAGTACGGCCGTCCGGCACAGCCGGGCCAGCAGGGTGCCCGTCCCTACGGCAACCGTCCCCAGGGCCAGGGTGGCCCGCAGGGCGGCGGTCAGGGTGGCCGCAGCTTCGGCGGCGGCGGTGCACGTCCGGGCTATGGCCGCAACAAGATGCCCGACCTCGCCCCGGCGATGGAGAAGGAGCGCGTATCCAACTACGATCCCAACAAGAAGCAGTACGTGCGCCAGAACGATCCGGAGCGCAATGCCAACAAGAACAACAACCGCCGCCGCGACACCGGCGTGAACATGTCCATCAACGGCTATGACGACGAGTTCGTGCGCGGAAAGAAGAAGAAGAAGGCTGCGGCCCAGGCCAAGGCTTTCGAGCCCGTGCGCATCGAGAAGGCCGTGATGACCGCCGAGACGATCACCGTGCGCGACCTGTCCGAGCGCATCGGCAAGCCCGCCGGCGAGATCATCAAGAAGCTGATGATGCTGGGCATCATCGCCACCATCAACAACGAGCTGGATTACGAGACCGCCGGTCTGGTCTGCGCGGAGTACGACATCGAGCTTGAAAAGAAGGTTGCCGAGACCGCCGAGGACGCCCTCGAGAAGGAGGACGTGCAGGACGCGGAGGAGGATCTGATCCCACGCCCGCCGGTCGTGACCATCATGGGCCACGTCGACCACGGCAAAACCAGTCTGCTGGACTACATCCGCAAGACCCGCGTGACTGCGGGCGAGGCGGGCGGCATCACCCAGCACATCGGCGCGTACACCGTCAACCTCAACGGCAAGCAGATCACCTTCCTGGACACCCCCGGCCACGAGGCCTTCACCTCCATGCGCCTGCGCGGCGCGATGGCGACCGACATCGCCGTGCTGGTGGTTGCCGCCGATGACGGCGTGATGCCCCAGACCGTCGAGGCCATCAGCCATGCCAAGGCCGCAGGCGTGCAGACCATCGTCGCCATCAACAAGATCGACAAGCCCGCCGCCAACATCGAGCGCATCAAGCAGCAGCTTACCGAGTACGACCTGGTCTGCGAGGACTGGGGCGGCGACACCATCATGGTTCCCGTCTCCGCCCACACCGGCGAGGGCGTGGAGCAGCTGCTGGAGATGATCCTGCTGGTGGCTGAGGTGCAGGATTACAAGGCCAATCCCAACCGCAAGGCCCGCGGCATCATCATTGAGGCGCGCCTGGACAAGGGTCGCGGCCCGGTGGCCACGGTGCTGGTGAAGAACGGCACCCTGCGCGTGGGCGACA
>JBJEJN010000131.1:35033-44183 GCA_051878085.1 Aristaeellaceae bacterium | reverse complement strand
TCGCCGATGCGCTCCATGTCGGTGATCATCTTCAGCGCCGCGGAGATCTGCCGCAGGTCCCGCGCCACGGGCTGCTGCTGCAGAAGCAGCTTCAGGCACAGCCCCTCGATCTGCTTCTCCTTCTGATCCACCTCGTGATCCGAGGCGATGGCGGCGTTTGCGGCCTCCACATCCTGCCGGATCAGCGCCTGGGTGGCGCTGCGGATGGACTGCTCGATCAGCGATCCCATCTCCAGCAATTCCCGGTTGAGCAGACTCAGCTGCTCGTCAAATCGAACGCGCATCAGCCAAACCTCCCCGTAATGTAGTCCTCAGTTCGCTTGTCGGCGGGCATGGAGAACATCTGCTCCGTGTCGCCGTACTCGATGACCTCGCCCAGCAGGAAGAAGGCCGTCTTGTCCGAGATGCGGGCCGCCTGCTGCATGTTGTGGGTCACCATGACGATGGTGTAGTCCTGCTTGAGCATCACGGCCAGATCCTCGATCTTCGAGGTGGAGATGGGGTCGAGGGCGCTGGTGGGCTCGTCCATCAGCAGCACCTCCGGCTCCACTGCAAGCGCCCGGGCGATGCAAAGGCGCTGCTGCTGTCCGCCGGAGAGCCCCAGGGCGTCCTTCTTCAGGCGATCCTTCAGCTCGTCCCAGATGGCGGCGTTGCGCAGCGAGCGCTCCACGATGTCATCCAGCTTCGCCTTGCCCCGCACGCCGTGGGTGCGCGGGCCGTAGGCCACGTTGTCGTAGATGCTCATCGGGAAGGGGTTGGGCTTCTGAAACACCATGCCCACGCGCTTGCGCAGGACGGTGGTGTCCATGTTTCCATAGATATCTTCGCCGTCGAGCAGCACATCTCCTGTTATTTTACACCCTTCCACCAAATCGTTCATGCGATTTAACGTCTTGAGCAGCGTGCTCTTGCCGCAGCCGGAGGGCCCGATGAAGGCGGTGATCTCCTTCTCCTCGATGGAGAGGTTCACGTCCTTCAGCGCGTGAAACGAGCCGTAGTGCAGGTTCAGCTTCCGTATGTCAAACTTTGCCATAGTTGCTCCTTCCGATCTTCTTCGCCACCCATGCGGACAGCGCGTTGATCCCGATGACGATGACCAGCAGCACCACCGCCGTGGCGTAGCTCTGGTTGATGTAGAGTCCCTCCTGGGAGATGGCATACATGTGCACCGACAGCGTGCGGGTGGAATCGAACAGCCCGGTCGCCACCTTGGGCACGGTGCCCGCGGTGTAGATCAGCGCGGCGGTCTCGCCCACGATGCGGCCGATGGCCAGGATCACGCCCGCCAGAATGCCGGGAATCGCCGAGGGCAGCACCACCTTGAAGGTGGTGCGCAGCCGCCCCGCGCCCAGACCGAAGCTGCCTTCGCGGTAGGAGTCCGGCACCGCCAGCAGCGCCTCCTCCGTGCTGCGCATGACCAGCGGCAGCACCATGATCGACAGCGTCAGCGCGCCGGAGAGCAGTGACAGGCCCATCTTTAGCGCAATCACGAAGAACAGCGAGCCGAACAGGCCGTAGATAATGGAGGGAATGCCGGACAGAGTCTCCGCCGTGATGCGCACCAGCTTGACCAGCTTGTTTCCGCGCCGGGCGTACTCGGTCAGATAGATGGCCGCGCCGATGCCCAGTGGCACCGCGACGATCAGCGACAGCGCCGTCATCAGCAGCGTATTGATCAGCGCCGGCATAAGCGACACGTTTTCGGAGTTGTACTCCCAGGCGAAGAGCTCCGGGGAGAGGTGGCCGACGCCCTTGACGAGGATGTAGCCCACGATGGACAGAAAGACCGCCATCGTAAACGCCGCGCCCGCATACGCCGCCAGGCGCATCAGCCTTGCTTTTGTCTTTGCGCTTAGCCGCAACAGCTTTGCTTTTTTCTTTGCGCTCATGGTTTACAGCTTTGCCTTTCTCTTGATGACGGAAAACAGCAGGTTGATCAGCAGAATGAACACGAACAGCACCACCGCCGTGGCGATCAGTGCCTCGCGGTGCAGGTCGGTGGCGTAGCCCATCTCCATGACGATGTTGCTGGTGAGGGTGCGCACACCCTTGACCAGGCTGTTGGGGATCACGGCGCGGTTGCCCGCCACCATCATCACCGCCATGGCCTCGCCGATGGCGCGGCCCACGCCCAGGATGATCGCCGCCAGCACGCCGGACTTGGCCGCAGGCAGGATCACCGAGAACACCGCGCGCTCGTGGGTTGCGCCCAGCGCCAGCGCGCCCTCGTAGTAGGACTGGGGCACGGCGTTCAGCGCGGACTCCGACAGCGTGATGATCGTGGGCAGGATCATCATGCCCAGCAGGATGCAGGCCGCCAGCAGGCTGGAGCCGCTGCCGCCGAACAGCGTGCGGATCAGCGGGACGATCACCACCAGGCCGAAGAAGCCGTAGACCACCGAGGGGATGCCCGCCAGAAGGGATACGGCGGAGCGCATCATCTTCGCAGGTCTGCCCGAAGCAAAGCGAGAGAGGAAGATCGCCGTCAGCAGGCCTGCGGGTACGCCGATGATTAACGCGCCCGCCGTTACGTACACGCTGCCAAGGATCATCGGCAGGATGCCGTAGATGTCGTTGCCCGGCTTCCATTTGGTGCCGGTCAGGAAATCCAGCACGCCGATTTTGAACATGCCCGGGAGTCCGTTGGCAAAGAGGAAGATACAGATCAGAAAGACCGCCAGAATTGAGATACAAGCGGCGAAAATGAAGAGGACCCTTGCCAGGGTCTCCTTCATTGCGCCCTTCGATTTTGGAAGGTGATTAGCCATTGACTTCGCTCCAGTCGGTGATTTCGCCCATGTAGATGCCGCGCACCTGATCCTTGGTCAGGCCGGTGACGGCGTTGTCGTTGCTGACGATCACCGCGATGCCGTCCATGGCGATGGTGGTGGAGGTCAGGCCCGCCTCGATCTCGCTGTCCTTGACTGCGCGGGAGGCCATGCCGATGTCGCACACGCCCTCGATGGCGTTGTTCATGCCGGTGGTGGAGTCGCTCTGCTGCACCTCAATGTTCGCGTTGGGGTTGATGGCCTCATAGGCCTCCTTCAGCTTCTCCATGACCGGGGTGACGGAGGAGGAGCCTGCCACGACGACCTTGCCCTCGATGCTGCTGCCCGCGAAGGCCGGAGCGTCCTCGACGACCGCGATGTAGCCGTTCGCCTCGATGACCGCCTGGCCCTCGGCGCTGAGGATGAAGTCGATGAACGCCTGCGCAGCCTCGGAGACCTCGGCCTGGGTGGCGATGTTGAAGGGACGAGCCACGGTGTAGGAACCGGCCTTGATGTTCTCAACGCTGGCCTCCACGCCGTCGATGGCGAGGGCCTTCACGGTCTCGTTCAGGGAGCCCAGGGAGATGTAACCGATGGCGCTGGGATTGCCGGACACGCTGGTCATCATGACGGAGGTGCTGTTGGTGATGTCCGCCTCGTCGGTGGTGTAATCGACCTTGTTGCCGTCCGCGTCCTTCTGCTCGATGCCGAACAGCTCGATGAACGCGCCGCGGGTGCCGCTGCCGTCCTCGCGGGAGATCACGTTGATTTCATTCGCCGCGCATGCGCTGCCGATGACCAGCAGCATCGCCAATACCATTGCCAGAATCTTCTTCATAAATCTTGTCCTTCCTTCTGTCTCGTTTTTTTCTTTGATCTTGGGTACGCTTCTATCCTAGCGGAGAATCGTCCGGGAAAAATACGGGAAAGATCAGAAGTTTGTAAAGTCGCCGGGATGCAGCAATCAATTTACATTCCCCAAAGCGCAAAGCATCCCCGTCCCGGATTCGGGATGGGGATAACAGTCCATCAAACAACATATGCGCCTGTGTCAGCTTCGCGCTTCCTTCAGAATCCGGACAACCTCCTCCTTTTTCAGCACTCTGCCATAGGACACGACCTTGCCGTCCACCACCAGCGCAGGCGTGGTCATCACACCATAGGCGGCGATCTCCGCAAAGTCCCGAACGTGCTCGATGCGCGTATCCATGCCCAGTTCGCCGAGCGCCTCGACGGTCGCGGCCTCCAGCTGATTGCACTTCGCGCAGCCGCCGCCCAGAATCTTCACGCTGCACCCGGCCTCCCCGGTGCTCTGTGCGGCTTCAGGCCCGCAGCAGCCCTTCTTTTCTACCTTCTTTCCAAATCCAAGGAACGACATGTTTTCTACCTCCCTCTGATTTTCACAGTATGATTCCCTGCAACAGATTGAACAGATACCCGACCAGAATGATTCCCGCCGTGCAGATCGCCACAAACACCGCCAGCAGCTTCGGTTTGATCGCCTTTCGGAGCATCACCATGGACGGCAGGGACAGCGTGGTGACGCCCATCATGAAGGCGAGCACCGTTCCGAGCTGCGCGCCCTTGGCCAGCAGCGCCTCCGCAATGGGAATGGTGCCGAAGATATCCGCGTACATGGGAATGCCGATGAGCGTCGCAAGCACCACGCCGAAGGGATTGTTGCTTCCGAGAACAGCTACAACCCAGCTCTCCGGGATCCAGTTGTGGATCAGCGCGCCGATGCCCACGCCCAGCAGGATGTAGGGAAACACCTTCTTAAAGGTGCCCGCCACCTGCTCTCCGGCATAGGCGAGGCGATCCCGCTGGGTCAGCGTTGCAGATTCCGCATCGACCCTGCCCGCCCTGCGGATGAACGCCTCCACCTGCTCCTCCATGTGGAGCCGTTCGATGACGCTTCCGCCCGCTACGGCGACCACCAGGCCGAGAACCACGTAGATCACCGCGACCCGCACTCCGAAAATGCTCATCAGCAGCACCAGGCTCCCCAGATCCACCATCGGCGACGAGATCAGGAACGAAAAGGTCACGCCCAGGGGAAGTCCCGCGCTGGTGAAGCCGATAAACAGCGGTATGGACGAGCAGGAGCAGAACGGGGTCACGGTTCCCAGCAGCGCCGCAATGCAGTTGGCCCAGATTCCGTGGAAGCGGCCCATGATGCGCTTGCTGCGCTCCGGCGGGAAGTAGCTCTGCACGTAGGAGATCAGGTAGATCAGCACGCAGAGCAGAACCGTGATCTTGAGCACGTCGTAGAGGAAGAACTGTATGCTGCCGCCGATCCTGCCCTCCACGTCCAGGCCGATTTCCGCCAGCATCCTCCCGATCAGCTGGTTCAGCCACCTCATGCCCAGAACCTGCTCCATCACAAAGCGCCCGATCATTTGCAGCTCCCTCCCATGTCCTCCCCGCAGCCCTTGCAGCGCAGTCCCTCGATAAAGGCCTTGAACGCGGTCAGCGTCTCACAATTCAGCGAGTAATGATGCCACTTCCCATCCTTGCGGTCGTTGACCAGTCCGCATTCCACCAGGATGCGCATGTGGTGGGACAGGGTCGGCTGCGTGATCTCGAAGCGCTCCAGCAGCTTGCAGCCGCATTTTTCTCCGTCGGACAGCATTCTGACGATCTCCAGCCGGTTCGCATCGCCCAGAGCCCTGCAGATCAGAGCAACGTCCATCGCCTGCATTCCATTCACCTCACATCGATGATTATCTATGTGTATAGCATAGCACATGCATAGACGCTTGTCAATGTATTATTTCAAAAATGTGCGCATGACATGAAAAAAACTCCCCGAAATCAATCGGGGAGCAATGAAAGTTATTCTTAGAACTCCAGCTTCTTCTCCAGCCAGGAAACCAGCTCCGCAACGGGGACGATCTCCTGCTGCATGGTGTCGCGGTCGCGCACGGTGACGTTGCCGGTGGTCTCGGTGTCGAAGTCCACGCAGATGCAGTACGGCGTGCCGATCTCGTCCTGACGGCGATAGCGCTTGCCGATGGAGCCGGTCTCGTCGTAGTCGCAGCGGAACTTCTTGCACAGCTGCTGGTACAGGGCCCTGGCCTGATCGCCCAGCTTGTTCTTCTGCAGCGGCATCACGGCCACCTTGAAGGGAGCCAGCGCCGGATGCAGGTGCAGCACGGTGCGCACGTCGCCGCCCTCCAGCTCCTCCTCGTCGTAGGCGTCGCAGAGGAAGGCCAGAACCAGACGATCCACGCCCACGGAGGGCTCGATGCAGTAGGGGATGAACTTCTCGTTCGTCACCGGATCGAGGTACTCCAGGTTCTTGCCGGAGTGATTGGTGTGCTGGGTCAGGTCGTAGTCGGTGCGGTCGGCCACGCCCCACAGCTCGCCCCAGCCGAAGGGGAACAGATATTCAAAGTCGGTGGTTGCCTTGGAGTAGAAGGCCAGCTTGTCCTTCTCATGGTCGCGCAGGCGCAGGTTCTCCTCCTTCATGCCCAGGGACAGCAGCCAGTCGCGGCAGAAGGCGCGCCAGTAGTCGAACCACTCCAGATCCTCGCCGGGCTTGCAGAAGAACTCCAGCTCCATCTGCTCGAACTCGCGCACGCGGAAGATGAAGTTGCCGGGGGTGATCTCGTTGCGGAAGGACTTGCCGATCTGGCAGATGCCGGCCGGCAGCTTCTTGCGGGTGGTGCGCATGGCGTTGAGGAAGTTGACGAAGATGCCCTGCGCGGTCTCGGGGCGCAGATAGATCTCCGCCGCGGAGTCCTCGTTCACGCCCTGATGGGTCTTGAACATCAGGTTGAACTGGCGGATGCCGGTGAAATCCTTCTTGCCGCAGACGGGGCAGACGATGTCATGCTCGGCGATGTAGCTCTCCAGCTCGGCGTTGGTCCAGCCGTCGCCGGTCTCGGCGCCCTTGGTGAAGTCCTCGATGAGCTTGTCCGCGCGGAAGCGGGCCTTGCAGGCCTTGCAGTCCATCAGCGGATCGTTGAAGCCGCCGACGTGGCCGGAGGCGACCCACACCTCGCGGTTCATCAGAATCGCGCAGTCCAGGCCGGTGTTGTACGGGCTCTCCTGCACGAACTTCTGCCACCAGGCCTTCTTGATGTTGTTCTTGTACTCCACACCCAGCGGGCCGTAGTCCCAGGTGTTGGCCAGGCCGCCGTAAATCTCGGAACCGGCGAAGATGAAGCCGCGGTTCTTGCACAGCGCAACCAGTTTGTCCATCGTAAGCTTTGCCATCGCGATTACCCTCTTTTTCCTTATATGATGTGCGTTCCATTGTAACAGATTCGCGCCCGCATTGCAAGCAGCGTGTGTTAATTCCTGCAAAACGGGCGCGCGATGGCAGGCCGGACTTCCAATTTACATCGTGCCGCCGTGCAGGTCGATGTGCGTGACCCACCAGCCGGAATTGTTGTCCCCGACCCAGGCGGCGTCCTCCAGACCGGCGGGCGGCTCCGGCGCATATGTTGACGGCAGGGCGTATCTTACCGCCACCGGCGCGCCGGCCTCGCAGCGCACGCCCGCCAGGCAGGCCGCATAGCCGCAGCCCTCGGGCATGGGTGCGGAGACGTAGGTAAAGCCGTCGTCCGGCGCATCCTTTATGGCGCACCGGCACTCGAACAGATCGCGCAGCGCAGCGATCTCCTCCTGCCAGGGAAGGCTCACGTCCGCCCCCAGAACTGCAAGCGCAGTCTGCGCCGCAGATTCCGCCGCCTCTCCGTCCTCCTCGGCCTCCCCTTCCTCCGCTTCAGGCTCCTCTTCCTCGGCTTCCTCCGCTTCGTGCCCTGGAAGAAGCTCCTCCGCGCAGGATTCTTCCGCTTCCTCCTCCGCCTCGTATTCCTCCCCCGCTTCCTCGATTTCTTTTTCCTCCGGCGCGCCGTAGAGTGCGCAGACCGCCGCGCGCACCTGCGCCCAGTTCAGCTCCGCGCTACCCGTCACGTTGCCGGAGAGTACGATCTCGCAATCCCCCCGCACCACCGCCACCAGCGCATACTGCTCCAGCTCCCGTCCGCAGAGATTCCTCGGATCGAAGCTGTAGCTCAGCACCGCCTGACCCCGGCTGTCCCGCTTGAATTGACCCAGCGCGCAGGCGAAGTAGCCGCTGCGGTCGCGCCCCACCAGCGCCGCGCGCAGGTTCTCCGCCGCCTCCGGCGCCTGAACCACGAAGTACATGCTGCCCATCAGCGTCCTGCGCTCCAGCCGCACGTGGCCCGAATAGGACGACGCGTTGCTGCGCAGCAGGATCAGCGCGCGGCGGTAGTCGTTTCGCATCATGATGCAACCCTCCCTTTGGATCTATTCTATGCGCGTGCACCGCGCTTTACCCGTCCAGATGCCGGGGATGCAGGCGGTCGTGGCTGCGCATCAGCCGGTCGTAATTGCCGTGGCGGCTCTGCCAGGGCGCGCGCTCCGGATTTGCGCGCTCCGCACCGTCCTCCGGGGCTTCGCTGCGCGCAATCGGCCTCTGCATGCGCCTGTTCTCCCGGGCGCGGCGGATCAATTCCGTGGGATACGCCATATTCTTCCTCTCCTTCCACAATTTCGCTGCAATTTCATGAAAATCGTGACTGCATCGTGCGGTTTCCGACCCCGAAGTAAATATTTTGGGTTATATTCCACGTTGCCCTTGTCAGAAAATCGGAATCTTGGTATAATAGAAACGTATAGATATACCACGCATTCGTTTGGTACAATGAGAGGCGGTTACGCTATGAGCAATACCCGAGACAACGGCCCGGAACTGGATTACTACGAGCTCCGTCGCAGACACGAGCAGTACAAGTCCCGCGCGCGTAAGCCGGTGCAGCCTGCGGAGGCTGCGAAGCCGGTGGAGGCGACCAGGCCGGTTGAACCCACCCCCGTTGAGCCGGTTGCGCCGAAGCGCCCGGCGGAGCAGGCCGATGCGCCCAAGCCCCCGCGCAGGGAGGATCGCGCCCGGCCCGCAGAGGATTTCGTCCCCGAGGAGGCGTTTGACGATTCCGCCGCGATGGACGAGGAGATCCCTGCGGACGACGAAGCGGAGTTCCCGGAAGAGGAATATGAGAATCCGAACCCCTTTGATTCCTTCATTCGCTTCTTCCATGGCGTGAAGGACAACATCTCCGCGCGCCGGAGCGCGAAGCATGCCGACGAGGAGGTCGGGCTGGAGGACGCGCTCGACGAGGACGGAGCGCCTGCAGAGGAAGCGCCTGCGAAGCGCCTCTTCGGCCGGAAGCGCCCGGAGCCGGACTTCGACGAGGCCGAATTTGACGATCTGGACGGCGAGGCCGAGGACATCGACGGCGTGGAGATGGATGGACAGCCCCTGCGCAGCGCGCCTGTGAAGGACGGCGCCGACCCCGACGAGTTTGACGATGAGGAATTCGACGACGAGGAGTTCGAGGACGAGGCTCCCAAG
>JBJEJN010000131.1:3180-34933 GCA_051878085.1 Aristaeellaceae bacterium | reverse complement strand
ATGAACAAGCCGACGATCGACGCCCTGCAGGAGCAGATGGCGGCGGAGCTTGAGACCAGCGGCATGTCCCGCCGTGAGCGCAGGGAGCGCGCGATGCGCCTCGCCGCCGAAGAGGCCGCAAAGGCTGCGGCAGCCGCACCCGCCCCAGAGGCTGCTCCCGTGCAGGAGAGTGCGCCCGCGCAGGAGGCTGTTCCCTCCGTCTTTGAGGAAAAGCCCGCCGCGCCGGAGCTTCGCGAGGAGATCGTGGAGGAGCCCACGCGGGAGTTCAAGCCCGTGTCCATGCGCGACGTCGCACCGGCCAGCGATGAAAAGCTCTTCGACCTGGACGATGACGAGGACGACGAGGAGGAAGAAGAGGAGGTCAGGAAGCCCCGCCGCGGTCTCTTCGGCAGAAAGAAGTCCCGCAAGTACGAGGATGACGAGGACGAGGACGACGATTACGACGACGAGGATGACGACGACTACGACGACGAGGACGAGGATGAGGAAGACGAGGAAGACGAGCGTCCCGCCCGCCGCGGTCTCTTCGGCAGAAAGAAGTCCCGCAAGTACGAGGATGACGAGGACGAAGACGACGATTACGATGACGATGACGAAGATGACTACGACGACGATGAGGACGACGAGGACGAGGACGACTACGACGACGACGAGTACGATGAGTACGACGACGATGACGAGGACGAGGATGAGGACGACGAGGATGAATACGATGAGGACGAGGACGAGCACCGTTCCTTCGGCCATCATGTGATCGGCGTTCTGAAGTCCATTCTGGGCATCATCATCTTCCTGCTGGTCGTGGTGATCGTGCTGAACTTCGTGCCCGCCTTCAACGGCGTTGTGGACACGCTCAACAGCAAGTTCGGCGATTCCAAGGCCTTCCACTTCATGTTCCCGGGCTACATCGCCCGCCAGACCCTGGAGTCCTATCAGGAGCCCGAGGCCACGCCTGAACCCGTCGCCACCATCGAGCCCATCGACGTGACCGACGTAAGCGCATCCTCCGTGCTGCCCGACCTCAGTCAGGACGCGGCGGACGGCCAGGCCGCTTCTGCGGACGGCGCGTCCACGGACGCAGCCACCATCGGCTGATTTACAAACCTGCCCCGACCGGTTCCCGGTCGAAACGATCCGGCACCGGAGCGCGGAATACGTCCGCCATCGATGCCGGATTTTTCTGTACCTCAATCTGAAAGCGGAGGTCAAAGCATGAAATACATCGTCGCATTGGATCAGGGAACCACCAGCTCCCGCGCCGTCGTGTTCGACCAGAGCGCCAACGTGATCGCGTCCCAGAACGTGGAATTTCAGCAGATCTATCCCAAGCCGGGCTGGGTGGAGCACCGCCCACAGGACATCCTGGACAGCCAGCTGCGCGCGTTGAAGATGGCGGTGGAGAAGTCCGGCGTGGAGGTGCGCGACATCACCGCCATCGGCATCGCCAACCAGCGCGAGACCACACTTCTGTGGGAGCGCGCCACCGGCAAGGCGCTGGGCAACGCCATCGTGTGGCAGTGCCGCCGCACCGCGCCGCTGGTGGAGCGCCTGAAGAACGACGGCCTGGGCAACATGCTGCGCGATCGCACCGGCCTGATCCCCGACGCCTACTTCTCCGGCACCAAGCTCCAGTGGATGCTGGACGCGATCCCGGACGCGCGCGCCCGGGCGGAAAAGGGTGAGCTCTGTTTCGGCACCGTGGACAGCTTCCTTGCCTGGAACCTGACGGCGAACCACGTGCACGTCACCGACGCCACCAACGCCGCCCGCACCATGCTCTACAACATCTACGAGCAGAGGTGGGACGAGATGCTGCTGCGGATGATGAACATCCCCGCCCAGCTGCTGCCCGAGGTGGTGGATTCCTCCCAGGTGATCGGCATGCTGGACAAGCGCATCCTGGGCCGGGAGATCCCCATCGCCGCGCTGGCGGGCGACCAGCACGCCGCGCTGTTCGGTCAGGGCTGCTTCGCCCCGGGCATGTGCAAGAATACATACGGAACCGGCTGCTTCGTGCTGATGAACACCGGCTCCACCCCCGTCAAATCCCAGAACAACCTGATCACCACCATCGGCTGGCGGCTGGACGGCAAGCCCCGCTACGCCCTGGAGGGCAGCGTGTTCGTGGGCGGCGCGGTGGTGCAGTGGCTGCGGGACGAGATGAAGCTGGTTTCCACCGCCGCCGAGACCGCCGCCGTGGCCGCCTCCGCGCCGGACAACGGCAACGTCTATTTCGTGCCCGCCTTCACCGGCCTGGGCGCACCCTACTGGGATATGTACAGCCGGGGAACCATCGTGGGCCTCACCCGGGGCACCGGCCGCGCCCACGTGGTGCGCGCCGCGCTGGAGTCCATCGCCTACCAGTCCACCGACGTGATCAACGCCATGTCCAGCGACTCCAGCATGAAGTCCACCGTGCTGCGTGTGGACGGCGGCGCAAGCGCCAACGATTTCCTGATGCAGTTCCAGGCGGACATCCTGGGCGTGCACGTACTGCGGCCCAAGACCATCGAGACCACCGCCATGGGCGCGGCGATGCTGGCCGGGCGCGCGGTGGGGCTCTGGAACGACCGGGAGCTGAAGATCCTGCCCCAGCCGGACCGGGAATTCCAGCCGAACATGGACGAGGCCGAGCGCAAGCGCCTTCTCCGCCAGTGGACGCGGGCCGTGGAGTGCAGCCGGGGCTGGGCGCGCGAGGACGATTGAGCCGCACAAGCCGGCGGATTGCAGCCGCTGAAAAAGCCTAGCAGCAGACGCAGTAAGCAAAAATGCCAACCGATCACATTATTACGGTCGGCATTTTTGCATTTGCGGGCTTTGTCAGTGGTCTGAGGGACGCGACAGATGCGCGTCCCTTCCTTTGTGTAGCGCGCTATCTCATCCAGGGGCCCGGTTGCGGCCTGGGCTTCCTTGCGCAGGGATCGCAGTCGCAGTGCGGATGGTTCCCGTGCGGGTGATTGCAGTGCGGTCGGTTGGATCTGCGCACGCAGATGCTCAGATTGCCGTTGCAGTCCACGCACAGCTCCACATCCGCAAACTCACCCGGGCAGGCCGGGTTCTGAATGCGCACGCACTGGCAGTCCTCGCAGGCGAGCGTGGGCGTCCAGCAGTCGCAATCGCATCTCTTGCCGTCAAAGAGCGGCATGTGCAGGCTGCTCTGCCCGCAGCAGGGCTGCGGGAACAGGGGCATCTTGCCACACGACATACTTCTTCCTCCTCCCGGCCGATTCATTCGGCCAGTTCTTACTATGAAAGCCGCCGCATCTGCGTGCAGAATTTGATGAAGCGGGAGAAATGTGGTATAATACTGTCAGATACTTATTCGGGAGGCAAGCTATGAAGACAAGCGTCCGGGCCGAAATGAAGAACGTCCTGCTGATCCTCGTGGGACTGATCTTCTGCGCGCTGGGATTCAATCTGTTCCTGATCCCCAACAACATCGCCGCCGGCGGCTTCACCGGCATCGCGCAGCTGATCAACAGCGTCACCGGCTTTCCGGTGGGCACCATCGCGCTCATTCTGAACGTGCCGCTGTTTCTGGTCTCCATGAAATCGCTGGGACTGCGCTTCGGCGTGCGCTCGCTGGCAGCAACCATCGGCTTTTCCCTGCTGCTGGACAACCTGCACGTGCCGGTGATCACCCACGACCTGTGGCTGTCCACGGTCTACGGCGGTCTGGTTTCCGGCCTGGGCTTCGGCCTGATCCTGCGCGGCAGCGCCACCACCGGCGGCACCGACATGCTCGCCAGCCTCATCCACCGCCTGATCCCCTCGATCCGCGTCAGCGTGAGCATGTTCATCATCGACGGCCTGGTGATCCTGGCCTCCGCCTTCGTCTACGACACCGCTGCGGCCATGTACGCGCTGATCTGCATCCTGATCTCCAACGTGGTGATCGACTTCGTGCTGGAGGGCCCGAACTCCTCCCACTCCTTCTTCATCATCTCGGACAAGAGCGACGAAATCGCTGCGCGCATCATGCAGGAGCTGGATCGCGGCGTGACAGGACTGGAGGGCATGGGCATGTACAGCCACCAGCACAAGCGGGTGCTGCTGTGCGTGGTCAGCCGCATGGAGACCGTCACCCTGCGGCGCATCGTATTCTCCGTGGACCCCAGGGCCTTCGTGATCTCCGCCAAGGCCCACGACACCTACGGCGAGGGCTTCAAGGAGCACGATTGAGCTTGCATGAATATGCCGCCCGGACGAATCTTCGTCCGGGCGGCGTTTTTGTATCCTGTTCCGTCACACTGGCTTTTCGCTCAAATCTTTGGATTCCAGCTCTATGGGCGCGATGTCGGGCGAATCCGTCACCGCAGCCGCCCTTCTCGGCGGGAACACCGCCACGTGCTCCCGGCCATCATCCACCAGCTCGATCCACTCCCCCGCAACCGGCGCGCCGTCCAGCGTGAGCTCCGCAGCGGAGGCCACCGACCGCAGACGGTAGCGGCTCGATCCGCATTTCAGTGATACTCCTGCCTCGCTCCAGTCGCCCAACAGCGCAGCCATACGCACCCGGTTGCCCCTGCGCTCGTAACCCAGCAGCGCCGTTAGCAGCGTCAGCATCCAGCCGGCCGAGCCCGTGTACCAGCTCCAGCCGCCGCGCCCGGCATGTATCTCGTCGGTGTAGATGTCCGCAGTCATCACGTAGGGCTCCACGCGGTAGACCTGCGCCTTTTCCATGCTGTCGGAGTGGTTCAGCGGCAGCAGCATTTCGATTGCACGATGCGCCCGCCGCGCGTCCCCCATGCGCACCAGCGCCAGCGCCAGCCAGCATGCGGCGTGGGTGTACTGCGCGCCGTTCTCCCGGATTCCCGGCGGATAGGCAGCGATGTAGCCGGGATCGAAGTCCGCGCCGTCGAAGGGCGGCGTGAGCAGTTTGATCACCCCCAGCTCCTCGTCCACGAGCTCATGCCAGGCGGCGTTCATCGCAGACCTGCAGCGCGCCGGATCCAGCCCCGCCAGCACCGCCCAGGCCTGGGAGATTGCGTCGATGCGGCAGCAGCGGGATGCATTCCCGCCGATGGCCCGCCCATCGTCCGCATAGGCCCGAAGGTACCACTGTCCGTCCCAGCCCTGGGATTCCACGGCGGCGCACATGCGCTCGTTCAGCGCGGTAAGCCAGGCGCGGTCGGCAGCGTCCGGCGCAATCCGAGCGTAATCCGCTGCGCAGACCGCCAGAAATTCGCTCAGCCACACGCTCTCGCCACGGCCCTGTGCGCCCACGCGGTTCATGCCGTCGTTCCAGTCACCGCTGCCCATCCTGCACAGGCCGTGTTCGCCGAAGTCCGCCGCCTTGCGGAAGGCGCGCATGCAGTGCTCGTGCAGGCTGGCGCACTCCGTGGAGGGTTGCATCTCGGCATAAATATCCTCCCGATCCTCCGGCAGCTCCACCTCCTTCAGGAAGGGAGCGCAGTCCTCCAATACCGCCTCGTCCCCGGTGATGCGCACGTACTGCGCCGTCACGTAGGGCAAAAACAGCAGGTCGTCGGTGATGCGCGTGCGCACGCCGGTGTAGGGCTCGTGCCACCAGTGCAGCACGTCGCCCGAGGGGAACTGCCGCGCCGCGCAGTGCAGCAGGTGCCGCCGCACGCGCTCCGGCTCCTCGTGAATGAGGGGCAGCATGTCCTGCAGCTGGTCGCGGAAGCCGTAGGCCCCGCCCGGCTGGTACAGCCCCGTGCGGCCGAAGATGCGGGCGTTGCGGGTCTGTGCCTGCAAGAAGCCGTTGGCCAGCAGGTTGATGCGCTCGTCCGGGGTCTCAAATTGCAGCTTCAGTTCCTTCTGCGCAGGAACCGCAGGCCAGGCGGATCGCAGCGCCCGCACCCGCGCGTAGGCTGCGGCCACGCTCTGCGCACCGCCCAGGGCAAAGCGCCTGCAAGCCCGCTCACCGGGTCGCAAGCGCAGCGGCAGCTGCAAAATCCAGCCGCCCTGGCTCAGCTCCAGTGAATCCAGACCCCGGGGCGACATCATGTCGCCGCCGGCGTAGAAGTCCAGCTTGCTGCAGCCCGGGCGCGCCTGCAGATCGTTCGCCACGAAGTAGCCCACGCCGCCGGTTCCGCTGGCAAAGCATGCGCCGAAGCGCGACCAGCTTCGCAGCATGCTGCCGTCCGTCCTATCCGTGCCCATCAGCCAGTCCACGAGGCCCGCAAGATACCACTCCCGCGTCCTTCCGCTGCGATTTTCCAGCTCCACGTCAAACAGAAGCTCATCACCTGCGCAGCGCAGCTCCAGACGGAAGCGCAGGCCCGTCGCGGCGGAATCGAAGAAACTCACATCCGGCGCATGGCGCACCACGAAGTCCGTCATGGGCTTGTCCCCCGGCAGCAGCCGCAGCCAGCGGCGCTCGCGCACATCCACCAGATAGAACATCCAGCCCCAGCCCTCGCGCAGCACGTCGTTGGCAAAGGGCGTGATGCGTCCGCTGCGGCTGTTGCCATGCCAGGCAAAGCCGCCGCCACGCTCGGTGACGATCGCCCCGGCACGCTCGGAGGCCAGCACGTTGCTCCAGGGCGCGGGCGGCATGCGGTCCCGGCGCAGGCAGATCGCATAGGCGCTGCCGTCGAAGCCGCCGTAGCCGTTGGCACAGCGCAGGTTCCTTGGCATATCGACGGCTGCGGGCGGCATGGCTGCGTATTCATCTCCCTCGCGCTGCTCCAGCGCATGCAGCGCGTCGCGCAGCTCGCCGTCGCCCTCGATGCAGATTGCCGCGATGCGCCGCAGCACACGCCAGGTTTCCTCGCCAATGTTCTGCTTCTCCAGCAGGAAGGCGCCACCCGGCAGGCCCCGCAGGCCGCAGAGGTGGCTGGCGTTGATGCGATCCTCCAGCGCATTGCGCACCGGCTGCTGGTAGTCGTTTCCCTGGTCGCTCACCAGCACCAGATCCGTATGCACGCCCATCATCCGATAGAAGCCGTGGGCACGGATCAGCGCGCGCACGCCCTCCATCTGATTGTCGTCCTGCACCACCGCCAGCAGGATCGGCAGCTCGCCGGAGATTCCGGCGCTCCACAGCGCGCGGCGCTCCGCCGGAGCGCAGGCATCAAAGCATTCGTTCTGCCCCGCGCGGAGCTGGGAATCGAAGAGCAGTGCGGACGCGCGCTGGAGCATGCGGTGAAGCTGCGCATCCACGCCCGCGAAGCGCAGCGCCGCCCGTGCACGGGCCTCGGCAAGCTGCATCGCGCGCTCCGCCGCCGCAGGGAGGGACAGGTTCTTCACCATCGCCTCCCGCTTTTCTTCGCCGGTGCATGCCAGGGCGAAGTGCAGCGTCCGCTTCTCGCCCGGTTCCAGTTCAATCGACACGCGCAGCGCGGCGCAGGGATTGAGCACGCTTCCACAGGTTCCGCTGAGCTCCCGCGCAATGCCACCCGGCTCCCCAAGGGAGCCCGTGCGGCCGACGAGGCGATCCAGATCCGTCTCGCACGCAGCCCCGGTCGCGCCGGAGATGAGGTAGACCAGCTGCGGATGCGCTTGTCCCCTCTCCCGGCTCCTTCTCCGGAACGCCAGCGCCGTGGGCGCGATGCGTTCGCTCTCCACGAACAGGTTCTGGAACACCGGATGGGCGCGCATGTCCCGATCCGCCGCCAGTGCCACCGCCATGCAGCCGGTGGCCTCCAGCCGCCGCGCCGCGTCGCTGTGGTTCTCCAGATGAAGCTGCTGGATCAGCGCGCCATTCTCCGGGGAGACCGCCACCCGCAGCTCGGCCTGTACGCCGTTCAGCCGCAGGAAATAGCGCGCGCAGCCCGCGTCGAACTCCACCTTGCCGCTGCCGAACACGGACTCCGCGCCGGTCTGCACATCCCTCAGGTGCACATACATGCCCTCGTGGCGGTTCAGCAGATCGCCGGAGAAGCGGTTCAACTGCACGCCGTCGTGCCAGGCGAACACTGCGCCGCCCGCCGTCGCCAGCGCCGTGGTGTCGCCGCCGTGGAGCAGGTGCACGTCCGCCAGATAGCGCTCGGGACGGGCTGTGCGGGCAAAGCTGCGTTCGCGGCGCTCCGTTGTGCGCGGCAGCGCAGGTTCCGGCCTGTGTCTGCGCAGGCGCTGATGACTCCGTCGCTCCTGCAACAGCAGCCGCAGCGCCCGGGCCTGAGGGATCTCCATGAAGCGCCGCGAAAGCAGATCGCCCTGCAGCGCGTTGCACAGCGCGCAGAGGATCATGCCCTGGTGGTGCGCCATGTAGCTGCGGATCAGCCGGGGCTCGCCGTCGGGGCCCGCGTGCAGGTAATCCGCCGCCTCGTACATGCCGTAGCGTCCGCACCAGCCCATTTCGCGCATGCGCTCGAGGTTGTCCGCCGCAGCCTCCGGCGCGCAGCACAGCGCCAGCGCGGATGCATAGGGCGCAACCACGTCCTGCACGGCGCTGCCGTCCAGCGCAATCGCACGCAGACCGAAGGCGCGGTACTGGTAGTTCAGTTGCAGGTCGAAGGCATAGTAGCCCGACTCCGACACGCCCCAGGGGCGCTTGCGCCGCTTTGCAAAGTCCATCTGCGCCGCCACCACCGCCCGTCGGGACGCTCCGGCAAGCGAGGTCTCGCAGCTGTGCAGCAGCAGCTCCGGCATCAGGTATTCAAACATCGTTCCACTCCAGGACATAAGCGCCGCGCGGCCATCCACCGCGATTGCGGGTCGGGACAGCCGCCGCCAGTGCTCCACGCCCACCTGTCCCAGCATGATGGCAGTGTAGCTCAGGATGCGGGACTCGGAGGCGTAGAGGTCGTAGTGGGATCGACTGAGCTGGCCGCTCTCCACGTCCATGCCGATGCAGAACAGCTTGCGGTCCTCATCGTAGAGGGCCGTCAGATCCATGCACTCCGCAAGCGCACGCAGTCGCGCGGACAGACCCGCAGTGTCGTCTGCAACCTCATGGGCGCACAGCAGCAGCGCCCCCGCAAGGTTGCCACTGTCCACGGCGGACACGTATCGCGGGCGCAATGGCATGAGATCGTTGAGATCGTACCAGTTGTACATTTGTCCGTTCCACTTGTCCAGGCGCTCCAGCGTGTAGGCCGTGGCGGCCATGCGGCCCAGCATCTCCTCCCGGGAGATCAGCTTCAGCGACCAGGCGGCGACGCAGGACAGAAGGTACAGGCCGATGTTCGTGGGCGAGGTGCGCTGGGCCGCACCCGCAGGCGGGTCCATCTGCACGTTGTCCGGCGGAAGTCCGGGGCCGTCCAGCGGAACATAGGCCTCGAAGAAGGCCCAGGTCTCCCCCGCCAGCTTCTCCAGCAGGCGCTTGCGCTCCGGCGAGAACACGACGGGCGCGTCCTTTTTCTCCGCCACCATACCCTCCGCCCAGCCGGGGCCCACCAGGAACAGCAAGGCCAGCGCCAGCACCGCCGGAATCCAGAAGGGGCGCAGCAGGCCCGGCAGCAGCAGGATTGCGGCCACCCGTCCCGGCGTGCGCAGGCTGCGCCCATCGCCCGCAGAAGCATCGGCGGCGGGCACCCAGTCCATCAGGTGCTTGTGGGAGATTGTCAGGCGGTACAGCGTGCGCAGAATCGCGTCCAGCAGGTGCTTCACCTCCAGCGGCAGCATGGCAAGCCGCAGCGTGGCGCGCCGCCAGCTCTCCCGGCGCAGCGGATGCAGGATCGCGTCGAAGTAGGCCAGCGCCAGCCCCAGCAGGAAGGCACGGGGCTCGTTCAGCCACAGGGAGTGAATCAGCAGGCCCAGCAGCGCGGGCGCATACAGGCTGCGCAGCAGGTTGCCGACCATCTTCATCCGATTGACGATGGAGACGCCCCGCAGCTTCATAAGCACCGGCAGCAGCTGCCAGTCGCCGCGCACCCAGCGGTGCTCCCGGCGCAGCGCGGCGGCGGGGTTGGACGGCGCGCCATCGTAGAAGGACACGTCGTTTACGAAGCCCGCACCGCAGAGGACGCCCTCGATCAGATCGTGGCTGAGAATCTCATCGTCGTTCAGGCGGCCCTCGGTGGCCTCCACGAAGGCGCGCACGTCGTAGATGCCCTTGCCAGCGAAATTTCCGTGGCCGGTCATGTCCTGGTAGAAGTTGGACACGGAGGCGGGGTAGCCGTCCACACCGCCGTCGCCCACCGTCAGCTCCACCCAGGCGTTCTCCACCGCGTCCGCCGTCATCTGCATGTTCGGCTGGAGCACCGCATAGCCGCCGGTTTCCGGGCGGTTCAAGGGATGCAGCATCGCGCCGATCAGCTTCTGCAAGGTTCCCGGCAGGTACTCCGTGTCTGCGTCCAGCGTGACCACATAGCGGTACCCCCGCGCAGCAATCCGCTGCGCAGCGGCATGCTCCGCACCGAAGGCATTCTCCGCCTCCAGACGGTTCAGGATCAGGTGGTTCAGCGCCGTCAGCGCGCCGCGCTTGCGGTTCTCGCCCATCCAGCGATCGTCCACGGTTCGATAGCTTCGCGGGCGGTGCAGGTAGAAGTATTTTTCACGCCCCGCAGCCGCATTCAGCCGCGCAACGCCCTCCCGCGCAGCGGTGAGGATCGCCCCGTCGTCCTCCAGACAGGCGCTGTCCGCGTCCCGGAAGTCGCCCAGCAGCAGGTAGTCGATGTTGCCGTCGCTCTCCAGGCAGCCCAGCGCCTCCATGTGAGCGACCATCTCCCGGGCGCGCGCCTCGCTGCTGAGCAGCACCGGCAGCGCCACCAGCGTGCGCGCCGCATCCGGCACATGCCGCAGCTTCAGCTTCAGGATGTGGCCGGGGCGCACGAAGCGCGGATAGCAGCGGCTGATCAGATGGGTCGCCGGAACCCAGGCCAACAGCAGCGCATAGGGCAGCAGGATCCTCCGCCCGATGGCCAGCATGCACAGCGCCATCACGAGAATCGCACAGCCTGCGACCACCGCCACGCTGATGTAGCCGGATTCATCCATCGTCCAGCGGGACACACGCGCGCCGTTGGCCTCCCCCAGTGCCTTCGCACCTGCGTTCGTCGCAAAATAATACACCACGCTTGCGCGGGGATCGTCCCGGCCATGCTCCCGCTTCGCCTCCCGTGCAAGCTGCAAGGCGCAGCGCACCAGCGCGCGCTCCTCCATGCCCAGCTGCCGGGCAATGCGTGCGACGCGGCTGCGCACCCTTGCGCGGGATGCGCCGTCCATGTTGGTGTAGAGGTTGGCCGGATCGTCGCGCAGCTCCATATCGGCCACGGACAGCTCCTCAAAGCAGCGCCGCCAGTCGATGGCGTCCAGCAGGTGCTTGAGCTGCATCAGGTTCTCCAGCCGCATGCAGCAATCTGCCACGATCCTGTGGGCGCGCTCCACCGCCCAGTCCGCGCGCTCACCGCGCTCCGCAAGCAGCCTGCCCAGCTTCCTCTGAAGCTCCGGCTGCTCCTGCTCGTCCGCAAGGCGCAGCGCCTGCTCCAGAAACACTGCGCCGCCAACCTTGCCCCGTCCGCCGCGGCGCACCCAGGCGCCCGCACGTTCCCGTTCGCTTGCACATTGCAGCACGTCCCGCGCCGCGCGCTCCAGACCCTCGCACAGCGCGATGTGCAATGCGCCGGGCATGCGCTGGAGCTCTGCCATCGTAAGTGGCTGCACCGCGTCGAAGTCAGAAATCTCCTTCATCAGGCGCTCCTTCGTCAGCGCGGCCTCCCCATCGGACAGCATGCGCCGCGCCAGTGCGAGAACGCGCGCCTCTCCCCCCGACGCGGGCAAGCGCATGCCGGTCTCCGCTTCCGCCTGACGCAGACAGCTCTCGATGCGCCGGGCCTCGCCGTTCAGGCGGCGCAGCGCCTCGTCCGCAGGCGCGCCGGGACGGTTCAGCGCCGCCGCGCGGCGCAGCTCCGCATGCAGACGGCGCGCCGTTCCCGCGCGCATCCGCATCACAGCACGCCCGTCGGGCCGCAGCGCGGCGGCAAAGTCGCGCAGCTCCTGCGGCGCATGCCCGCTTCTTCTATCGCTGAAAAAACGCTTCATCGCTGTTCCTCCTGCACAAAACCAGAATAACAGCAACAGTATGCACCATTTTGCGTTCGTTCATGCCAAATAATAGCAAAATGCGCGGAACGCCGCCGTCCCGCGCAAAACCCTGAAATCAATTTGGAAACCGCGCCGTGAAGCGCACGCCCTCCGCGCTGTTCTCAAGCGCACAGCTCGCGCCGTGCAGCTCCAGAATGCTCCGCACCAGATACAGCCCCAGCCCGCTGCCGCCCGAGGCCCTGCTGCGGGACTGCTCCACCCGATAGAAGGGCTCGAAAAGGTGGGCAAGCTGCGCATCGGGAATCGAAGCGCAGCCGTTGATCACGCACAGCTCTCCCGGAGACACCCGCACCTGCAGCGTCGCACCCTCCGGGGAGTAGAGGATAGCGTTCATCAGCACGTTGTCCAGCGCGTTGGAGAGCAGACTTGCGCTGCCCATCACCGTCACACCCGGCGCAATCTCCCGCACCACGCGCAGGCCCCGACGCTCGATCAGCTCGCCGTTCTGGCATAAAACCTCCTCCATCCGCGCGGAGAGGTCGACCTGCTCCCGCTTCAGGGCGTAGCCGCCGGAGCCGATGCGGCTGATGGTCAATATCTCCCGAATCAGGCCCTCCATGCGGGTTGTGACCTCCAGCGCCCGTGCGAGGTACTTCTCCCGATCGCGGTAGACCCCGACCTGCGCCAGCATGCCGCTCAATTGCCCCTTCAGGATGGTGACGGGGGTCTTGAGTTCGTGGGAAGCCGCGGCGAAGAAGGCCGTGCGCTGGCGATCCAGCTCCCGCTCCCGGTCGATGTCCCCCTGAAGGGCGAGATTCGCCTGCCGCAGCTGCGCAAGCGCGCCGGAGAGGTTCTCCGAGAGCAGGTTCAGGCTGTCCCCCAGCACGCCGATCTCGTCCCTGCGCCGCCGCTGCCAGCGCGCGTCGAAGTCCTGTGCCGCCATGCGTCGGGCGATCCGGCTCAGGGCCACGATGGGCCGGGTGATCAGGCGGGAGTAGACCAGCGCGCCCAGCAGCGAAATGCCCAGGATCACGATCAGCAAATAGGGCAGCAGCCGCTTCATGGCCTCCGCCGCCTGGTTCACCGCGCGCATGCCGCCCACGACCACCAGCTCGCCCAGCTCACCGTCCGCAAGGGCGATGGTTTCTCTGATCTGGAAGTCCGCGACCTGCTCCGCATGCGTCGCCTCGCCCTCGTACTGCGTCTCCGAAGCATCGCCCGCCTCCACGGCATAGCTGGAGATCGTCACTTCGGCGTAGCCCGGCGACGCGGTGCCCTCCCATGCGATGACCTCCGCGCGCGGCAGGGTGTCGTAGAGCACCTCCCCACCACTGGTCAGGCGCAGGTACGCGCCCGTCTCCCGGGCGAAGGCATCGAGAACCGGCGCGCAGTCCGCCGCAGCCCGGCCCTCCAGCGCCGCCGCGAGGCTTGCGCTCTTCTCCAGCAGCTCCTCCTCCAGCAGCGAGGTGTAGCTGATGGGCGTGAGATACGCGATGGCCCCGTAGGTCACGGCGCAGGCCAGGGCCGTGAGGGCGAAGGTCAGCAGAAAGCTGCGCAGGGTCAGGCTCCCCCTACTTCTTCTCAATCTTTTCAACGCGATAGCCCACCCCTCTGACCGTGTGAATGTAGTCCGCCTGAAGCTTGCGCCGCAGGTTCTTGATGTGGCTGTAGATCACCCGCTCGTCGCCCAGATAGTCGTAGTTCCAGATGCGCTGCACCAGCATCTGATAGGTCATCACCCGACCCTGGTTCTGAATCAGCTCCCGCAGGCACTCAAACTCCCGGTTCGTCAGCTCCAGATCCCGGCCATCGCGCTCGGCGCGGTAGGCGTCCAGATCCAGCGTCAGGTCCCGGTAGGTAATCACCCGGCGCTCCTCCCGATCCCCGCAGCGTCGCAGGATCGCGGCAATCTTCCGCAGCAGCAGCGGCATGGAAAAGGGCTTGGTCACGTAATCGTCGATGCGCAGGTCGTAGCCCCGCAGCTGCTCCTCCTCGCCGTCCAGCGCCGTGAGCATCACCACCGGCACGTCCGAGCGTGCCCGAATCCACTCGCACACGCCGAAGCCGTCCAGCTTGGGCAGCATCAGATCCAGCAGCACCAGATCGAACCTGCCCGCCGCAAATACATCCAGCGCCCGCAGGCCGTCCTGCGCCACTTCCACGGCATATCCGGCCTCCATGAGCCAGGTCTGCAGCATCTCCGCAATGTCGAAGTCGTCCTCCACGACCAGTATCCGTTCCATCGCTCCACCTCCCGCAGTGTACAGGGCCAGTATAGCACAGCTCTTGGGATTTTGTCTGAATTTTCCACCCCTTTCCCGGAAAAACGAAGAATTTTTGTCCCCGACCTGAATGGCCGGGGACACGATGCATGTCAGTTCTTTTCCGTCACCACGATGCCGGTCAGCGTGCCCTCGCCGCTTGCGTTCGGGTGGTCGTAGTCGCGGATCGTCTCCACGTCCACCTCGCCGTCCGCCTTGCTGATCTGGGTGATCGAGCCCCGGAAGCTGCCGCCGGTCAGGGACACGCCGTTGCTGCTGCGCACGTCCAGGAAATTGTGCACCGCCCTTCCCATGTAGGTCAGCGCGTCCGTCTGCGGATCGTAGGTCAAGCCGAAGGGCGCGTACTCGGCAAAGAATTCCTGCTTCTCTGCCGGAGTCCAATCCGCGCAGCTGGTTTCGGCGGTCATGCCCTTCGCCGCAACGGCATCCTCGTCTGCCTCCACGGCGGCATAGGTCGTCCAGACATTGCCCTCCGCAGCGGTCACGCCGATCTCCGGCTCCGTCCAGTCCTTCAGATCGCGGGACTGAAATTCCGCCTCGGAGAGCTGCTCCAGACGCAGGAGCGTGCCAGCTTCGTCCCGTACGGTGCGCACGTCCACCGCGCCCTCGGAATCCACGTACTCCAGCTCGTAGCAGAGCCCAGCTTCCTCCTGAAGCGCGTCGCCCTGCACCACGTCCTCGAAAATGCGCACGCGCCTGCCCCGATAGTACAGCGCTTCGCCCACGCTGTCGCAGCTCAGTCCGAAGGGCGCGTACACGGAGAAGGCCTCCGGGCTGAATTCGTCCTCCGAAAGTGCGCTCTGGGTATACTGCGCCACGACGGCATCCTCCGCAGCAGTCGTGATCGTGACTTCGCTGACCGCCTCGGATGTACTCTCCGTAACAATCGCATCATCCTCACACTTCACCAGCGGCAGCACCAGCTCCGCTTCGCCGGGGCGCTGCACCGTGACGCTGTCCCCGTCGATGACGAAAGTCGTGCCGTCGACCACATAGGTGCCGGGCCCGCCGAAGAAGGCGTAGCTCTTTCCGTCCAGATTCACGCCGGTGGTCTGCGCCAGGGCAGGCGTCACCAGCAGCAGGGCCAGCAGGCAGGTCAGGATTGCAATTCGGTTTTTCTTCATGTTTCATCCATCCTTTCTCAATTGGGATGCTCCCATTCTAGCAATCCTCTCTGGAAGGGATCTGTTGCGAAGCTGAATTTTGTCTGAATTTGCACCCCTCTTGTCAAAACCCGCGCTTTCTGCTAAGATAAAGGCACTTGCAAGCACATCACGGAGGATAACGAACATGAAAATCTCAAAGCGGGACGCGCTGGCCTGGTTTGAATTCTTTGCAGCCCTGCCGGAGGGCGAGGAGCTGCTGCCCCACCAGCAGGAGATCGTCTACGCGGTGCTCTCCCAGATCGAGGAGGCCGTGGAGCATCGCAACGCCGCGCTGATGGCGGAAATTCCCGGCCTTTCCTCGTTGCAGAGCCGCACGCAGTACGTGGGCAACGCGGAGAAGTTCTCCAAGGGCTGCAAATCCTGCCTGCTGGGCACGGGCCTGAGCGCCATCCGCAAGACCAACAAGTGCAACGTCGAGTGCCGCTTCTGCTACAACTACGGCGAGCTGGACTGCCAGCCGCCCATCGGCGAGGGCATGTGGGAGATCGGCGGCACAAAGGTGCGCGAGGAGGACGTCGACCTGCTGCTCAGCATGGGCAACGCGCCCACGGGCGTGTCCTACGTCTATCTCGAACCCTTCATGGAGATCGAGGTCTACGAGGGCATCATCCGCCGCTTCCACGCCCACGGCATCCACCAGCACATGTACACCAACGGCACGCTGGCCAACGAGGAGAACCTGCGGATGCTGGGCGAAGCGGGCCTGAATGAGCTGCGCTTCAACCTGGGCGCGACGAACTGCGCAGATAAGGTGATCGAGAACATCCGCCTGGCGAAGCGCTTCATCCCCAGCGTGGGCATTGAGACCCCCATGACCCCAGAGTTCTACGACACCTTCCAGCGCAAGAGGGACGCGATCCTGTCCACCGGTCTGGACTTCATCAACTGCGCGGAGCTGCACCTGAACCCCAACAACATCGCAAACTACGAGGGCGAGCCCATGTACATGCACCGCCTGGGCTACATCTCCCCCATCTGGAGCCGGGAGCTGACGCTGAAGCTGATGAAACAGGCGGCCGAGGAGGGCTGGGACATTGCCGTGCACGACTGCTGCAACCACACCAAGTTTGCCCGCGACCTGAACCTGCGCGCCAAGGAGGGCGGCTGGTTCGGTGCGAGCAGCTACGCCTGCGAGTTCCCCGGCATCCCCTACGAATTCTTCCTGCCCACGCTGGAGGACGACAGTCTGCCCTTCGTGCAGGAGGAGCCGCTGCCGGAGGGCTATCGACCCGGCGAGCTGGTGTTCTGAGCGCCGGAAGGGAGGGTCATAAGCCTTGGAACAGACGCTATCCGTCCTTCAGGGACTGCCGCTGGAGCGCATCCTCATCGGCGTCGCGGTGCTGGTGCTGTGCCTGGTGGTCAGCCGCATCCTGATGAAGCTGTTTGCCCGCTTTCTGGATCGCGCGAAGCAGATCGATCCCTCGCTGCACAGCATGCTCCGGGCCGCGCTGCGCTTCGTGCTCTACTTCATCTCGATCCTCTTTGCGGCCAACGTGCTGGGCATCCCCATCAATTCCTTCCTTGCGCTGTTCTCGGTGATCGGCCTGGCCGTATCGCTGGCGGTGCAGGGCGTGCTGAACAACCTCGCGGGCGGCATCATCATCCTGGCCAGCAAGCCCTTCTCCCTGGGCGACTACATCGAAACCGACGCGGTGGCGGGCACAGTCAGGGAGATCGGCATCCTGCACACCCGGATGATCTCCGTGGACGGCAAGATGATCTTCGTGCCCAACAACCTGCTCTACACCTCCAAGCTGGTCAACTACACCTCCTCCGGCGCGCGGCGCATCGACCTGAACCTGAGCGCCGCCTACCACAACCCACCGGAGCAGGTGCGCGCCGCCGCGATGGAGGCCGTCGCCGCCGTGCCGGGGATCCTGACCGACCCCGCACCCCAGCTGCTGGTGGAGGCCTACGGCAACAGCGCCATCCAGTACACGCTGCGCTGCTGGGTGCACTCCCAGGATTACACCGACGCGCGCTACGCCCTGAACGAGGCCGTCTACGGCGCATTTTCCAAAAACGGCGTGGAGATGACCTATCCCCACGTCAACGTTCACATGAATTGATTTCTCTCCCTTTCTGAAGGCGGTTTTCGCTTCGCGGTTAAGCTGCGCCCGTCCGGGGCACATTAGCTGCGCGGCGCATCTCCATTCACCGCCGCACAGGAAGGGAGTTTTCATGAAACGCATCGCATTTTTCGACGCGAAGCCCTACGACCGCGAGAGCTTCGACCGCGTCAACAGCCAATACGAAATTCACTACTACGAGGACAAGCTGAACCCGGAGACCGCGCGCCTGGCGGCGGGCTTCGACGCGGCCTGCGCCTTTGTCAACGACGACATCGGCACGCAGACCGTGCGCATCCTCATCGACGAGGGCGTGAACGTGCTGGCCATGCGCTGCGCCGGCTACAGCAACGTGGACTTCCAGACCGCCGAGGGCAGGCTCACGGTGGTGCGCGTGCCCGCCTACTCGCCCCACGCCGTCGCGGAGCACGCCATGGGCATGCTGCTGACGGTGAACCGCCGCCTGCACAAGGCCTACATCCGCACCCGGGAGTTCAACTTCAACATCAGCGGCCTCACCGGCGTGGATCTCCACGGCAAGACCGCCGGCGTAATCGGCACGGGCAAGATCGGCCGCGCCTTCATCGAACTGTGCCGGGGCTTCGGCATGCGGGTGATCGCCCACGACCCCTATCCGGTGGAGGGAATCGATTACGTGCCGCTTTCGCAGCTTCTCCATGAGAGCGACGTGATCTCGCTGCACTGTCCGCTGACCGCGCAGAGCTATCATCTTCTGGACGAAGCGGCCTTTGCGCAGATGAAGCGCGGCGCGTTCATCATCAACACCTCCCGCGGCGCGCTGATCGATTCCACGGCGCTGTTGAAGGCGCTGAACGACGGCACGGTGCGGGGCGCAGGCCTGGACGTGTACGAGGAGGAGACGGAATACTTCTACGAGGACCGCTCCATCGAGCCCATCCGGGACGACGTGCTGTCGCTTCTGGTGTCCAAGCCCAACGTGCTCATCACCTCCCACCAGGCCTTCCTCACCGAGGAGGCCCTCTCCAACATCGCTTCCACCACCCTCGCCAACCTGGACGAATACTTCTCCGGCCGGGAGCTGACCAACGAGGTGCGCTACCACCGGGAGTCCGGCCGGGTGGTGGAGGATCCCCGCCGCCTGAAGCAGGCCCGCAATTGAGCTTCTCCGCACAAAAAATCTCCCCCCGATCCATCGAAGGGAGATTTTGCGTGTCAAAAAAGACTTTTTGACACTTGCAATGAAAATCTGCGATTTTCATTGCGGAAAGGGAACACTGCGGATTGCTGAAAACCTCACGGTTTTCCGGGCGCAATCCTGACGGCAGGTATTGTTTTTCCTTCGCTTTCGCTTCAGAAAAACCAAATCCGCCGCACAGGTCGCCGGATTTGATTGAACTGGCTGTTCTGCGATAGGTTTTTCGACAATCTGAATCTCCCCCGAACAAATCGAAGGGAGATTTTTCCGTATTTACGCCGCTTTGCTCCGTCGTGCGGGCAGCTCGCTGACCACCGCCGCGCCCAGCACCAGCACTGCGCCGAGGCCGCTGAGCAGGCTCATGTGCTCCCGGAGCACCAGTGCCGAGAGCAGCACGGCCACCACGGGGTCGATGTAGCTGAGAATCGCCGCCGTCTGGGCCTTCAATTGCATCAGCGAACCGAAGTACAGGGCGTAGGCGATGCCGGTGTGCACCACGCCCACCACCAGCAAAAGTCCGATCGTGCCGGGGGTGAACGTCAGCGCGCCCAGGTTCTCGGTCAGCAGCACGTAGGGCAGCAGCACCGCCGCCGAGCTGCCCAGCTGCACGATGGTGCGGTCGTAGGCGGGCACATCGCCCAGCTGCTTGTTCATCAGAACCACGCTGGCGTAGAGCACCGCCGCACCCAGGCCCAGCAGCACGCCCTTCAGATCGGAGCTTCCGCCGCCCGCCTCCAGCACCCCGGAGACGAACACCATGCCCAGCAGCGCCGCCAGCACGCACACGAGCTTTCGGACCGTCAGGCGCTCGCCCACCACCAGCGGCGATGCGAGGATCACGAACATGGGCGCGAGGTAGTAGCACAGCGTGGCGGTGGCGACGCTGGTGTAGTTGTAGGCCTCGAACAGCAAAATCCAGTTCACGCCGATGGCTGCGCCGGACAGGCACAGCATGCCGAGCTTTTTGCGCACCGCCGCACGGTTCATGCCGCGCTTTCGCACAAGCATCACCAGCAGCAGAAACAGCATGCCGGTCAGACCGCGGCTCATGGCCACCAGGCTGGACGGCAACGGTATGTAGCGCCGGAAGATGCCTATGGTGCCGAAGATAATCATCGATAGCGTGAGCTTGAAGGTCGCGTTCATTTCAAATGTCCCCCATTGGTTTCCTGAGCTTCATCGGTATTCTGTATTTCATATAAAAAGATGCTGACCGCCAGCAGATCCGCGCTGCCGCCGGGGCTGAGGTTCTCCCGCACAAAGTCATCGTTCATGCGGCGCAGGTCGTCCATGCTGAATCCCTTCTCCAGCAGCGCCTTCGCCCGCGACTGCACGCTGCGCAGCGTCTCCGGGCCACGCCGGCGCAGGATGTTGCTGTCCTCCACGCAGGTCATCAGCCCGAGCAGCGCATGCAGGCAGGCCACATTGAACGACGCGCCGTCCTGCAACGCCCTTTTCAGCGCAGGCAAGCCGCAGTCGCGCGCGTGGGGAAAGCCCGCCGCCGCCTCGCCGCGAACGCCGGTGCGCCCGCTGTCGAGGTACTGCACCTCGCCGCCGGTGCGCGCATCGCCGGGCCGCAGCGCGGTCAGATCGCCCAGCGCAGGCCGTGCAATCTCCGCCGCCCGATCCAGAATCGTCGGAACCGGCGCTCCCTCGCCCTCCATCGCCGCCGCGCAGCAGAGGATGCCCAGCGAAAACAGCGCGCCCTTGTGGGTGTTCACGCCGCCCGTCGCCGCGAACATCGCATCTTCCGCCTCGATCCCCCGCTTCCGCAGCCGCCCGAAGACCTGCTCCGGGGCTGCGTCGCGCAGCTCCAGGCCGATCCGGGCGCAGTCCGCAAACCAGGGAAGCAGCGCGTCGGCGCTCTTGCAGAACAGCTTCAGATCCATGTCCCGGTGCGCGCCGCTGTTCTCCCGATCCACCAGACCCGGCTTCGGCGTGACGTTCGCCTCCCGGATCAAGGCCCGATGGGCGATTCTTCCGATCTCCAACGCGCGCTGCTCATTCAGAAAGGCAATGATGATCTCGTGAGCGCGCTCCGACAGCTCCCGGGCGCTGTGGGCACGGCTCCGGGCACAGGCGCGCACCGGGCCACCGCAGATCAGGCAGCGCCGTTCCATCGGACGCTCCAGCTTGCGCCCCTCCGCGTCGATCACGTCGATGTCGAACAGCCGCCCCAGCGCGTCCATTTCCTCAATGCCGCACATCCGCGCCTTCAATTCCTGCGCGGGTGCATCCACCGCCCAGATTTCCTCGCAGCCGGTGAACGCCAGCGTCCGCTCCCGGGCCGCCACGGCGATGCCGTCCGCCGCCAGCGCAGCTTCAATGCGGCGCACGCCCTCGAGGAAAGCCTGTTCAATCCATTCGTCCCGCTTGATCTCCCCGGCAATGTTCATCGTGAAGGAAACCAGAGGTAGTTCATTCGCCAAAAGCATGCGCTTCTGTCGTTCCACCCGCGCTTCCCGTGCAGAGAGCACGTCCGCCACCGTCACCGGGCGTAGTTTTATGCAATCCATATTCATCATGCGTCAGAAGTGCAGCGCACCGGGCAGCAGCTGGCGCTCGTCCCGGATGCGGTTGATGCGCTCCTCCAGGTAGAGCATGGAGCCCTCGTCGATGCGGTAGTCGAAGGGCACGATGGTGCCGTCCGTGCGATAGCCCTCGATCATGCGGCTCAGCTCCGGGTCGCAGTACGCCTCCCAGTCCGGGGCCACGACCACCGCGTCCAGACCGTCGAAGAAGGCCGCGCGCGCGTCGACATCGCACGCCTCCAGCACCCGCAGCCGCCTGCGCACGTCCTCCGGGAGCTGGGCGGACACCAGATCGGCAAAGGCCGGCTCTGCGCAGACCACGCCCAGCGAACCATCCGCGCATCTCGCCAGCGCGTAGGCGCTCTCCGGCGACACGCAGAAGGCCAGCTTGATGAGCTTCGAGCCGTCCGGCAGGATGGATTGCAGGCGCTGGCCGTCCTGGGCGGAGGCCAGGATCACGTCGGACTGCTCGTCCACGCTGTAGGGGTACTCCCGGAGCTGCTTGAGCTGGCACACGCTCACGCGCACGTTGCCCAGCTGCGAAAGCTGACGCTCCAGCGCAGCGCTCAGCTCCACGTAGTCCGTGACCATGGCCACGCGCACCCCCGACCACTTCAGGCCCCACTCCCGCATCTTCAGGTTCAGGAAGATCTGAATCTCCGCCGGAGAGAAGTTCAGCTCCGTGAGCTGACGGATCATGCGGTCGATGGCGGTCATGGCCATCACCTTGCGGCTGTCCCGATCCTCCCGCACGTACTTGACGAAGGTGCCCCGGCGGCGGGTCATCTCGATGTCGCCCATCTCCTGAAGGCGGTCGTACACCCGCTTGACCGTGCCGCAGGAGAGGTGCATCTGCTCCGCCATCTCCCGCACGGTGGGCAGCTGGGTGCCCGTGGGCAGCACGCCGCTGCGAATCTCCGCGTTGATCTGGTCCACCAGCTGGCGATAGATCGGTATATCGCTGTCGGGATTGATGCTGTACCTGTGCATCCGCCGCCCTCCTTCATGCCCACTCAATGGAATGAAAACCGGGGGATCGCCCGTTCACGCGGCAATCCCCCGTCAAAATCAATCGTCGCTTACGCCAGCGTGTCCAGATAGGCCTGCTTGCCGGTCTGGTAGAGGTTGTTGCCCTCGCTGTCGATGATGACCACCACGGGGAAGTCCTCCACCTCCAGCTTGCGGATGGCCTCCGCGCCCAGATCCTCGTAGGCGATGACCTCCGCCTTCTTGATGCACTTGGACAGCAGCGCGCCGCAGCCGCCGATGGCGCCGAAGTACACCGCGCCGTGCTCCTTCATGGCGGAGATGACCTCGTCGTTGCGCTTGCCCTTGCCGATCATGCCGGTCTGGCCGATGGAGATCAGCGTGGGCGAGTACGCGTCCATGCGGTAGGACGTGGTGGGGCCTGCGGAGCCGATGGCCTGACCGGGCTTGGCCGGAGTCGGGCCCACGAAGTAGATGATCGCGTCCTTGATCTCAAGCGGCAGCTCCTTGCCCTGTGCAACCAGCTCGCACAGCCGCTTGTGGGCCGCGTCGCGGGCGGTGTAGATGGTTCCGCTGATGGTGCAGCTCTCGCCGGCCTTCAGAGTGCGCGCCACCTCGCGCGTCAGGGGCGTCTGAATCTTTCTGGTCATTTAAATCACCTCCGACTGATGGCGGGTCACGTGGCAGTTGATGTTGACGGCCACGGGCAGGCCCGCGATGTGGGTGGGGCACTTCTCGATGTTCACGGCAAGCGCGGTGGTGCGTCCGCCGAAGCCCTGCGGGCCAACGCCCAGCGCGTTGATCTTCTCCAGCAGCTCATCCTCCAGCGCCGCGTAGAAGGGATCCTCGTTGTGGGAATCCACCGGGCGGGTGAGCGCCTTCTTGGCCATGAACGCAGCCTTGTCGAAGGTGCCGCCCACGCCAACGCCCACCACCACGGGCGGACAGGGGTTCGGGCCGGCGTCCTCCACGACCTTCACCACGAAGTCCTTCACGCCCTGAAGTCCGTCGGAGGGCTTGAGCATCTTGATCTGGCTCATGTTCTCGCTGCCGAAGCCCTTGGGCGCCACGGTGATCTTGATCTGCTCGCCGGGCACGATGTTGTAGTAGATCATGGCCGGGGTGTTGTCGCCGGTGTTGACGCGGTCCAGGGGATCGCGCACCACGGACTTGCGCAGGTAGCCGTCCCTGTAGCCCTGGCGCACGCCCTCGTGAATGGCCTCCTCCAGATTGCCCTCCACGTGCACGTCCTGACCCACGTCGATGAACACGCAGGCCATGCCGGTGTCCTGGCAGACGGGCACGTTGTTCTCGTCCGCGATGCCGTAGTTTTCAATGATCTGATCCAGGATGCCCTGGGCCACCGGGAAGGTCTCGTTCTTCCGGCACTCCACGATGCAGTCCTTCAGATCCTTCGTCAGGTGACAGTTGGCCTCGATGCACAGCCTGCGCACGACCTCCGTCACCCTTGCCGCTTCGATGTTCCTCATGGTTTCCTCCTTTATATGCAGTCTTTATTTCACACTGAGAATTTCGTCAATCTGCGTGCCGTCGCGGTAGATGACGTTCGCCACCCTGCGCCCGCCGCGCGCGATCTTCGCGGGCTTTCCGGTGATGCGCTCGGCGATCTCCTTGAGTTCATGGATGTCCACGACGTTCAGCCCCGCGTCCTTCAGGCGCTGCGTAAGCTCCTGATTCTTCGGGTTGACCGCGATGCCCCGCTGGGTCACCAGCACGTCGATGTCCCGGCCCGGCGTGGAGATGCAGGACACATGATCGGTCACGATGGGCAAGCGCGCGCGGAACAGCGGCGCGATGATCATCGACAGCTTCGCACCGGCGGCGGTGTCGCTGTGTCCGCCGGAGCCGCCCATGATGTAGCCGTTGGAATCGGTGTGAACGTTGACGTTGAAGTCGGTGTCCACCTCGGTCGCGCCCAGGATCACCACGTCCAGCTGATCCACCACGGCGCTGGCTGCGGCGGGACTTGCGTAGTGCATGGCGGAGATCTCCTGATGGGCCGGGTTCGTGCGGATGGACTCCACGGCCTTCAGGTCAAAGCACTGCACGTCCATCAGCGAACGGAAGCAGCCCGCGTTGAGCATGTCCACCAGATAGCCGGTGATGCCGCCGGAGGCGAAGGAGCCCTGAATCTTCTCCTTGACCATCACGTCCATCAGGAACTTGGCCGCCGCCAGCGACGCGCCGCCCGCACCGGTCTGGAAGGAGAAGCCGTCCTTCAGCAGGCCCGAGTGTCGGATGACATCCACCGCGCTCTGGGCCATCACCAGACCCACAGGGTCGCGGGTGATCTTCGTGGTGCCGGACACGATGCCCTTGGGGTTGCCGATGGCGGGAACCTCCACCACGTAGTTGACATAGATCTCCGGGATCGACCAGCCCAGCAGCGGATAGGGCACCAGGTTGTCGGTGATCACGATGACCTGCTTGGCGTACATCGCATCCGGGAAGGCGTAGCCGAGGCTTCCGCAGGCGGAGGGGCCGAGCTTGCCGGTGCAGTTGCCCATGGGATCCGCCGTGGGCGCGGCGATGAAGGCCACGTCGATGGGCGTGTTGCCCAGGGCGATGTCCCGGGGACGGCCGCCGTGGGTGCGGAAGTCCACCGGCTCGTCCATCAGGCCCTCGGAGATGCGTCGGCCCAGTCCGGCGGACATGTAGTTCGTGTTGATCTTGCGCACCACGCCGCTTTTGATGTGCTCCTCCAGCGCGGGGGCGTGCACGTCGAAGATGGAGCTCGCGTTCAGCGTCAGCTCCCGGATGCCGAGATTCGCGATCTCCTCCATCACCATGTTCAGCGTGTAGTCGCCGTTGCGCAGGTGATGGTGGAAGGATACGGACATGCCGCTCTTCAGTCCGGAGAGCTCGATGGCCTCCCGGAGGGTCTTGACCAGCTTCGTGCTCATTGCGCCTCACTCCTTCCCATGCCCAGCTCCTCCGCCATGGCGATGGTCTGCTGCGCGCGCGCCACGATGGGCGCGTCGATCATCTTGCCCCGCAGCGCCACCGCGCCCTTGCCCTGCTCCTTGCCGATGCGGATGGCCTCCATGACCTCGTAGGCGTAGTCCACGTCCGACTGGGACGGGCTGAACACCTCGTTGATGGCCTGCACATGGCGCGGAGAGATGGCGGACTTCCCGGTGAAGCCCAGGCTCTTGGCGTACTGCGCGTCCACATAGATGCCCTCGTCGTCGTTCACGTCGGTGAAGGGCGTGTCGTAGACCTCGACCCCTGCGGCGCGTGCGGCGCACACCATGCGGCAGCGGGCGTAATTGATCTCGTTGCCCTCCTTGGTGCGCTTGCAGTGCAGGTCGGCGGTCAGATCCTCGCCGCCCAGGAAGATGGCGGCCACGCGCTCGGACGCGCTGGCGATCTCAAAGGCGTTCTCCACGCCCAGGGCGGTCTCGATCAGCGGAATCAGCCGGACGCTGTTCTTCTCCATGCCCAGCTTCGCTTCCAGCTCGGTGATGTAAGCGTCCACCGCGCGCACATCCTCGGCGCAGCCCGTCTTGGGCGGCATGATGAGGCTCGGGCGCACGGGGATGATCGCGTCCAGATCCTTCTTCCAGAAGGGGGTGTCGATGGAATTGATGCGCACGATGACCTCGCACCTGCCGAAGCCCATCCTTCCGATGGCGTTGCGCACCAGGATGCGGGCGGAGTCCTTCTCCGCGGGAGCGACCGCGTCCTCCAGATCGAGGATCACCGCGTCCGCGCCGAGAATCTCGCCGTTGACGATGATGTTGGGCGTATTGCCCGGCAAAAACAGCATGGAACGACGCATGATTACTCTCCTTTCGCCCGCACGATGGCGGTCTCCACCCGGGCCCGGATCACGCAGTCCAGCGCGCCGCGATCCACCACGCGCAGCTTCGCGCGCTCCACGCCCTGCTCGGCGAGCACCTCGCCCACCACCCGGCGAATGTCGTCGCCGAACTGCTGCGCGACCACGGAGTCCAGCTCGATTTCAATGCCCGCGTCGCTGGGCTCCAGCTCCACGTACACGTCGCTGGATTCCAGCGTCCCCGCAGCGGCGCGCTTCACGATTTCGCTCATACCAAATCGTCTCCTTCGTCTTATCTCGATTCCAGTTCCTGCACCCCATTCTGTGCAGGAATTGTTCTAGATCATTCCGCAAATATTATATAATAGAATTCTGTTTTTGACAACTATGATTTCTTTACTTTTCCTTCTTACTCTGCTATACTCAAACCATAGACTGGGGGTGGAGGTGTGTCCATGCATCTTGAGACCGGGCGACCCATGCGCGGCCAATCCCTGGAGCAGCTCAGGGCGTTTCTGCGCCTGTGCGGTCTGGATTACGACGCAGGCGTAGACTTCACCGCCGTGCTCATCGAGGACGGCGAGATCATCGCAAGCGGTTCGCTGGACGGCTCGACCCTCAAGTGCATCGCCGTCTCCCCCATGCATCAGGGCGAGGATCTGTGCGCGCGCATCCTCACCGAGCTGCGCCGCGAGGCCCTGGATCGGGGCGAGGATCGCCTGCTGCTGTTCACCAAGCCCGGCAACGAGGCGATGTTTGCGCCCTTCGGCTTCCATCCGCTGGTTCGCACGGCGGACTGCCTGCTGATGGAGGATCGCCGGGATGGCCTGACGCGCTTCCTCGCGGGACTGGAAAGGCCCGAATCAAAGGTGGAGACCGGCTGCATCGTGTGCAACTGCAATCCCTTCACATTGGGCCACCGCTGGCTGATCGAGACCGCCGCGAAGCAGACCGAAGCGCTGCACGCGTTCGTGCTGTCCGAGAAGAAGAGCCTGTTTCCGCCGGAGGTTCGGCTGAAGCTGGTGCGGGAGGGCTGCCGGGACCTCAAAAACGTGTTCGTGCACGAAACGGGGCCGTACATGGTGTCCTCGGCCACCTTTCCCAGCTACTTCATCAAGGATAAGGCGCGTGTGGACGAAATCTACTGCGAGCTGGACATCCGCCTGTTCGGCGAGAGAATCGCCCCGGCGCTGCGCATCAGGCGAAGGTTTGTGGGCACGGAGCCGAACTGCCCGGTGACGCGCTTCTACAACGAGCAACTGAAGGCGCGGCTCCCTGAATACGGAATTGAACTGACGGAAATCCCCCGCAGGGAGTGCGGCGGCGAGGCCATCAGCGCCTCCCGGGTGCGCGCCCTGATGGAGGAAGGAAATCTGGAAGCGATCCGGCCGCTGGTGCCGGAGATCACATATGACACCATCCGCCGCATGCTGAATCTGCGGCACGATTAGGAGGACATACATGGCCTACATCCATCGCATGCAAAAGAGCCTGATTCAGGCATCCTTCTTTGCACCCCGAGGACGCACCCGCATCTACGACCTGGGCATGCAGATTTCCCAGCTGTACCTGAGTCCCTACGACAAGCTGATCGGCTTCATCGGCGACGCGGGCTCCGGCAAGAGCGCGCTGGTGCGCGGCATGTTCCCGGGTCTGGAGCTGACCAACGACGACGACGGCGTGAACGTGCGCCCGCTGCCGATTCTGGACGTGGGCGATGTGCGCGGCTTCTACACGCCCCACACCTACCATCTGGACATCCGCTTCGAGACCGGCTTCACCCAGCCCCACATCCTGGCCGACGCGATCATGGAGGCCATCAACCTGGGCAAGCGCGTGATCGTGGAGCACTTCGACCTGATTTATCCGCTGCTGCCCCGCAACGCAGACCTGATGATCGGCGTGGGCGAGCAGATCATCATCAGCCGCCCGACCATGTTCGGCCCGGAGCCGGAGGAGTTCGTCAACAACGTACATAAGTCCCTGCCCTACCGCCTGATGGCCCACACGGCGGAGGATCTGTGCGAGATTCACATGGATCCCGACCTGGTCACCAGCTGCAAGCACGACGACATCCACCACGGCTTCATTCTCGACTTCCAGGATCGTCCGCCGCAGATCGACCTGTTCGAGCTGGAGCGGCGCGTCAACGAGGACATCGCGAAGGACCTGCCCGTGCACTACGCGGACGAATCCCACATCGCCGTGGGCGACTACATCCACGAGTGCAGCGGCCCCCGCACCCACGTGTCCTCCACCGGCAAGATCACCGGCTTCAGGCTCTGCCCCGAGATCGTCTACGACAACCAGCAGAAGCGCTATCTGCTGATCGGCTTCATCGGCGAGAACTCCCAGCAGAACCTGGACGACCTCCGGAACAGAACCCGCTTCTGATCCGGCACAAATCCGTTTCCCGCAGCCCGGATGGGCTGTGCGCTGCGCAAGGATGCGCGGCGAATATTGGCAAGAACCCGTAACAAACACAAAGGAGTGTAACAATGAAGAAGAAGGTTCTGGTTATCGGCGTAATCGGAGCGGACGTGCATGCGGTGGGCAACAAGATTCTCTACCACGCATTCACGGAGGCCGGCTTCGAGGTCGTCAATCTCGGCGTGATGGTGTCCCAGGAGGAGTACATTGCCGCAGCCATCGAGGCCAATGCGGACGCCATCGTCATTTCCTCCCTGTATGGTCAGGGCGAGCTGGACTGCCGCGGCATGCGCGAGAAGTGCGATGAGGCGGGCCTGAAGGGCATTCCGCTGCTGGTGGGCGGCAACATCGTCATCGGCAAGCAGAAGTTCGAGGACGTGGAGAAGCGCTTCAAGGAAATGGGCTTTGATCGCGCCTTCCCGCCGAACACCGCGCCCGAGACGACCATTGCAGCCCTGAAGGAGCTGCTGCACATGGAGGATGAAGAGGCATGAAACCCGTTCTGCTGATTGATTTCGGCAGCACCTACACGAAAGTGACCGCCGTGGACCTGGAGGGCGAGCGCCTGCTGGGCACGGCAGATTCCTATACGACGGTTCAGACGGACGTTGGCGAGGGTCTGGAGAACGCGCTGCGCAAGCTGGAGAAGGTCACGGGGCATCTGGAATACGAGGCCCGCTACGCCTGCTCCTCGGCTGCCGGCGGACTTCGCATGATCACCAGCGGCCTGGTTCCCGAGCTCACCGCCGAGGCGGCGCGCCAGGCGAGTCTGGGCGCGGGCGCGAAGGTGCTGAAGGTGTACTCCTTCCAGCTCACCGAGGACGACGTGGACGAGATCCTGTCCATCAACCCGGACATCTTCCTGCTGGTGGGCGGCACCGACGGCGGCAACAGCGAGTGCATCCTGCACAACGCCAAGATGCTGGCCTCCGCGCAGTTCGACTTCCCGGTGGTGCTCGCAGGAAACCGCTCCGCCGCCCGGGAGTGCGCGCGGATTCTTTCCGGGCACGAGGTGCACATCTGCGAAAACGTCATGCCCAAGTTCGGCGTGCTGAACACCGAGCCCACGCGCCTGAAGATCCGCGAGATCTTCCTGAACCGCATCATCCAGGCGAAGGGCCTGAGCAGGGCCGCTTCCCTGATTCAGGGCATATTGATGCCCACGCCCTCCGCAGTGATGAAGGCCATGCAGCTGCTGGCCGAGGGCTGCGAGGGTGAGGCGGGCATCGGCGATCTGATCGCCGTGGACGTCGGCGGTGCCACCACCGACATCTACTCCATGTCCGACGGCATGCCCACCGCGGCCAACACTGTGTACAAGGGGCTCCCCGAGCCCTACGCCAAGCGCACGGTGGAGGGCGACATCGGCATGCGCTACTCCATCCACGGCATCGTGGACGCCGCGGGCATAAAGCGTGTGAGCGCGCTCTCCGGTCTGGACGAGAAGCGCTGCGAGGAGCTGATCGACATGCTCGCCACCCATACCGACGTGGTTCCTGAGCCCGGCACGGAGCTTGAAAGGCTGGACTACGCGCTGGCCTCGCTGGCCATCGAGACGGCCGTGAGCCGCCACGCGGGCAGCATGGAGGAGACCTACACGCTGATGGGCCTGACCTACGTGCAGACCGGCAAGGATCTGCGCAGCGTGCAGCAGGTGATCGTCACCGGCGGCTGCCTGATCCACACCGCCCGCACGAAGGAGATCGCCAGCCACGCGCTCTACTCCATGGCAACTCCCATGTCCCTGCGACCCACCAAGGCCGAAATCCGCGTGGATCGGCACTACATCCTCGCGGCCATGGGCCTGCTCTCCGAATATTACCCGCAGATTGCGCTGCGCATCATGAAAAAGGAGCTTGAAAACGATGGTTATACAGAACAAGAAGATTCCGGACGCTGAATTTCAGGCGCTCCGTCAGGAAGTACTGGCCCAATGGCCGACCGGCAAGGATGTAAACCTCGAGGAAGCGGTCGCCTACCACAAGTCCATGCCCGAGAACCGCATCTTCTCCAAGAAGCTGATCGCCGCCAAGAAGAGCGGCCGCACGCTGATTCAGCCCCGCGCAGGCGTGCCGGTGGTGGAGCGCCATATCGAGCTGCTCCAGCACCTGGAGAAGTACGGCGAGGCCGACCTGCTGCCCACCACCATCGACAGCTACACCCGCCAGAACCGCTACAAGGAGGCCGAGAACGGCATCAACGAGTCCCTGCGCCTGGATCGCGCCATGCTCAACGGCTTCCCGGCGGTGAACCACGGCGTTGCCAAGTGCCGTCAGGTCATCGAGAGCGTGAACGTGCCCGTGCAGGTGCGCCACGGAACCCCCGACGCGCGCCTGCTGACCGAAATCGCCTACGCCGGCGGCTTCACCAGCTACGAGGGCGGCGGCATCTCCTACAACCTGCCCTACTGCAAGAACATCCCCATGGAGCGCACCATCAAGGACTGGCAGTATGTCGACCGCCTGACCGGCCTGTATGAGGAGATGGGCGTGTCCATCAACCGCGAGCCCTACGGCCCGCTCACCGGCACCCTGGTTCCCCCCTGCATCTCCCACGCCGCCGCCATCATCGAGGCGCTGCTGGCCGCCGAGCAGGGCGTGAAGAACATCACCGTGGGCTACGGCCAGTGCGGCAACCTGGTGCAGGACGTGGCCGCCATCCGCTCCCTGGAGAAACTGACCGAGGAATACCTGACCAAGTACGGCTACAGCGACGTGGTGGTCACCACCGTGCTGCACCAGTGGATGGGCGGCTTCCCGGCGGACGAGGCCAAGGCCTTCGGCGTGATCTCCATGGGCAGCGCCATCGCGGGCCTGGCCAAGGCCACCAAGGTCATCGTCAAGACCCCCCACGAGGCCGTGGGCATCCCCACCATGGAGGCCAACGCAGCTGGCCTGCGCTGCACCAAGCAGGTGGTGAACATGCTGGCCGACCAGGACTTCCGTGGCGACGCCATCACTGCTGAAGAAGAAATCATCGCCGAGGAGACCCGCTCCATCGTGGACAAGTGCTTCGAGCTGGGCATGGGCGACATCGCCGTGGGCGTGTGCCGTGGCGTAGAGTCCGGCGCGCTGGACGTGCCCTTCGCACCCTGCCGCGCCAATGCGGGCCTGATGCTGCCCGCCCGCGACAACAACGGCGCTGTGCGCATCCTGAACTTCGGCAACCTGCCCTTCAGCAAGGAGCTGAAGGACTTCCACACCGCCAAGATCGAGGAGCGCGCCAAGGCGGAGAACCGCAAGGCCTCCTTCCAGATGGTCATCGACGATGTGTACGCCATCGGCAAGGGCCGTCTGGTGGGCCGCCCGAGGTAAAACGATGTGAAGTCATCATACACCGCTGCGCCGGTGTGTGCCTCCCTCGTGTAGCAGCAGTCGCGCCGCTGCGGGAAACCCGCAGTGCCTCCCTTGTGTA
>JBJEJN010000131.1:0-3080 GCA_051878085.1 Aristaeellaceae bacterium | reverse complement strand
GTAAAGGGAGGTGGCGCGGCGTAGCCGTGCCGGAGGGATTGTCTCAAATGGAAGATGTTCTGAGACAAGCTCTACTGAACTGTAATTCGCATATTTACTGAATAGATTTGGAGGAGATTACCATGAAAATTCTGGACGTCGTATGCTCCCAGGGCCGCACGGGCTTCTACTTTGACGATCAGCGCGCCATCAAGAAGGGCGCGGGCCACGACGGCGTGTTCTACGTGGGCGAACCCGTGACCGAGGGCTTCACCGCCGTGCGCCAGGCCGGCGAGTCCATCTCCGTGATGCTGATCCTCGAGGACGGCCAGATCGCCTATGGCGACTGCGCAGCCGTGCAGTACAGCGGCGCTGGCGGACGCGACCCGCTGTTCCTCGCCAAGGACTTCATTCCGCTGATTGACAAGTACATCAAGCCCCAGCTCGTGGGCAAGGAGGCCGACAACTTCCGTCAGCTCGCCGCCGACATGGAGGCCATCACCATCGACGGCAAGCGCCTGCACACCGCCATCCGCTACGGCGTGTCCCAGGCCCTGCTGGATGCCGTCGCGAAGGCCACCGGCCGCCTGATGTGCGAGGTCGTGGCCGACGAATACGGCTGCACCGTGTCCGACAAGCCCGTGCCGATCTTCACCCAGTCCGGCGACGACCGCTACGACAACTCCGACAAGATGATCATCAAGGGTGCGCAGGTGCTGCCCCACGCCCTGATCAACAACGTGCACGACAAGCTGGGCGAGCACGGCGAGAAGCTGGCCGAGTACGTGACCTGGCTGCGCAACCGCATCCTGGAGCACCGTCAGAACTCCGACTACGCCCCCGTGCTGCACATCGACTGCTACGGCACCATCGGCCAGGTGTTCGGCAACAACAACTACGTCGGCATGGCGGACTACATCGAGGAGCTGGGCAAGCTGGCCAAGCCCTTCCACCTGCGCATCGAGGGCCCCATGGACTGCGACTGCGACCGCGAGACCCAGATCGAGGCCCTCGCCGGCCTGACCGCCGAGCTGGACAAGCGCGGCTGCGACGTGGAGCTGGTCGCCGACGAGTGGTGCAACACCCTGGAGGACATCAAGCTCTTCGCCGATGCGAAGGCCGGCCACATGGTGCAGATCAAGACCCCCGACCTGGGCGGTGTGAACAACACCATCGAGGCTGTGCTCTACTGCAAGCAGAAGGGCATCGGCGCGTATCAGGGCGGCACCTGCAACGAGACCGACCGCAGCGCTCAGGTGTGCGTGAACTGTGCCATGGCGACCCAGCCCGACCAGATCCTGGCCAAGCCCGGCATGGGCGTGGACGAGGGCTACATGATCGTCTACAACGAGATGCAGCGCATTCTGGCCCTGCGCGCCGCGAAGAAGGCCGCAGGAAAATAAACCTGCATGCATCCGGGGTTGTCTCAGCGATGAGACAGCCCCTTTTGCTTGACTTTCTTCCCGATTCTGGATATGCTATATACCAAATGAAACATTCCCGGAGGTAAATCCATGACCAACCAGCAGAAACTCAAGCAGCTTTACGCCATTCTCAGCGAAGCCGAGGTCTATCAGCGCAGCATGGGCAAGCTCAACTTCGACATGATGTGCTGCGCCCCGGAGGAGGGTTTGGAGCAGGCCGGGGAGGACATCTCCGTGCTCGGCCGCCAGCTGCACAAGCTGACCCACTCCAAGAAGTACCAGCGCCTGGTGTGCGAGCTCCACGAGGACAGTCAGGGGCTCACGCCGGTGCAAATTCGGCTCGTCGAGCGCCTGTGGGAGGACTACGGGCGCACGAAGAATTTCACGCCTGCGTTCGCCTTTGAGCTGGACTCCGCCCGCAACAAGGCCTACGGCGCGTGGCTGAGCGCCAAGAAGGCAAGTGACTTCTCCCTCTTCCGGGACAGCCTCGCTTCGGTGATCGACTGCACCCGCCGCGCCATCGACCTGCGGGACGAGAAGCCCTCCACCTACTACAACGCCTGCCTGGACGACAACGAGAAGGGCGGCAGCGAGGAACAGCTGGACGCGTTCTTCGCCGCACTGAAGGCGCGCATCGTTCCGCTGATGCAGCGCATCGTCTCCGAGGGCAAGCCCATCCGCGAGGACTTCCTCTCCCGGTCCGTGCCGATCCCCCAGCAGGAGGCCTTTTCCCGCTACCTGCTGCGGCTGGAAGGCCTGCGGGAGAGCGCGCTGGTGCTGATGACCACCGAGCACCCCTTCACCGACAGCTACGGCCCGAAGGACGTGCGCGTCACCACCCACTACTACGAGGACAACTTCATCTCCAACATCTTCAGCACCCTGCACGAGGGCGGCCACGCGCTGTTCATGCAGAACGAGCCGGAGGAATTCTATGCCAACCACGCCGACAACGGCATGTCCAACGCCATGCACGAGTGCATCTCCCGCTTCTACGAGAACCTGATCGGACGCAGCGAGGCCTTCATCCACTTCGTCTATCCGAAGCTCCAGGAGATCAGCGGCGATACCTTTGCTGATGTATCCGAGCGCGAACTCTACGAGGCGGTGAACATCTCCCGGCCCAGTCTGATCCGCACCGAGAGCGATGAGCTGACCTATTCCATTCATGTCATGATCCGCTACGAGCTGGAGAAGGCCTTCATCAACGGCGAGATCGGCGTGGACGAGATCCCCGCCCTTTGGAACGCGAAGTACGCGGAGTACCTGGGCGTTCAGGTTCCCGACGACGCGCAGGGCTGTCTGCAGGACGTGCACTGGACGGACAGCTACGGCTACTTCCCCTCCTATGCCCTGGGCAACGCCTACGGCGTGCAGATCCTGCGCCGCATGCGTGAGGATCTCGACGTGGACGCTGCCGTGGCCGAGGGCCGTCTGGACGCGGTGCTCGACTGGCTGAAGGAAAATGTGTTCTCCTGCGCGTCGATGCTCACGCCGGACGCGTGGATCCGCAGAATCACCGGCGAACCCCTGAACGTGAACTACTATCTCGACTATCTGGAGGAAAAGTACACGAAGCTGTACGAACTGAAGTGATATGCTTGCACTGATTGTCGCCCACTCCCGGAACCGCGTCATCGGCCGCGACGGCCGTCTGCCCTGGAACATCCCCGGCGA
>JBJEJN010000130.1:0-1986 GCA_051878085.1 Aristaeellaceae bacterium | reverse complement strand
TTGCGGCGTCCTCCGCCTGCAGATTCGCCAGCTGACCGCCCCGGACAGGCTCCATCACCCACACCGGGATATTCCACTCCTTCAGCAGCTCCAGCTTGCCCTTCGCATTCTGGAATTTCCAGTCGAACCAGTTCAGCTCGATCTGCGCGAATTCCATATCCTTGCCATACGCCTCCAGGAAGCGGCGGATGGTGGGGATGTCGCCATGCGCAGAGAAGCCGAGATGGCGGATGTGCCCCTTTTGCTTCTGCTCCATCAGATACGCATAGGTGCCGTACTGGGGATCAAGGTACTGCTCGATGTTCATCTCGCAGACGTTGTGGAACAGATAGAAATCGAAGTAGCCAACGCGGCACTTGCGCAGCTGTTCCTCGAAGATTTCCTCGACCCTGCCCATGTTGCTCAGGTCATAGCCGGGGAACTTGGAGGCGAGATAAAAGCTCTCCCGGGGATACTTCTGCAGGAGCTTGCCTACCACCAGCTCGGAATTGCCGCTGTGATACCCCCACGCGGTGTCATAATAGTTGATGCCGTGGGTCATGCAATAGTCAAGGATGGCCTCGGTCGCCGCTTCGTCGATGGCCGCATCGTTGCCGCCTACCACCGGCAGACGCATGTTGCCCATGCCCAGAGCGGAGAGCTTCAAGTCCTTGAATGCGTTGTAAATCATGATGTTTCCCCCTTATTCAAGACTCAGTGTGATTTCGCTTTCGTTTCCGCTGAGAATGCCTGACAGGTTCGTCATTTCATCGATCCAGCCGAGTCGGGTGTATTCCCAGCTGTTGCTGCCATGGAAGAGGACGATGCTGCTGCCGGCGTACAGCATGACATCGCCGGGCTTGGTGACGGTGTATTCGTCCTGACTGGACAGACGGGTGCCGAGCGGGCATACCTTCTCAAAGCCGCCGTAATTAGAGGCCGGGAGGGTCACAGGGCCGTTTGCCAGCAGCGCTTTGAGTGCCGCAGCGCTCTCGTTGTCAGCCAGCCGAACGGTCAGGGTATGGTCGCCGATTTCGATCCGCATGTTCACTTCGTCCTCCTTTTCAAGACCAATGGCTGCACACCACTCGCTCAGCTCTGCTGGTGTGGTATTCGCAGAGAATCGCTCTGCGCCAAGCCAGAGGGCATCCGGCGCCTTCTCCTGCAGGTGCGCGTAGCTCGTCTGAATGCCGCTTCCGCCTGACGTGCATATAGCTGCCATCCGTTTTCCGGCCAGATCGACGCCTTCGATCCATGTGTCAACGATGCGCGGCTCCTCGCCCCACCAGATCGGGTAGGCCAGCACGATGGAATCATAGGGTGTCACATCCACCGTGCCGACCAATGCGGGGCGGCAGGCGGGATCGGCTTGCTCCCGATTGGCTCTGCAGCTGCTGTCATGGTAATTGAGATCATCGTCTGAATACGGTTCCTCCGGGACAATCTGCCAAAGGTCCGCATTCAGTGCTCCTGCGGCGGTATGTGCCAGCGCCTGCGTGTTGCCCGTGCAGGAGAACCAGACGACAAGGGTTTCGGCCCGTGCTGCTGAGCAAAGCAGCGTGGACGCAAGAATCAGAAGGATCAGCTTTCTCATTGCCCATCCTCCTCTTCCCAGGAGAGCACACCCGTCTTCAGTGCCACATCATACCGCCTGATTTTGAAGGACAGCCGGTCAATGGCCGCGTCCATCTGCTGTCTCTGCTTCAGCAGGCCGGTATGGACATCCTTCAATAAATCGCGCCTTGCCTGAAGGGTCGTATCTCCTGCCTGATAGAGCCGCACATACTCGATGATGCTCTCCACCGGCACGCCGGCACTGCGCATGCACACAGCGTTTTCCACCCAGCCGATGGCCACATCGTCATAATCGCGAATGCCGCTCTCTGTACGATGCACTTCCGGGATGACACCGACCTTCTCATAATAGCGAAGGGTATCGGGCGTCAAGCCATACTGGCTGCAAACCTGCCTGATCGTCACATTTCATCACCTCAGGAAGAGTATACA
>JBJEJN010000129.1:0-9934 GCA_051878085.1 Aristaeellaceae bacterium | reverse complement strand
TGGAGAAAATCTGACATCAATCAACGGTTTTCAGCTGCTTGCCTCCCTTGTGCAAAGGGAGGTGGCACGACGCAGTCGTGTCGAAGGGATTGTCACAGCTGAACGCAGAAGCGCCGCTGCACGGAGAGTGCAGCGGTGCAAGTCGCTTTGGTGATTATGTATCCGGCGACTCCCGGTGCTTGATCCGGTCGATCGCCTCGCGCAGCTTGCGCAGGGATTCGGGGTTGCGGTGGCTCTTCAGGTTCGGGAAGGCCTCCAGCAGGCGGCGGTGGCCAAAGCCGCGCTCGGACAGCGCCGCGTCCACCTTGGCGCGCAGCTCCGCAAGGCGCTGCTCACGCTGCACGCGGCTCTGCTCCTTCTTCTCCTCGAAGCGCTCCACGCCCTGCTCCAGCTTCGCCTGCTCGGTCTCGATCTTCTGCTTCGCGGCCAGCGCCTTTTCGGCGATGTTGCCGCCCAGCTCATCCGACAGCGTGTGAATCTCGTCCGCCAGCAGCGTAATCCGCGCCAGCCGGCGGGACAGCTTGCGGATCGTCGCCACCGTGGCCGCCAGATCAACCGCCAGCAGCGCCAGGAAGATGCCGTCCAGGATGCGGGTCAGCAGCTTCGGAAGCCTGTGCACCAGGCCGTAGATGGGCGGGTGCACCCAGAGCACGATGGCCATGCAGGCCACGCCCCAGATCAGCGAGAACAGCAGACACACGTAGCCGCCGATGTTCAGCGGCATGCCGCTGTAATCCCACCACTTGGCGTGGAAGAGCTTCTCCAGCAGGAAGCCGGTGACCAGCTCGATCAGCGTGGTAATCACGCAGGAGCCGACGAACAGCAGCCACAGGTTGCCCTTCAGCGGTGCAAGCAGCAGCACCACGCCGATCAGGCCGAAGCCGTAGATCGGGCAGATGGGGCCGTTCAGGAAGCCCCGGTTGACAAACCTTCCGCTCTTGAACGCGGCGAAGGCGACCTCCGTGCACCAGCCCAGAAAGCCGTAGACAAAGAACAGCAGCACAAGCTCGGAAAGTGCATAATTCATCAGAATCGCTCCCGTTTGAAACGAATTAGTTCTCCATCAGCTGCGCAAATTCGTCGATGGTGTCCGCAAACACCTTCAGCGCGCTGCGGATGGGTTCGGGGCTGGTCAGATCCACACCGGCGATCTTCAACTCGTCGATGGGATACATGCTGCCGCCGGTGGAGAGGAATTTGAGATAGTCCTCCGCGCCGCCGTGATTCAGGATGCGGTCGGCGATGGCCACCGCGCTGCAGAAGCCCGTGGCGTACTGGTAGACGTAGAACGCGCGGTAGAAGTGCGGGATGCGCGCCCATTCCACGTCAGTCACGTCCGTGCCCTCGGCGATGGGATAGTAGGTTCGGTTCAGACTGCCGTAGAGCTCGCTGAGCGCCTGGGCCGTCAACGGCTCGCCCGCCTCGTACATCTCATGGGCCTTCTTTTCAAACTCGGCGAACAGCGTCTGGCGGAACACCGTGGTGCGGAAGCCCTCCAGCAGGTGGTTGAGGATGTAGGCGCGCTTCTTCGGATCCGTCTCCACGGAGAGCAGATAGCGGGTCAGCAGCACCTCGTTAACGGTGGAGGCCACCTCGGCCACGAAGATGGCGTACTCGTTGTTGACGTAGTCCTGGGCCTGGGAGGAGAACCAGGAGTGCATGGAGTGGCCCAGCTCATGGGCCAGGGTGAAGGCGTCGTCGTACTTATCGGTGTAGTTCAGCAGCACGTAGGGGTGCACGCCGTACACGCCGCAGGAGTACGCGCCGGTGGTCTTGCCCTTGTTCTCGTACACGTCGATCCAGCGCTCGCTGAAGGCGCGCCTGAGCAGGCTCTGATAGGTCTCGCCCAGCGGTTCGGTGGCCTTGAGCACCAGCTCCTTCGCCGTCTCGTAGGGCATGGCGCTGTCCACCTCGTCCACCAGCGGCACGTACAGGTCGTACAGCCGCAGCGTGTCCAGCCCCAGCTTCCTCTTGCGAATCTCCAGATAGCGGGTCAGCGCAGGAATGGCCTCGTGCACGCAGTCGATCAGGTTCTCGTAGAGCGCCTTGGGCACGTCGTTGCCGTACAGCTCGGCCTCGAGGGCGCTGGGATGCCTGCGCGCCTTGGCATAGTAGCTGTCCAGCTTCACATTGCCGGAGTATAGCGAGGCGAGGGTGTTGACGTATTTCTTGTATTCGCCGAAGTACTTCTCGAAGGCCTCCCTGCGCAGCTCGGGATCCCGGGACTCCCGGTACTTGCCGAACAGCGCGTGGGTCAGCGGCTCGCCGCTGTCCAGATTCGGGAACTGCATGTCCACGCTCTCGAAGAGGTCGAAGGTCTTCTTCGGGGTCTGGGCCGCGTCGCCCAGCATGGCCAGCAGGCGCTCCTCATTTTCACTGAGGGTGTGCTCCCGCGCGCGGCAGATGTCCTCGATCATGTGGCGGTAGGTCTGCAGCTCCGGCTGGGCGATCCACTTTTCCAGCTTCTCCGGATCGATGGCGAGGATTTCCGGGCTGAGGGAGGCGGTGATGGTGGAGAACTCCACGAACAGCCGGGTGGCGCGCGCCTCCATCTCCTGCGCCTGCGCGTCGCCGTTGTCCTCGGAGGAATACAGCATGGTGTAGACGTACACCAGCTCCAGCTTCTCCGCAGCGGCAAAGATCCGATCCAGACCCTGCTTCAGCGCCTCGGCGGACGCACCCAGCGTGCCCATGACCTCCGGCAGCGCCGCCACCAGCTCCCCGGCCTCCTTCAGCCCCTGCTCCCATGCGGGGATATCCTCAAATATATCGCTCAGGTTCCAGCAGAACGCCGGATCCATCTCTTTTCTGGTCTTTTCCATTTTCTTCTCGCTTTCCTGTATTGCAGCTTGAATGCCGGTGCGATGTATTCTGCCGCAAAACCGCGCGCAGCTTGCATGCAGCCGGCATTTTCATTTATTTGTCAGATATGGGGATGTCGCAAAGCTTCATGCGCGGCGGGGTGAAGGCACCCCGCCCTACGGAAACACAATTCATGTGCGGCGGGATGAGGGCATCCCGCCCTACGGGTACGAAACCGTCCCGTTGTGTCAGAGCGCGTCGGCCTCCTCCTGCGTCAGCACGCGCACGCCGTACTCCTTCAGCACCTTGCAGGCGCGATCCTGTTCGGACAGGCGCAGGATCATCGTCGCGCCGCGCGCGGGGGTGCGGCGGAAGGAGTAGATGTACTCCACCGACAGGTTCTCCTTCTCGATGACGCTCAGCAGCTCGCACAGTCCGTTGGGGCGATCCACGATCTCCGCGCAGATGACGTGGTTGATGCGCGCGGTGTAGCCAGCGCCCTTGAGCAGCGCCATGGCCTGATCGATGACCTCGGAGCGCAGGATGATGCGCACGATGCCGAAGGCCTGGGTGTCCGCGATGGAGATTTCGCGGATGTCGATGCCGCCGGAGCCGAGCACCGCCGTGAGTTCGCGCATTGCGCCGGGTTTATTCTCCAGGAATACCGAAATCTGTTTGATAAACATGTCTTCTGACTTCCTTTCTCACAGCTTTCTGCGGTCGACGACGTGCTTGGCCTTGCCCTCGAATCTCGGAATGGACTTGGGGGCGACCAGCGTGACCTTCGTGGCGATGCCGACGACGGACTTGACGCTCTCGACGATCTTTTTTCGCACGGCCTCGATGTCGGCCACGGTGTCGGAGAACATCTCCTCGGTCATCTCCACCTGAATCTCCAGCGTGTCGGCGGAGTTGACGCGGTCGGCGTAGAGCATGTAGTGGGGCGCGACCTCGTGGATGCCCACCAGCACGGATTCGATCTGGCTGGGGAACACGTTCACGCCGCGGATGATGAGCATGTCGTCGGTGCGGCCGGTGATCCTGCCCATGCGCGCAAGGGTTCTGCCGCAGTCGCATTTCTTGTCGGTGAGGGTGCACAGATCGTGGGTGCGGTAGCGGAGCATGGGCATGCCGCGCTTGGTGATGGTGGTGAACACCAATTCACCCTCCTCACCGTAGGGAAGCGGCTCTCCGGTGGCGGGATTGATGATCTCGGCGATGACGTGATCCTCGTTGATGTGCATGCCCTCCTTGGCGAGGCATTCGTAGGACACGCCGGGGCCGCAGATTTCGGTCAGGCCGTAGATATCGCAGGCGTCGATGCACAGAAGCTCCTCGATGCGCTTCCGCATGGCCTCCGACCAGGGCTCCGCGCCGAAGCAGCCGGCCTTGAGCTTCAGATCCTTTGCGGGATCGAGGCCCATCTCACGGATGGTCTCGCCCAAATACACCGCATAGCTGGGGGTGCAGCACAGGATGGTGGATTCCATGTCCCGCATCATCATGATCTGGCGCTGGGTGTTGCCGCTGGACATGGGCAGCACCATCGCCCCGATCTTGTCCGCGCCCTGATACGCGCCAAAGCCGCCGGTGAACAGGCCGAAGCCGTAGGCCACCTGCACGATGTCTCCGCTTCCGCAGCCCGCCGCCGTCAGCGTGCGCGCCATCATCTCCGACCAGATATCCACATCGCCCCGGGTGTAGCCGGATACGATGGGCTTGCCGGTGGTGCCGGAGGAGCCGTGGATGCGCACGATCTCCTCCCTCGGCACCGCAAGCAGTCCGTAGGGGAACTCGTCGCGCAGGTCGCTCTTCTCCGTAAAGGGCAGGTACTTCAGATCCTCCACCGTGCGGATGTCCTCGGGCTTCACACCCTTTGCGTCCATGCGCTCGCGGTAGAGCCTGACATTCTCATATTCGTGGCGAACGACCTGACGCAGGCGCTCGCTCTGCATCGCCATCAGCTCGTCGCGGCTGATGCACTCAATGGCCGGATTGAAGATTTTGTGCTCCACTTTTCCCGTAGTCTTACCCATGACAGTATACCCCTTTGTATTCCTCAGTTCTTCTCTTCCGCGCCCTCCAGCGGGATGTACTGCACCTGATTGGTGCCGTCCTGCCACAGGCGTTCGATGTTGTAGTACTTGCGCTCCTCCGGATGGAAGATATGTACGATGACGTGCGCGTAGTCCAGCACGATCCACTTGGATTCGCGCTCACCCTCCTTGCGGCGGGGCTCAATGCCCTCCTCGGTGAGCTTGTCCTCCAAATCCTCCGCCAGGGAGCGCACGGACTGAATGTTGCGGCCGTTGGCGATGACAAAGTAATCGGTGATGGACGTCAGATGGGAAACCTCCAGAATCTCGATGTCGTTTGCGCCCTTCTCGTCCAGAATTTTCGCAGCCCGCAGGGCCAGTTCCTTGGAATTGATCATTTGATGTCCTCCTTTGCTTCGTCGATGAAGATTCCGTTTCTATACGATCGTTTCATTGTTTACAGCTTCGCCAGCATCCTCAGCGTCCGGGGATGGGCCTGACGGCCCTGCTCCGCGAGGTGGCGGTTGGTCAGCTCCGCACAGCGTCTCGTCGCCGCGAAGATGTCCGTTTCGGCAAGAGAACGCGCTTCCTCCAGACCCGGGAACGGCGTTCGGTTGGGCTCGATGAAGTCGGCGGTGTAGATCAGCGCGTCCAGGGCGCTCATCTGCGCGTCCCCCAGCGTGTGCTTGCGAATGGCGGAGAGGATTCCGCGATCCCGCACGCCGAACTCCCGCGCGGCCCAGACCGCGCCTGCGGGGGCGTGGAGCACGCTGACGGTCGCAAGCTCCTCGTCGTCCGCATCCGGCACAGCGCCGACCACCAGCTTGCGCATCTCGTCGATGGGCATGTACTTGGCGCAGTCGTGCAGGAGGCCCGCAAGCTCCGCCCGCGCCGGATCCACGCCGTAGCGGGGGGCCAGCCGCAGCGCCGTCTCCGCAACGCCCAGCGTGTGCGTGTAGCGCCCCGGCTTCAGCGTAGCCTGCAGCGCCGCGCAGATTTCCTCCCGGGAGCGGTTCGCCAGATACAGAAGGTTCCTGCGGATGTAGTCCGCAACCCCCGGCGGCACGAGGTCTGAGATATCCTCCCCTGCCGCGACCCGCTGCCGGATCTGCGTGGATGAGATATCCGGGCCGTTGAAGGGCAGCACCTCGAAGCGCGCGCCGTACTGCTGCTTAAGCGCATGCACGCGGTTCATGTCCGCAGGCTCGTCCGCGCGGCCGATCACCGCGAAGGTGCACATGCCGGCAACCTTTTCAAAGTGTCGCCAGCTGTCCAGCACAGTAAGCGTGTCCGCGCCGATCAGGTAGTACCACCGGGTGTCCGGCTCGCGCTGCGTCAGCTCCCGCAGGGTGTCCACCGTGAACGTGGTTCCCTCGCGCGCAATCTCGATTTCGCTCACGAACAGGCCCTCCGCGCCCTCGGCGGCGATGCGCGCCATGTTCAGCCGGTCGCGCTTCAGCGTGGGGTGCGCCTTGTGCGGCGGATCGCCCGCCGGAAGCAGCATCACCCGATCCAGCTTCAGCAGCCGCTTTGCCGCCAATGCGACCTCGATGTGCCCGTTGTGCACCGGATCCAGCGTTCCGCCCATGATTCCAATTCTCATGGCGACCACCCCCCTGCTTATATTATAAGCGTACTTGATGAACTGAAGATTTACAAAGGTATATTCTAGTTTTATTTCGGCAATCCTATGCAAAAAACCTGCAAGGAGAACCGGTATGGGCAAAAAAATCGATCTGTTCGTGCTGCAAGTGGCCCTTGCGGCAGCGTTCTACCTCTACTTCCGGGGCGCGTTTCGGAGCCGCATCGTCGCGCTTTTGCTGGCGCTGCTGTGCTGCTTCGTGCTGCTGCGACTGGGAAGGAAACTGCTTGCGCTTTTGAAAAACTGCCGCTGGATGCGCAAACGCGCGGTAAAGCGCGGGGCAAGCGGCGCTGTAATGCGCCTGGCCTGCCTGCCGGAGGACGAGGCCATCTCTATTGTGAGCGCGCTGCTCCGCAAGAGCTACGGCGCGGTTCCGGAGCTTGCGCTGGTGCAGCAGCACCCCAGCCTGACGCTGTCCGGTGAACACGTTTTTGAAATCTGGCGCGCACACCGGGGTGAAGCGCAGCTGGCCATCTGCGCCACCTGCCGGGCCGACGACCCCTGCCGTGCTCTGGCCGCAAGCCTGCGTGCGCCAAGGGTCGCGCTGGTGGACGCGTCGGCATTGGAACAGCTGATCTGCGAGCACCCCGAGGGCCTGGTCGCGCCCCGGGAGAAGGCCGCGCGCGCGAAGCTCCAGCTCCGTCGGACTGTGCATCTGCTGGTGAACCGCAGGAACGCCCCTCGAAACCTGGTTCTGGCTGCGTCGATGCTGCTCCTGTACCTGTTCAGCGGCAACGCCGTCTACCTGTTCTGCGCGCTTGCGCTGCTGCTGCTTGCTCTGGTCTCGCTGCACCACGCGCCGAGGCCCTCGAAGCTGTTCTGAATGCGCAGCTCCGCAGAGACAGGCGCGGACAACCCGGCGCGTCGGTCGGGCTGTCCGCGTTTTTTCATATTCCCCTGTATGCTCAGCGAAGCTCCGCATAGAGCCTGCGAACCTCCGCCTCGCTTCTCATGCCATCGGTGGCGTTGGCCTCGCTCAGAGACGCTGCCGCCGATGCGATGCCCAGCTCGATGGCGGAGTCCAGCTTCTCGCCCTTCTCCGCGCCGCAGAGCACGCCCGCGCAGAACGCGTCGCCTGCGCCCACGCTGCCCTTGATGTAGCCCTCGGGCAGATGCAGGCTCTCGCGCTCGACGTAATTGCCATTTTCGTCAATACCGAAGCCGCCCTCCGGGCAGTGGATCACGGCCCAGGTGGACACGCCCAGCTCCTTCATGCGCTTGAGCACCTTCGGTATGTTCTCACGAATCAGCGCATCGTTTTCGTCGCGCAGCGGGATGCCGGTGGTCTGGCTCGCCTCGATCTCATTGATGATGCAGTAGTCGGTGTACTTCAGCGCGGGAACCACCAGGCGGTTGAAGCGGTCGCTGGCCTCGCTGACCACGTCGATGGAGGTCTTGATGCCCCGCTGCTGGGCGTGGTGCAGAAGCCGCGCCATTTTGCTGCCGTACTCCGCATCCTCCTGATCCAGCGCGTTGAGCAGCAGGATGTAGCCGATGTGCAGCAGGTCGCAGTCCAGCTTGTCCCAGTCGACGTCGTCCTCGGTAAAGCGGGCGTTCGCGCCCAGATAGGTGAAGAAGGTGCGCTCCTTGGAGATCTGGTCGGCCAGCACCAGCGTAAAGGCGGAGATGCCCTCGCAAATCACATTCTGCGTGTCGATGTTCGGATAGGCGCGCAGCTGCTCCATGATGAGGTCACCCTCGGCGTCCCTGCCGTTGCGGCCCAGCGCGTAGAGCTTCATCTCGGGATCCAGCTTCGCAAGATCCATGATGACGTTGCACAAACAGCCGCCCGTCGCGCGGGAGATGCCGTCCTGGATGTGCACCAGCTGACCCTGCTTCGGCCAGCCCTGCGTGGGATAGAGTATGTCCACAACCATGTTCCCGGCGACGCAAATGCCCTTGCCCATAATTTCACCCCTGTCGGTTTGATAAGCTGCTACAATTCTATCACACTTTATCTTTGATTTCAACCGGGGAAGCAGCCAAACAATGCGGGCGTTTTTTTCATTTTCCGTGCAAATTGTCGTTGAAAAACGCGCGCGGTTATGGTATTATGATGAAAATATGCAGGATATGGAAGGGGAGCACTGCCATGCTTGTAATCGGCATCTGCGGAGCCAGCGGAAGCGGAAAATCCACCCTTGCGAAGGAGTTGAAGGCAAGGCTGAACCGGCGCTGCATCTATCTGAAACAGGATTCCTACTACAAGGATCACCCGGACATGAGCTTTGAGGAGCGCGTGCACATCAACTACGACGAGCCCGAGGCCTTCGAGCACGACGTGCTGCGCCAGGATCTCTACAACCTGCGCGCGGGGCTTCCCATCACTGCCAAGGAGTACGACTACACCCAGCACCGCCGCTGCGACACCGCCGAGCTGATCGAGCCCGCGGACGTGGTGCTCGTCGAGGGCATTCACGTGTTCTTCGACGAGGCCGTGCGCGACCTGATGGACTTCAAAATATACATTCAGGTTGACCCGGACGTGTGCCTGCTGCGCCGCGTGAAGCGCGACCTGCGCGACCGCGGCCGCACCATCGAGGGCGTCTACCAGCAGTATCTGGAGACCGTAAAGCCCATGTACGAGAAGCACATCCGCAACTACGTGGAGTACGCCGATCTGATCGTCGCCCGCGGCGGCAAGAACGCCCGCATCGTCGACATCCTTGCACACTACATCAACTCCGGCATGATCGAGGAGGTTCCGCGCAGCTGAACCCCGCGACTGCCCGACAGGAGGCTGGGCCATGAAACTTCGCAAAGCAATCGCTCTCATCCTTGCAATGCTGCTCCTCGCAGCCGCCGCCCTCGCCGAGACCCCGGTGTACATCCAGTACGGCGACACCGGCGAACCCATCGGCTGGCTCCAGGACTGCCTCGGCGTGACCGAGACCTGCCGCTACGGCTACGGCAGCGACACCATTCCCTGCTTCGGCGACGAGACCCTCGCCGCGCTGGATGCGCTGCAATACGAGTACGGTCTCTCCGCCAGCAGAATGTTCGATGATGAGACGCTGTACCTGCTTCTCGACCCGCCCTACTCCGCCCTCGACGGCTACGACGATCCGCTGGTGTGGATCCCCATGTACGGCGGCGCGCGCTACCACGCAAACTATTGGTGCAGCAGCATGATTGAACCGCGCCAGATGCCCGCATCCTGCGCGGAGGTTCTGGGCTTCACCCCCTGCGGCAAGTGCTATCGCTGAAAAACCGCTTTACAAAGCCCGCCGGCTGTGCTATACTGTTCAGGCCGTCGGCAGACAGTTCGAAACCATCCTGTCTTTAAACAAAACTAGGGACGAAAACAGAATTTCTATGTTTCTATGGAATTTTGTTGGGACGTATCCTTCAGAGCGCGTTTCCATAATGAGGCAGGTTCAGATTCGAGCAGATTTTTCTGCAATTCAAGGATGAAAACCGAAGGTTTACTGGATGTAAATCGAGGTTTGAAGAC
>JBJEJN010000128.1:0-2018 GCA_051878085.1 Aristaeellaceae bacterium | reverse complement strand
ACATCGCCCATCAGCCGGGCACCGTGGACATCGGCGTGCGCGTGGAGTGCCGCAACGAGATCATGGAGAAGGTCAACGAGGTGCTCTACGAGTCCAAGCTGATCGGCTATCCCAAGCCCTTCAAGAACAAGGTGCGCACCTTCTGCCAGAACCCCGGCGGCTTCGTCAGCCAGGAGAACTACGACAACAACCTGGCGGTGGTCAACGGCCACTCCTACAAGGATCTCAAGTCCAACAACACGAATCTTTCGATCCTCTGCTCCCACAACTTCTCCGTGCCCTTCAACCAGCCCATCGCCTACGCCCAGAAGGTGGGCGAGCTGACGAACATGCTGGGCGCGGGCCACATTCTGGTGCAGCGCTTCGGCGACATCCTGGACGGCAAGCGCACCTGGCAGAAGGAACTGGCCCAGTCCAACGTCAAACCCACGCTGCCGGACGCGGTTGCGGGCGACATCACTGCGGCCATGCCCTACCGGGCCATGACCAACATCATCAACTTCATTCAGGCGATGGATCACGTGGTGCCGGGCTTCGCCAGCTACGAGACGCTGCTCTACTCCCCGGAGCTCAAGTTCTACTCCAACCGGGTGAAGATGGACGAAAACTTCACCACCTCCATCAAGGGCCTGCACTGCCTGGGCGACTCCAGCGGCTGGACGCGGGGCCTGATGATGGCCAGCGTCATGGGCGTGCTCATGGGCCGGAAGATCGCCGGGGAAGAAAACGCATAAAAATTGCACAAAAGTTAAAAAAACACTGGAAACTTGCGGCGCGCTGCGCTATAATGAGATTACCATATTTGTGGAAAAGGATGTGTTACCCATGATCGATATGAGCAAGTGGCAGCAGATTGCCAAGGAAAAAATACACGTTCGCCCCGCGACCCAGGGCCGCCTGGCGGGCAAGATCGCCATCGTCACCGGCGCAGCCCAGGGCTTCGGCAAGGGCATCGCTGAGGAGCTCTACGCCGAGGGCGCCATCGTCGGCATCGCCGATATGAACGTAGCCGGCGCCGAGGCCGTGGCCAAGGAGCTGGGCGAGTACGCCTTCGCCATCGAAGTCAACGTCACCAGCGAGGAATCCGTCGCGAAGATGGTGCAGGACACCGTTGAAAAGTGGGGCGGCCTGGACATCCTGGTCAGTAACGCCGGCGTTGCCAAGGCGGGCAACCTGCTGGAGCTGGAGAAGAACACCTTCGACTTCGTCACCAACATCAACTACACCGGCTACTTCCTCTGCGCGAAGTACGCCGCCGCCATCATGGAGGCCCAGCACGAGGCGGATCCCGAGGCCTTCTTCGACATCGTCACCATCAACTCCAAGTCCGGCCTGGAGGGCAGCAAGAACAACTACGCCTACGCAGGCTCCAAGTTCGGCGGCATCGGCCTCACCCAGTCCTTCGCGCTGGAGCTGTGCCCCTACAACATCAAGGTCAACGCCATCTGCCCCGGCAACTACCTGGACGGCCCGCTGTGGTCCGACCCGGAGCGCGGCCTGTTCGTGCAGTACCTGAATGCGGGCAAGGTTCCCGGCGCAAAGACCGTCGAGGACGTGCGCAAGTACTACATGTCCAAGGTTCCCATGAACCGCGGCTGCTTCCCGAAGGACGTGGCGCGCGCCATCTTCTACTGCGTGGAGCAGAAGTATGAGACCGGCCAGGCCATCCCGGTGACCGGCGGCCAGGTCATGCTGAAGTAATTCGGAATTGAACGCATCCAACGGGGGCGGCGGCTTTCTGCGCGCCCCCGCTTTTCTACTTATAAGGAGGGGAGACCCATGGATCGTAGCTTTGTGGAGGCCATGCCCAAGCTGGGCTTCGGCTACATGCGCCTGCCGATGAAGGACGGCGAGATCGACATTGAGCAGCTGAGCGCAATGACGGACCTGTTTCTGGAGCGGGGCTTCAAATACTTCGACACCTCCTGGTTCTACGGCCACGGCACGTCCGAGCGCGCCATGAAGACCTGCCTGGTGGACCGCCACCCCCGCGAGAGCTTCTACATCGCGGACAAGCT
>JBJEJN010000127.1:0-2027 GCA_051878085.1 Aristaeellaceae bacterium | reverse complement strand
CGCGTCCGCGACTTCCACGGCGTGAGCGACAAGGCCTTCGACGGCCGCGGCAACTACGCGCTGGGCATTCGCGAGCAGCTCCTCTTCCCCGAGATCGAGTACGACAAGGTGGAGAAGGTTCGCGGCATGGAAATGATCTTTGTGACGACCGCCCACACCGACGAGGAGTGCAAAGAGCTCCTGCGCCTGATGGGCATGCCGTTCACGAAGTAAGGAGGAGGACAAACATGGCTAAGACCAGTATGATCAACAAGCAGCAGAGGGAGCCGAAGTTCTCTACTCGCGCTTACACCCGCTGCCGCCTGTGCGGCCGTCCGCACTCCGTGCTTCGCAAGTACGGCGTCTGCCGCATTTGTTTCCGCGAACTGGCGTACAAGGGACAGATTCCCGGCGTCCGCAAGGCCAGCTGGTAAGGAGGGACTGAAATGCTCGTTAACGATCCCATTGCAGATATGCTCACCCGCATCCGCAATGCTCAAGTCGCCAAGCATGAGAGCGTGATGGTGCCGGCTTCCAATATGAAGAAGTCCATCGCCAAGATTCTGCTCGACGAAGGCTATGTCAAGAGCGTCGATTTCATCGACGACGGTCTCGCCGGCCAGATCAAGATTGGCCTGAAGTACACCGATAAGAAGCAGAGCGTCATCGTTGGCCTCAAGCGCATCAGCAAGCCGGGCCTGCGCGTCTACGCGCAGTGCGAGGAGCTGCCGAAGGTGCTCGGCGGCCTGGGCATTGCCATCGTCTCCACGTCCAAGGGCGTGATGACCGACAAGCAGGCCCGTGAGGCCAAGGTCGGCGGCGAGGTTCTCGCCTACATCTGGTAATCGACGACGCTGAAACGGAGGTAGAAACCATGTCTCGAATCGGAAGACATCCGATTGCAATCCCGGCCGGCGTCACGGTTACCGTTTCCGATGACAACCTTGTCACCGTGAAGGGCCCGAAGGGCACGCTGACCCAGGAGGTCAACAAGAACATCACCGTCAAGCAGGAGGGCAACGAGATCCACGTCACCCGCCCCAATGACGAGAAGCAGAACCGCGCTTTCCACGGCCTCTACCGCGCGCTCATCGCCAACATGGTGACCGGCGTGACGACGGGCTTCAAGAAGACGCTCAACCTGGTGGGCACCGGCTACCGCGCCGAGGCCAAGGGCGATACCCTGAACATCACCATCGGCTACAGCCATCCGGTCATCATGAAGGCGCCGGAGAACATCACCTTCGCTACGCCGAACCAGACCACCATCGAGGTCTCCGGCATGAACAAGCAGCAGGTGGGCAATGTCGCCGCCGACATCCGCGCGGTGCGCAAGCCGGAGCCGTATCACGGCAAGGGCATCCGCTATGCGGATGAGGTTGTCCGTCAAAAGGAAGGCAAGACTGGTAAGAAGTAAGAAAGGGAGTGAGCGCTAATGTTCACCAAACGTGATCGTAATGAGATCCGTGTGATCCGTCATGAGCGTGTGCGTAAGAAGATCAGCGGCACGCCCGAGATGCCGCGCCTGAGCGTCTATCGCAGCCTCAACCACATCTATGTGCAGGTGATCGACGACACCGTCGGCAAGACCCTGGTCTCCTGCTCCACCCTCGATCCGGCGATCAAGGGCCAGCTCGGCGAGCTGGACAAGAAGGGCGCTTCCAAGCTCGTGGGCAAGACCGTTGCCGAGCGCGCTCTGCAGGCTGGCATCAAGAAGGTCGTCTTCGACCGCGGCGGCTATGTGTACACCGGCCGCGTGGCGGAGGTCGCCGCAGGCGCCCGTGAAGCGGGCCTCGACTTCTGATTCAAGGGAGGATACGAAGAATGCCTCAGGAAATGGAAAAGAAACCGCAGGAGCGCGGCGAGCGCCGTGAGCGCGGCCCGCGCCGCGACCGCAGGCCGGAGAGCGAGTTCCAGGAGAAGATGGTTGCCATCAACCGCGTCTCCAAGACTGTCAAGGGCGGCCGCAACATGCGCTTTGCTGCGCTGGTCGTCATCGGCGACGGCAAGGGCCGCGTCGGCTGCGGCATCGGCAAGGCGACCGAGAT
>JBJEJN010000126.1:0-2034 GCA_051878085.1 Aristaeellaceae bacterium | reverse complement strand
ACATCGCCCGGATGACGACAGGGCTGGTGTAGTGCGCGTTGAGCGTCGAGGCGCGTGCCGCCTCGTATTCCTGCGGCGTGAGGATGGCGGCAAGCTGACGGTACTCATCCGCCCACGCCGGCTTGTCGGGGTCAAAGGCATCTGCCAGACCACCCCAGCCCACATAGCGCGAGAGTATCTCCTGCTCCTGCTGCGTTGCTGCACGTCCCTCGGCTTCAATCTGTTTGAGCGTTCGGATGGCGGCGAGGTTGCTGCCATACTTGGCCTTTGCACCGCCCTCACAGAGATGATCGTCCGTGATGCGGAAGTTCTCCACAGCGGAGGGCGAATTGCTCACAGGCGCGGGCGAACCTTGTGGAAAACTCTGAGGATAACCCTGTGGATAGAGCTGTGGATAATCTGCTGTCGGCGTAGGTTTTCCACTGATTGTGGATAACAGGACGGCGTTTCGCTCGTCCTGCGCCAGCAGCTGTGCAAAGCGCTCGATGCTCTCAGAGCGGAAAATGGGATAATCCAAGGACGGATCACGAAGCTGCACATTGAAATGCCCGATCTGGGTAATGACAAAGGGGCGGTCATCCAGATAGACGGTATCGCCGACCTTGTACGGGTGTCCCTGTTCGGAGGATTCGAGTGAAACCTCTCCTGCGTTCTGGACAGGCAATTCGTCTCTATCCTGTTCAGCCTGAATCTGCTCCGCTATCTCTGTTACCTGCTGAATGAACGGGCTGTTCTTTAGTGCTTCCTCATCCACGACCTCGCCATTGACGATGCCCGCATCAGCCAGCCGCTCACGCACGGCTTCGGTGTCGATGAATTCGTCATCATCCGGCGCTTCCTCGAGAGTCTCCTCTTTTTCCTGCGACGCACCGATGCTTTCCAGTTCCGATTGCGTCATATACCGGTCACGCGCGATCAAGGCGTCGATCCGCTTTACCACCTGCGCCCAGCTGAGCTGAACCGCCGGGCAGCCTTCCTTTTCCAGTTTGATGCCCTTGCCATCATGGCTTTCGCCGCTGCGGTCGGAGCCCGACACCGCATGGGAGCGCCCGCCGATGCCATACTCTTCTTTCAGAAAATCTGCCTTTTCCTTGGGCGTATGCGCGGGATATGCCGTGAAGAAGCGATAGATTCTTTCCTTGCCACCAGCCATAGGGCTTCCCCTGGAAAGGGCGTCATCGATTTCGTCCTCGGTGATGAAGGCTGCCGGCCTTGCCACCTCCGTCAGCAAGGATTCGTATTCCCGCCGGGGAAGGGCAAGCTCCCTGATCGACTGGGCCAGGGCAGGCGGGTTGTGGAAACGGAATCGCAGGAGCTTTTGGTTTTGCGCATAGGCATCGGCAAACGCTCTCATCTCTGCGGTGATGCCGGAAAGGAAAGCCGGATCAGCCAGACGTTCAGCCAATCGGGCCGTTTCGTCCGGAAAGCCGCCGCCGCGAATGGGTTCCATGGAGGGAAGAAAGGCTTTTCCATCGGGCGTTGTGTCTCCATACAGATTCCACAGCCTGTGAGCGATCATGGTGCGCTCATGCGCAGGGGCAGCCGCCAGCTCCATCATGCTCAGAAACTGCCCGCTTTCCAGCAGTTCCCCGATGCGCCTTGCGGCATCCTCCCAGGACATGACCTGCGCAATCCGGGTATAGCGCGCCGAGCCGCCGGGCGCGAAGCGAATCCCGTCCTCCGCATACCATGCGCTGATGCGGCCATGCTCCGTGGCCATGCCGTTGCCGCCGTGATAGACTTGCCGAAGAACCTGGGCCATTTCCTCAACCGGCTTTCCCTTGGAAAACTCGGCAGCAAGAATCAGACGGTGATTGGTGGTGTTGCCGCCCGTGCGCAGAATGTCATCCATGTCCTCCTGTGGAACAGAAAAAGCGAAGGGCGTCGCCGGGACGCTCTCCGCTTCCATGGTATCAATCAGCGCAATCTGCTCCGATTCGCTAGGGATGATGAAGCTCATCTGCTCCAGCACGGGGTCATAATCCGTCAGGCGTAGATCAGCTCCGACAGGATCGTCTCCTCGGCCTGCGCCTG
>JBJEJN010000125.1:0-2050 GCA_051878085.1 Aristaeellaceae bacterium | reverse complement strand
ACCTGCAACAAGATCTCCAAGTTCATGCTGCGCAACGGCTATGAGGTTCGCTGCATGGGCATCCCGAAGACCATCGACAACGACCTGGCCGGCACCGACCACTGCCCGGGCTTCGCGTCCGCAGCCAAGTTCATCGCCACCTCCGTCATGGAAGTGTACCGCGATTCCACCGTGTACGACACCGGCATGATCACCATCATCGAGTGCATGGGCCGTCACGCCGGCTGGCTGACCGCCGCCGCCGCGCTGGCCAATGCCTGCGGTCAGGGCGCTGACCTGATCTACCTGCCGGAGATCGACTTCGACATGGACAAGTTCACCGCCAAGGTCAAGGAGATCTACGCCGCGAAGAAGAAGTGCCTGATCGTGGTGTCCGAGGGAATCCATGACAAGGACGGCACCTTCATCGCCGAGTACGCCAACAAGAACGCCGCGAAGGACGCCTTCGGCCACACCCAGCTGGGCGGCCTGGCAGCCTACCTGGCCAACTACATCAAGGAGCAGACCGGCGCGAAGGTGCGCGGCATCGAGCTCTCCCTGCTGCAGCGCTGCGCGGCACACTGCGCCTCCCAGACCGACATCGACGAGTCCTTCGCCTCCGGCAAGGCCGCCGTTGAGAACGCGGTCGCAGGCGTCACCGACAAGATGGTCGGCTTCGAGTGCACCCGCGAGAACGGTAAGTACACCTGCAACACCAAGCTGTTCGACCTCACCATCGTCGCCAACACCGAGAAGAAGGTTCCCCTCGAGTGGATCAACGAGACCGGCGACGGCCTGAACCAGGGCTTCATCGACTACTGCCTGCCGCTGATCCAGGGCGAAACCCAGCTGACCAAGGTCAATGGTCTGCCCCGCTTCGTCAACCTGAAGAAGGTCAAGGCGGTCGCTCCCGAAGCGTAAGAACCAAAAATGACGAGGGCCTGTGCGTTTGCACAGGCTCTCGTTTTTTATTCCGTGAAGATGTACTTCACGAAGTTGCCCTTGCCGTCGCCGGTGGTGATGACCACGTCGCCGTCGGACTTGACCACGCTGTCCATGATGGGATAGGCCGCGTTCGCCTTCACGTAGGCCTCCGGGCTCTCCGCCTCGATCTCGAAGAATTCCTTCTTATCGTGGGCCTCACCGCCGCAGGGATTGATCGTCTGCACCAGAACTTCATATTCCTTCATATTGCGCTCCGCCTTTCTGAAATGCGATTCAATTCAATTATACACCATTTTTTGATAAATCAAACCCGGCCCGGCGGGATTTCTGTTGTCAGCATTTGCACGCGTAACACAAAATTGACAAGCCATTCGCCATCATGCTATAATCCCATCGGAGCCGCAAGGCTTCCCGGCAGGAAGGAAGCAGATGGCGCTTGGCTTTTACCCTCTTTTCTACAAAAGGGGGTGATGATCATGACCGATTACGAGATTCTCGCGATTGTTCTTTTGATTGTCACTTTGGCGTTCTCCGTTCACAACGGAAGTCATAAGTAAAAAAGCATTGCCGCCATCCAGTGTCAACTGTTTGGCGGCCCTTCTAATCCAGAGGGGAGAAGCCTAGCAGAAGCGTCATCCCTTCCTGCCGTCATTATACCACACCGCACGCTCCTGTGTCAACATTTGCAGGCTACCCCTTCTCAACCGAAATTTCACTTGCATTTGCGCGGCGTTCTGCTATAATGAAGGGGAACATTGAAGGAGAAAGCCCCCGAAACCGTCCAAAGAGAGCGCGGACAAGGCTGCAAGCTGCGCGGCGGGTAAGGATCGGCTCCGGACTCCCGAGTTCGCGGAGGAACCCGCAGGTGCATCCTGTGAAACTCCGCCGGGCGCTCCCGTTACAGGGCGCAAGAGCACCAAGCAAGGTGGTACCGCGAAGAAATGCTTCGCCCCTGCGAAATGGCAGGGGCGTTTTCTTTTGGTTCCCCACCAGAGCATAGGATTTTGAGGAGGAAACACAAGCATGCTGGTCAGAAATCTCGTCTCCAAGCGCTACAAGGAAACCCCCGCAGACTGCCAGATCGCCAGCCAGGCGCTGATGATGCGCGGCGGCTACATCAAGCCCG
>JBJEJN010000124.1:0-10215 GCA_051878085.1 Aristaeellaceae bacterium | reverse complement strand
CACCACATCAAGAAGGAGAACATCGGCCTGATCGAGGTCATGGGCCTGTTCATCCTGCCCGGACGGCTGGTGCAGGAGCTGGCAGGTCTGGAGAGGTACCTCACCGGCGAGGTCGCGCTGGATTGCGCGCCGGAAGCAGGTTCCCCGCTGGAGAAGCACTACGCTTGGGTGCAGGAGATCGCAGCCAAAACGGGCACGCAGCTCAGCGCAGAGCAGGCGCAGGCCGCCCTGCGCGCGGGCCTTGCCGATAAGTGCGCGCAGGTGCTTGCGGACGCAGGCGTCTACAAGAACGACCCCGAGGGCAACGCGGGCGTGCTCCGCTTCCTGAAGACCATCGGCTACGAAATAGCATAAGCAATTGCATGCAAGCTGCCGTCTCTACGCGACAAATGTAGGGCGGGGTGCCTTCACCCCGCCGGCGGCGAGGCGCCGCAGCCACATCGCTGACGCGGTTTGAGCGAACGAATCCCTGCCCCGGCAAGAATGGGGCAGGGATTCTGCGTTTCTCTCCGTTTGGAACGACATTCGTATGCACGCAATCCAGTCCGGCAAGAATCGACTGGATTTCTTACGTCTGGTTTGAAGAATTACTGTTTTAATTCGCTCCGCACATCCGTAGGGCGGGGTGCCCTCACCCCGCCGCAGAACAATTATGGGGCTGTCTCAAAACGGCAAAAATGTTTTGAGACAGCCCCTTTTCGTCTGAATAGGATCGCCTTCCCTACCCCTGCTGGAAATCCCGCCGCAGGATGGCGTAGAGCTCCACGTCCACGAAGCGGCCCTTGTTCAGCAGCCGCTGGCGCAGGGTGCCCTCCCGGCGCATGCCGCACTTGCGCATCACCGCGCCGGAGGCAGGGTTTTCCGTCTCGTGCTGGGCTTCGATGCGGTTCAGGTTCAGGCTGCGGAATCCGTAGCGAATCAACTCCCCCAGCGCCTCGGTCATGATGCCCTGGTTCCAGAAGGCGCGCGCGAGGGAATAGCCCACCTCGGCGGAGGCGTTTTCCCGCTGAATCCACATGAAGCCGATGGTGCCGATGATCTGCCCCGTGGCCTTCCATTCGATGCCCCAGCTGGCTGGTTCGCCCAGGCGGTACTTGCGCAGCATGTAGCGCAGGTAGCTGCGGGATTCGCCGATGCTCCTGTGCGCGTCCCAGAGCACGTAGCGCGCAACCTGAGGATCGCAGCTGTAGTTGTAGATGTCCTGCGCGTCGCGCATGTTGAGCTTGCGCAGCCGCAGACGCGGGGTCTCAAGGGTCGGCATGTAGCCGTATGCAGCGTCCATTTGAATCGACGGCCTCCGTGTCAGATGAGATGGCTCGCCATGCAGATAGCGATCTGGGTCTTGGCGTCGCGGATCTCGCCGCGCAGCACCATGTCCAGCGCCTCCCTGAAGGGCAGCTTCACCAGATTCAGGAACTCGTCCTCGTCCGGGCAGGCGTCGCTCTGACGCAAATCCCGCGCCAGATACAGCGAGATGCGCTCGTTGGAGAAGCCGGGCGTGGTGAAGGTATCGGTCAGGTGCAGCCAGCTCTCCGCCTCCAGGCCGGTCTCCTCCTTCAGTTCGCGCTTGGCCGCCAGCAGGCGATCCTCATCCACGCTGTCCAGCTTGCCCGCCGGAATCTCCAGCAGAATCTGGTCGATGGGCGCGCGGAACTGGCGCACCAGGTAGATATTTCCCTCGCCGTCGATGGGCAGCACCGCAGACGCGCCCACGTGCACCGCGATCTCCCGCTTGGCCGCCTTGCCGTTGGGCAGCTCATTGGTCACGTGATCGATGTGCAGTATGATGCCGTCAAAGACCCGCTCACGGGAGAGGTTTTTCTCCATGATGGAGTCGTCGTTCTGAAAAATCATGCTTCTGACCTCCGTTTTCAACTTGGACCGCAGAGATTATTCGACCAACTGGTGCGGAATTCCTGCCATTTTCCTCTAGCCAAACGCGGGAATTTGTTGTATAATGAAATTGGAACCCAATAGCTGAAAGGAGATGGTTTTGTTGATACAGATTATTTTGGGCGATAAGGGCAGCGGAAAAACCAAGCGTCTGATTGATCTTGTAAACGAATCCCTGAAGAATGAACACGGCGATATTATTTTTATCGATGACGATAAGAGATATATGTACGACCTCCGCCATGAAATCCGCTTTGTAGACGCCAGCGAATATCCGGTGGGCCACAAGAGCCAGGCCAGCGAGATGCTGGGCTTCATCTGCGGCATGCTGTCTGCAAACTTCGACCTCTCTCTGATCGCGATGGACGCCTTCATGAAGCTGGTGCGCACGCCCCTGGACGATCCGGAGATGAAGGTCTTCTTCGAGAAGCTCGAGGCTCTCTCCGAGGCGCATCACTGCAACTTCCTGATCTCCGTGAGCGCTCCGGCAGAGTCCGTGCCCGAGTACATCCGGAAGTACGTCATCTGATTTTTGAATAGGAAACCGCAGGCCAGACGCTGAGAAAGCCTGCAAGACAAGGAAGCAAGGCTGCAAATAAGGGAGCTTACTCGGACGTAAGTGACCGCAATTTGCAGCCGCAGCTGACGCAGTAAGCAAAAATGCCAACCAATTTCATTATTTCGGTCGGCATTTTTGCGTTTGTGGGCTTTGTCAGCGGTCTGGGCCGTCCGTCGTTTTGCGCGGACGGCCTCGCCTGTGAATGGAGGAAAGATGGAAAAGTGGATCAGGCTGGCGGTGGCGCTGATCGTCATCGCGGCGCTTGCGTACCTGGGCTATGCCGTGGTGCAGGGAACCTTTGGCTTCCTCAGCGGCGCGGAGCTGAACTCCGAGGAACCGGATCCAATGTTCGCTGAGACAGCAGAGGTGCCGACCCGCCCGCCGGAGCTGGACGCGGAGGAGGAACAGGCCGAGCATCCCACGCTGGACGACTACGTGCCGGAGGTAGAGACCCCCGTGGACAAGACGGCGGAGCAGCTGATCGAGGAGGCCAAGGCCGCCGCATGATCCCCTGAACGCAGCGCATATGCTGCCTCGGAGGGGATTGCATGCGCACACGCGAGGATTTCAGATCGGCCGTCGCGGTCACGGCGGTGGGAACCGGGCTGGGCTTCGCCTCCGGGCGCACCCAGGCGGTGTTCTACGCACAGACCGTGCATGCGTCCTGGCTGGGCGCAGTGTTTTCAGCGCTGGTCTACGGGCTGCTGATGGCGATGCTCTGCCACCTGAAGCGGCGCACAGGTGCACACCGCCTCCCTGGGGTGTACCGGCGGCTGCTGGGCTGTCACGCCGGGAAGCTCATCGGCGGACTGTACGCCATAGCGCTGCTGGTCGCGGCGGTTCTGCTGTTGAGCGCTGCGGCCAAGGTCGGCGCGCTGGCGCTTCCGCTGCGCCGCGCGGCTCTGATTGGCGCGCTGGCGGCGCTGCTGCTTTCCGGGATCATCGCCGCGCTGGGTGACGGCGCGCTGGTCTGCGTGGGCGGCGCGTATCTGACGCTGCTGCTGATGCTGGAGCTTGCGCTCTGGCGCTTCGGCGGCAGGCCGGATCCCGCGCGTCTCCAGTTCGTCGTGGATCTCCGGCTTGCGGACAGCCTGCCCGGAGCGCTGATCCTGGGCGCGCTGTGCGCCTGCATGAGTACGGCGCTGTCGGCAGGGGTCACGGTGCGCATGACGGGCAGTCGGACCAGCCCCTGCGGCACGGGCCTGTTCTGCGCGCTTCTTTATCTGATGGTTCAACTGGCGGGAAACGCCGCGCTCCAGCGCCAGCAGCAGGAGGTTCTGTCCCTGCGCACACCCTTCGTCGCGCTGACCGCGCTGTGGGGTGTGCCGGGCTTCTATCTGAGCGCCGGACTGATCTTTCTCGGTGCGGTGTCGGCGCTCGCGGGCATTCTGCGTGCGCTGCTGCCCTCAAAGAGCGACAGCCGGGACGTTTATGGATGTTAAATTATGAAATTTCCGCATTTTTTCATTGATCTTGGAACGAAAATGGGCTATAATACATCTTGTGTCAATACGCTCACTAGCCCCGAGCTTAAGGCATGATGCGCAAAAGTCCTGACCACACTTTTTCGCAAAAGCATTGAGAACTTATTTGGAGGAATTACTCGTGAGTACTTATATGGCGAATCCCCAGAACGTCGAGCGTAAGTGGTACGTCATCGACGCAGAGGGCATGGTTCTCGGCCGCCTGGCTTCTCAGGTTGCTTCCATGCTCCGCGGCAAGCATAAGCCCACCTTCACCCCCAACTGCGATTGCGGCGACTTCATCATCGTCATCAACACCGACAAGATGGTGCTGACCGGCAAGAAGCTGGACGACAAGATGTACCGCTATCACACCGGCTATCCGGGCGGTCTGAAGGAGATCCCCTACCGCCGTCTGATGGCCAAGAAGAGCGATTTCGCGTTCCGCGAGGCCGTTCGCCGCATGCTGCCGAAGGGACCCCTCGGCTACGCGATGGCGAAGAAGCTGTTCGTGTACACCGGCGCTGAGCACAAGCAGCAGGCCCAGAAGCCCGAGCTGCTCAAGCTGTGATTAGGGAGGAGGACGAAAAATGGCTAACACTGTTTGCTTCCATGCCGTTGGCAGAAGAAAAAAGGCGATCGCTCGCGTTCGTCTGATCCCCGGCGAGGGTAACATCATCATCAACAAGCGCTCCCTGGACGAGTACTTCGGCTATGAGACCCTGAAGATGGTCGTCCGTCAGCCCCTGAACCTGACCGAGACCGCTGGCAAGTTCGACGTCATCGTCAACTGCAAGGGCGGCGGCTTCACCGGCCAGGCCGGCGCAATCCGTCACGGCATCGCCCGCGCTCTCGTCAAGGCAGATGAGGCCTACAAGCCGATCGTCAAGAAGGCCGGCTATCTGACCCGCGACCCGCGCATGAAGGAGCGCAAGAAGTACGGCCTCAAGGCTGCACGTCGCGCACCCCAGTTCTCCAAGCGCTGATTGCAGATTTTCACTTCAAAGCGATTGTCTTTGGGTGGCATTCTACAAGAAAACCCTCCGCCGCATCTGCGGTGGAGGGTTTTCTCATTCCTGAACTCTATAAACCGCATGCTTTTCCTTCCGCATACCTGCCTCAAAGGCGGCGACAGCGATCTCCGAAAGCGCGCGTCCGACGCCATCCTTCCAGCCCCGCCAACGTCCGGAAAGACGCAAAACGACCAAAAATCAGCAGTTTGTAGAATTTTTGATTGACACTGTGTATATAATATGTTACAATATGATCTGAACTTGTTTTGCTATCTGGGGCAGGAGCCCTTAGATATATTTTCAAGGAGGAATGGAACTATGAAGAAGATTCTCTCTCTCGTTCTGGTCGCAATGCTGGTTCTGGCCGGCGCTGCGCTCGCGGAAGGCAAGGTCGGCGTTGCAATGCCCACCCAGGACCTGCAGCGTTGGAACCAGGATGGCGCCAACATGAAGGCCCAGCTGGAAGAGGCCGGCTACGAGGTCATCCTGACCTACTCCAACAACGAGGTTGCCAAGCAGGTTTCCGACATTGAGAACATGATCCTCAACGAGGTTGACGCTCTGGTCGTCGCCTCCATCGACGGCTCCGCGCTGGGCACCGTGCTGGCCTCCGCGAAGGAAGAGGGCATCCCGGTCATCGCCTATGACCGCCTGCTCACCGACACCGACGCCGTGGACTACTATGCCACCTTCGACAACTACATGGTCGGCACCATCCAGGGCAACTTCATCAAGGAGAAGTTCGATCTGGACAACACCGCCGAGACCTACACCATGGAGGTCTTTGCAGGCTCCCCGGACGACAACAACGCGCTGTACTTCTATCAGGGCGCTTGGGACGTGCTGAGCCCCTACGTTGAGTCCGGCAAGCTGGTTGTGAAGTCCGGCCAGACCGACTTCCAGACCTGCGCCATCCTGGGCTGGGGCACCGACGATGCTCAGGCCCGCATGGACAACCTGCTGACCGCCTACTACTCCGACGGCGTTGCCCCGGACATCGTGCTCTCCCCCAACGATTCCCTGGCTCTGGGCATCACCAACTCCCTGAAGGCCGCTGGCTTCACCCTCGAGGAGTTCCCGGTCATCACCGGTCAGGACTGCGACGTGACCAACACCAAGAACATCATCGCCGGCTATCAGGCCATGTCCGTGTTCAAGGATACCCGCACTCTGGCAACCCAGGTCGTCAAGATGGTGGACGCAATCCTGTCCGGCGAGGAAGTTCCGGTCAACGACACCGAGACCTATGACAACGGCGTGAAGGTCGTTCCGTCCTACCTCTGCGAGCCCGTGTTCGCGGACGTCAACAACTATCAGGAGCTGCTGATCGACTCCGGTTACTACACCGCTGACCAGCTGGCTGGCTAATTCCAAGTCAATCGTGCAGAGGGCGGATTATATCCGCCCTTTGCTGTTCAAGCCGCCTATGCGGCCTGAAAAAATGCGCGGAACGCGGCATGCGTCGGCTCCGCGCTTCACCGGATGCACTTCCGGTGAATGAAAAGGGGGAACACGAATGGCCAAAACGCTTTTGGAAATGCGATCCATCACCAAGGAATTTCCGGGCGTGAAAGCGCTGTCGAACGTCAATCTCGTGGTGGAAGAGGGCGAAATCCACGCGATCTGCGGCGAAAACGGCGCTGGAAAAAGCACGCTGATGAAGGTGCTCTCCGGCATCCATCCCTATGGAAGCTACGAGGGCCAAATTATTTATGACGGCAAGGAGTGCCGCCACCAGACCATCAAGGATTCGGAGAAGCTGGGCATCGTCATCATCCATCAGGAGCTGGCGCTGGTGCCCTACCTCTCCATTGCGGAGAACATGTTCCTGGGCAACGAGCGCGCCCGCCGCGGCATGATCGACTGGGACGAGACCTACGCGCGGGCCGCGCAGTATCTTCAGGTCGTGGGCCTTCACGAAAATCCCAACACGCTGATCAAGGACATCGGCGTGGGCAAGCAGCAGCTGGTGGAAATCGCCAAGGCGCTGGCCAAGGATGTGCGCCTGCTGATCCTGGACGAGCCCACCTCCTCGCTGAACGAGCAGGACGCGCAGAACCTGCTGGATCTGCTGCTGCGTCTGCGCAAGGAGAAGAACATCACCTCGATCATCATCTCCCACAAGCTCAACGAGATCGCCTACGTGGCGGACAAGATCACCATCATCCGCGACGGCTCCACCATCGAGACGCTGGACAAGAACGCCGGCGAGATCTCCGAGCCCCGCATCATCAAGGGCATGGTGGGCCGCGACCTCACCAACCGCTTCCCGCCGCGACAGCCCAATGTGGGCGAGGTGTCCATGGAGGTTCGGAACTGGACGGTCTACCATCCCCTCTACACCGAGCGCAAGGTCGTGGACGACGTATCCATCACGCTGCGCAAGGGCGAGGTCGTGGGCATCGCGGGCCTGATCGGCGCGGGCCGCACCGAGCTGTGCAAGAGCGTGTTTGGACGCGCCTACGGCACGAAGATCTCCGGCCAGTTGCTGATCGACGGCAAGGAGGTCTACTTGAACAGCGTGTCCGAGGCGATTCAGGCGGGCCTTGCCTACATCACCGAGGACAGAAAGGGCGACGGCCTGGTGCTGAGCGACTCCATCAAGCACAACACCACCCTGGCGCGGCTGGACTTCGTCAGCGAGCGCGGCGTGGTGGACGTTGACAAGGAGTACCAGGCGGCGGACGAGTACAAGAAGAAGCTGGGCGTCAAGGCGCCGAGCGTGGAGCAGACCGTGGGCAATCTGTCCGGCGGCAACCAGCAGAAGGTGCTCATCGGCAAGTGGATGTTCGCGCAGCCGGACATCATGATGCTGGACGAGCCCACCCGAGGCATCGACGTCAACGCAAAATACGAAATTTACTGCATCATCAACGATCTGGTCGCCCAGGGCAAGTCGGTTCTGATGGTTTCCTCGGAACTGCCTGAGATTCTGGGCATGTGCGACCGAACCTATGTGATGTGCGAGGGCAAGATCGTGGGCGAATTCACCCGCGAGGAGGCCACGCAGGAGAAGATCATGGATCGGATTATGCAGGCGAGCAAGGGAGAGATCGGCAAATGAATAAGAAACTGTCCGTAACCCAACTTCTGAAGCAGTACATGATGCTGATCGTTCTGGTTGCCATTATCGTGCTGGGCACCATCCTCACCGGTGGCATCCTGATCAAGCCCATGAACGTTTCCAACCTCATCAACCAGAACGCCTACATCGTCATTCTGGCCGTCGGCATGCTGCTGTGCATCCTGACGGGCGGCAACATCGACCTGGCCGTAGGCTCCACCGTGGCGCTCATCGGCGCCTGCGCGGGCACGTTTATCATCACCTGGGGCTGGAATACCTATCTCTCCGTGATCCTGTGCCTGCTGATCGGCATCCTGATCGGCTTCTGGCAGGGCTTCTGGATCGCCTACGTGCGCATCCCGGCGTTCATCGTCACCCTGTCCGGCCAGCTGGTCTTCCGAGGACTGACCCTGATGATCCTCAAGGGCCTGACCATCTCGCCCTTCCCGGATTCCTACATGCTGCTCACCACCGGCTTCATCGGCACCGCCGACAGCCGCAAGACCATCTGCCTGGTCGTGGGCATCCTCATGGCCGTGGTCTACGTCGCGCTGCAGTTCTACAACCGCATCAACCGCAAAAAGAAGGGCTATGAGCTGGAGTCCATCGTGTCCACCGTGCTGCGCTCCGTGATCATCGCCGCGGCGGTGCTCTGGCTGTTCTACACCCTGTCCCGCTATCGCGGCATCCCCACCGTGTTCATCACGCTGGCCATCGTGCTGCTGGTGTACAGCTTCATCACCAGCAAGACCGTCATGGGCCGCCATCTCTACGCCATCGGCGGCAACGAGAAGGCTGCCCAGCTCTCCGGCGTCAACACCAACCGCATGCTCTTCCTGGCCTATGTGAACATGTCCTTCCTGGCGGCGGTGGCCGGCATCACCTTCTCCGCCCGCCTGAACGGCGCGTCCCCGCAGGCAGGCCAGAGCTTTGAGCTGGACGCCATCGGCTCCTGCTACATCGGCGGCGCCTCCGCCTACGGCGGCGTGGGCACCGTGGGCGGCGCGCTCATCGGTGCGCTCATCATGGGCGTGCTGAACAACGCCATGTCCATCCTGGGCATCTCCCAGGATGCCCAGCAGGTCGTCAAGGGCCTGGTTCTGCTGGCGGCCGTCGCCTTCGACGTAATCTCCAAGCAGAAGGTGCAGATCCCCTTCCTGTCCCGCATCGGCCACAAGAAGTAAGCCCCACACCAAGCCATACGAACCGCGCCCCCTGTGCGAGTCAGCATCTCGCGCAGGGGGCGCACTTGTTTCCGGAAACGCTGTCCATATGCAAAATGAACCGTCCCCCACCGAACGGAATCGGAAGGAGGACGGTTCGTCTTACAGATAGTACAATAGCGTCATCAGGATCGCCGCAGCGAGGAAGAACAGGCCGGGCAGCAGCAGCGGATTACCCGTGCGCTTGCGCTTCTCTCGCTGGGTGTAGTCGAAATAGGAGGCATACCTCTTGTCCACGCCGCGCAGCCGCGCCATCAGGCTGGACATGGTGTAGCGCAGGCCGTCGAACAGGCCCTCGCCGGAGACCCACAGCAGGGCGCTGAGGCCGCTGAGCAGCACACCGGGCAGCAGACAAGCGTTGCTCAGGATGCACAGCCACTCCCTTGCGCCGGAGATCTGCGTGGGATTCTGATAGAGCAGGCTGAGCACGAACAGAACCGCTCCGCACAGCAGGGCGATCAGCTTGCCCAGATGCCGCCTCACGCCTGCCTCCGAAACGCTTCCGCCTCGGCCTCGGTGCAGCGCACGAAGTGGCCCGGGAAAATCTCCCGCAGCGCAAGGCTCTGCTGCTCCTCAGGGCTGTACTCCGGCTGCTGGTAGACGATGCGGCGGCGGCGCTTCTCATAGTGCGGATCGGGCATGGGAATGGCCGACAGCAGCGCCCGGGTGTAGCCGTGCAGCGGGCGGGCGAACAGCTCGTCCGAGGTCGCCAGCTCCACCAGATGCCCGAAGTACATCACGCCGATGCGGTCGGAGAAATACTTGACCACCGACAGGTCGTGGGCGATGAACAGGATGGAGATGCCCGTCTCCTCGCGCAGCTGTCCCAGCAGGTTGATGACCTGCGCCTGTATGGACACGTCCAGCGCGGACACCGGCTCGTCGGCGATGATCATCTTGGGCTCCATGATGATGGCCCGCGCCACGCCGATGCGCTGGCGCTGTCCGCCGGAGAATTCGTGGGGATAGCGGTTGGCGTGCTCCGGCAGCAGGCCCACCT
>JBJEJN010000123.1:0-2127 GCA_051878085.1 Aristaeellaceae bacterium | reverse complement strand
GCTTGCAGACCACGATCATCTCCTGCTTCTCGAACTGGTGGATGCGGTACACGCCGCGCTCCTCGATGCCGTGGGCGCCGACCTCCTTGCGGAAGCAGGGGGAGTAGCTGGTCAGGGTCTGGGGCAGATCCTTCTCGTCCAGGATGGTGTCGATGAACTTGCCGATCATGGAGTGCTCGCTGGTGCCGATCAGGTAGAGATCCTCGCCCTCGATCTTGTACATCATGTTCTCCATCTCGGCGAAGGACATCACGCCGTTGACCACGCTGGAGCGGATCATGAAGGGCGGGATGTAGTAGGTGAAGCCGCGGTCGATCATGAAGTCGCGGGCGTAGGACAGGATGGCGCTGTGCAGGCGCGCGATGTCGCCCTTCAGGTAGTAGAAGCCGTTGCCGCTGGTGCGACGGGCCGCATCCAGATCGATGCCGTCCAGCTTCTCCATGATGTCCACGTGGTAGGGAACCTCGAAGTCCGGCACCACCGGCTCGCCGAAGCGCTCGTTCTCCACGTTCTCGGAGTCGTCCTTGCCGATCGGCACGGATTCGTCGATGATGTTCGGAATGACCATCATGCGCTTCCTGATCTCGGCGGCCAGATCCTCTTCTTTCACTTCCAGGGCGGCCAGCTCGTCCTGCATGTCCTTGACCTGCTGTTTGGCGGCCTCGGCCTCCTCCTTCTGACCCTTGGCCATCAGGCCGCCGATCATCTTGGAGATCTTGTTGCGCTGGGAGCGCAGGTAGTCGGCGCGCTGAATCGCCTCGCGGTTCTGCTTGTCCAGGGCGATGACCTCGTCCACCAGAACGAGCTTTTCATCCTGGAACTTCTTCTTGATGTTCTCGCGAACGAGATCGGGATTCGTGCGGATCAGATTGATGTCGATCATGTTGGTTTCCCTCCAATTGTGCTTCGGTGCAAAAGAAAAAGCCCGCCGTCCCTGCTGTATGGGACGGAAGACTCCGCGTTGCCACCCAAATTGCCGCAAGTGCGGCCACTCGATGCGCGCTAAGGGGCGCAGACCCTCCGGCTCCTCACCGGACGCTGGGAAAGCGGAACGACCGCCGCTGCCGCCGGATTTCCACCATCCCCGGCTCTCTATGCGCTTGAAGCGGTCACATTTTTCCTCGTTGCACTCTTTGATTGACTCCATTATAGCGCCCCGGCGCAGCTTTTGCAAGTAAAATGTTGACAAAAATCCGCGCGCCAAAATCCAAAGCGGGTGCGCAAACGTCTAATGGGTGTAAACTGGATCGATCGGGTTTGCACTTTCACGAAAGGAATTCGCAGACGCATGGACAAGCAGGAGTTTTCCCGTCGGGTGCTGGCGGTGGAGGGACGGCTGTACCGCATCAGCTGCGGCATGCTGCGTGAACCGCAGGATCGTTTGGACGCGGTGCAGGAGGCCGTGCTGAAGGCGTGGCAGAACCTGGACCGCCTGCGCCGGGAGGAGTACTTCGAGACCTGGCTGACGCGGATTCTGATCAACGAATGCCACAACATGCAGAGCGCGCGGCGGCGAATCGCGCCGGTGGACGAGCTTCCGGAGCGTGCCGCGCCGCAGGAGGATGGAAGCCGGGCGCTGCGGGATGCGCTACTGGCGCTGGACGAGGCGCTGCGGCTGCCGCTGTTGCTGTGCTATATGGAGGGCTACCGGGTGCGGGAGATCGCAAAAATCCTGCGCATCCCCGAGGGCACGGTGAAATCGCGGATTGCGCGCGCTAAGCGAAAACTGAGAGCACTGCTGGAGGAGGAAGACAAATGAAGCGAACGGATTGGCAGAACGCCTTTGGCGAGGTTGACGAGGACTTTCACCTCCGGCTGCGCTCCACGCTGGACGGACTGGAGGAAAGGGATATGAAGAAGAGAAAGAATTATACGGCAATACTGCTGGCTGCGGCACTCATCGTCGCGCTGCTGGCGGGCGCGGGCATTGCAGCATCCCAGCTGGGCGTGTTCCACATGCTGGACAGCGCCGACCCCATCGTGCCGCTGGAGGGCGCGCAGGAGCTGGTGGGCACGAACCTGGGTTCCGTGGAGAATGATTTGGTGAAGCTGACGGTGGAGGAGGCCGTGTTCGACGGGCAGGGCGCGCTGGTGCAGCTGCGCATCGCGCCGAAGGATGCGGAGAGA
>JBJEJN010000122.1:0-2140 GCA_051878085.1 Aristaeellaceae bacterium | reverse complement strand
ATTTTTAGTCCGCAGCCATGTTGCTTGTCCGTTCCGTGGGGAGTCCGAGGGGCCGATGGCCCCTCGTAACCCGCATGTTGCGCGTCGCACCGCGCCCTCCGCGCGGCGGGATCCCATGCGGCGTGGCTCGCCTGTCGCGAGCCGTGCCCCGACCTACCCCACCCGAATGGGATTCTTAAGGGGTATGCACCCCTTAAGCGGAGTCCAGAGGCAGAGCCTCTGGGAAGGAGTTGTTTGAATTGATTCGTGAAGATATCCGGAATATCGCCATCATCGCCCACGTCGACCACGGCAAGACCACCCTGGTGGATCAGATGCTCAAGCAGGGCGGCGTCTACCGCGAAAACCAGCAGACCGTCGACCGCGTCATGGACTCCAACGACCTGGAGCGCGAGCGCGGCATCACCATCCTGGCCAAGAACACCGCCGTGCATTACGGCTCCACCAAGATCAACATCGTTGACACCCCCGGCCACGCGGACTTCGGCGGCGAGGTGGAGCGCGTGCTGAAGATGGTCGACGGCGTGCTGCTGCTGGTGGACTCCTTCGAGGGCCCCATGCCCCAGACCCGCTTCGTGCTGAAGAAGGCCCTGGAGCTCAAGCTCAAGGTGCTGATGGTCATCAACAAGGTGGATCGTCCCGACGCCCGCTGCGAGGAGGTCGTGAACGAGCTGCTGGATCTGCTCATCGACCTGGGCGCTGACGAGACCCTGCTGGACAACCCCATCCTGTACGTATCCGCCCGCAAGGGCACCGCGACCCTCGACCTGGAGCAGCCCGGTCAGGATCTGCGCCCCCTGTTCGACGCGATCCTCAAGTACATCCCCGCCCCCGAGGGCGATCCCGACGGCCCTGCCCAGGTGCTGATTTCCACCATCGACTACAGCGAGTATGTGGGCCGCATCGGCGTGGGCCGCGTGACCCGCGGCTGCTTCAAGGAGGGCATGAACGTCATCCACACCAACCTGGAGACGGGCGTGACCAGCCCGCAATGGCGTCTGGGCGGCCTGTACCAGTACGACGGCCTGAAGCGCACCCCCGCCAAGGAGGTGGGCATGGGCGACATTGTGGCGCTCTTCGGCATGGAGGATCTGTCCATCGGCGACACGGTGTGCGATCCCGCCTGCGTGGAGGGTCTGCCCTTCGTGAAGATTTCCGAGCCCACGGTGACCATGACCTTCTGCGTCAACGACAGCCCCTTCGCCGGCCGCGAGGGACAGTACGTCACCAGCCGCCATCTGCGGGCGCGGCTGATGCGGGAGCTGCAGACGGACGTGTCCCTGCGCGTCAACGACACGGACTCCACCGACGCCTTCGAGGTCTGCGGCCGGGGCGAATTGCATCTGTCCATCCTGATTGAGAACATGCGCCGCCAGGGCTATGAGTTTGCCGTGTCCAAGCCCCAGGTCATTTACAAGATGATCGACGGCGTGAAGTGCGAGCCTGTGGAGCGTCTGGTGGTTGACACGCCCCAGGCCAGCGCGGGCGCGGTGATTGAGAAGATCGGCCGCCGCCGGGGCGTGCTGGAGCACATGTCGGGTCTTGACCGTGTGCGGCTGGAGTTCCTGGTGCCCTCCCGTGGCCTGTTCGGCTACCGGAGCGAGTTCATGACCGACACCCGGGGCGAGGGCATCATGTCCAGCGTGTTTGAGCGCTACGAGCCGGTGAAGGGCGACATTCCCCACCGCAACGTGGGCGCGCTGGTGGCTCACGAGACGGGCGTGTCCACCTCCTACGGCCTGTTCTACGCCCAGGAGCGCGGCACGCTGTTCATCGGCGCACAGCAGAACGTGTACGAGGGCATGATTGTAGGTCAGAATGCCCGCCCGGACGATCTGGTGGTCAACGTGTGCAAGCAGAAGCACGTGACCAACATGCGCAACGCCTCCGCCTCGGAGGACGCGATGCGGCTGATCTCCGTGCATCCCCTGACCCTGGAGGAATGCCTGGAGTTCATCGACGACGACGAGCTGCTGGAGATCACCCCCAAGAATCTGCGCATGCGCAAGAAGATTCTGAGCGCGGGTGATCGCGCGCGCCAGTGGCGGTATAAAGTGACTGAGTGAGGGGGAACGCTGGGGCTCCTCGCCCCAGGCCCTCGCCAAAGAGCCTTCGGCTCTCTGGACTCTCATTCGGGGGG
>JBJEJN010000121.1:0-2149 GCA_051878085.1 Aristaeellaceae bacterium | reverse complement strand
AATGTATACTATACATTGCTAACCCGGCGTCCGGTCTGCTAAACTTCCAGCTAAACGCTGGAAATTTTGATGTCAGACGCTTCCGTGCGCATGGACTGCGCCGTTTAGCAGACTCTGCAGCAGCTGCTGAACCAATTCGGGGTTCTGTTGCAATTTTTGCAGGACGATGGACGGATCGTCGTCTGCTAAACGCTCGTTTTGCTGGCCTGGATAGAAGCTCGCCTCCACCATTTTTGCCAGCGCCCGCTTTTCCGAATCCAGAACCTCGTTGTAGTTGCTCATGAGCACCTCGGGGGACTGGCCAGCGTTGTCGGCCACGAGCTGGTAATTGTTCTGCGTCAGCCGAACCTTGTGCATCTGTCCCGACTTCCGCAATCCCTGAAAGTCGATTCGCTCCGATTCGGGGATTCCCATCTCCTGCTGGCATTTGCGGAAGCCGCGCACCAGATAGCAGGGGTCAAGCGGCGTGCCGTCCGGCTGGCAGATCAACAGGCCGTGATCGTGATACTCCTCGCGGAAGAAGTCCTTGCAGCGCTGGATGTCCTGAAGCCGCTCCGCGATCTCGTGAATCAGCGGGACCGTCAGGTACTGCTTTCTGTGGCTGCCCGCCGTCTTTGGGGACTTCAGGATCAGTGAGCTTTTGCTGCCCGCGACCTTCTTTGGAAAGACCTCGATCAGTTCTTCCTTCGGAAGCTCCCGAATCGAATCGTCCGATACGCGCTGAACCTGACGGGAGATCCAAAGGCTGCCCTCCTTCAAATTGATCGTCTTTACGTCGATGCCTGCCACCTCGCCCTCGCGCAGTGAGCAGACGAAGCCGAGATGAATGGCCAGATGAATCAGCCTGTCGTCCTTGATGGAATCCAGTATCTTCGAGACCTGCTCCGGCGACCATGCGCGGCGCTTCTGCGTCTTTTCCACCGGGGCCGTCGTTTCGGGAATCCTCTGGATGTATCCCCACTTCAGCGCCGTTGGAAAGCCTGCCGTCAGGACGACGTAGCACTTCTTGATGGACGATGATGAAAGCGTCGGCGCACTGCCGGGAGCTTTGCCATAGCTCTTTGGCCCCTTGCAGGGCTTGCGGCTGAGTGCATCCAGAAAATCATCCACGTCCTCCGAAGTAATCCGGCTCATAACCATATCGCCGAAGTACGGCAGAATGTGATTCTCCAGATTCTGACGATAGCTGTCGTAAGTATTCGGCGAAAGCCACTTCTTCCGAACGTGGAAGGGCAGCCACTTCTCTGCAAATTCGCGGTAGGTCTTTTGAGTATTGTCCGCATTCCGGATGCCATGCGGCATCGGAACAGGATTATCGGGCTTCATCTGTTCAGATACCGCCTTTGCAATCATGCTGCGGCGCCTGTATTCGAGCGCTTCCTTGGTGACCTCAGAGCGGAGCTGGTTTTTCTGAAGCGAATCAATGTATGCCTTCCGCTTCAGCGCTTCAACCTCCGTCATATAGGTCTCCCAGATCTGCTTCCTGTGCCCGAGTTCATCGAAGTAGGTGTAAACCACATTGTGGGAATTGCCTCTGACCGTATAGGTTGCCATAATCCTCATCCTTTCATGGGCTGCGGATCAGAGAGCGTTGAACTGGTCGTTCAGCCAGTGATCAAAGGACTCTTTATGAATCCTGACGCAACGCTTCCCGAGCCGAAGCACCTTAAATTCCGTCGTCGTTTCGCAGAGATCATAGGCTTTGCGAAGGCTTACACCCAGAATTTTTGAAACCTGTTCTGCGGTGTAGGTACGCTGGACGGTCTCATTGCAAGAGTTGACTGCTTCCATCTTCATTCTCCTTTCCACAAAATGACCAGCACGTACCCATATTGTAATCCTCCCGGTGATGGGAGGCAAGGATACGGCTAATATCTATCCAATCATGACGAGTCATCAAAAGAAAACGGTTACGGGCTGCAGCCAGCCAGGCCGCACCATAGCCCCGCAGATGCCGCTGCTCCCCGAGCTGGCGTGCACCGCAGGAACTCCCCCTCTAGTCTGTGGGAGGCCGTGAAGAAGTATCATTGGCCCCTCGCAGGGTCGTCGCGTTCTGCCAGCCACGGCAGTCATGGCGGATCAGACGCCGCCGCCCGCTCGCCTGCGAGGGATATGTACCCGTAACCAGATGTGTAGTTTTCAAGGTTCT